>WLNJ01000001.1 GCA_009699865.1 Actinomycetota bacterium
GAATGGCAACTGCCGCATAGCTCACACCACCCAAGCCGAGAAACACTGCAAAGGTGGACATGGCATTGGCGTAGGTGAGACGCGGTTTGATCATGCGCGAGAACCTACACGCTCGCACCTACGACAGCGACGGCCATAATGCCCCGGGCCGGATTCGAACCGGCGCACTCCGGATTATGAGTCCGTTGCTCTAACCGCTGAGCTACCGGGGCAGCGTGATTGTTGCGCGCCTGATTGGATTACGTCATCTCGGGGTGCGCAACGCCCCTCTCAACCATCCATCGGGGAGACACAAATGGCCAAGAAGACAGCACTCATCACAGGCGCATCAAGTGGGATCGGGCTCGCGATCGCCAACATGCTCGGCAGCGAGGGTTACTCCCTCACAGTGGCCGCACGGCGTCCAGAGAAGCTCGAAGCCGCAGCAGCCGGCCTGAGGGAACAGGGTTACGAAGTGCTTGCAGTCGCAGCCGACATGCAGAGCGAGGACGACATCAAGCGCGTCGTTGACGCTCACCGAGCAGAGTACGGTCGCCTGGACGTACTAATCAACAACGCTGGCGTCGGTGTTGGAGCCCCAGTAGGCGATTACACGACAAAGTCAATCGACATGCAGATGGACGTTAACTTCCGCGCCATCGTCCTGTTCTACCGGGAGACAGTGGACCTCCTGCGCGCAGCTGCAGCAGAGAACAAGACAGCCCTTGTTGTCAACACCTCATCCATCAGCGGCAAGTTTGGGCAGGGTTGGCTTTCGGTCTACTCAGCCACCAAGCACGCTGTAGTTGGCTTCACACAGGCTATGAACAAGGAGCTCTCCGGTGAGGGAATCAAGTCAACCGCCCTCTGCCCCGCCTTCGTAGACACGCCAATGACTGATTTTGCAAAGGGACAGGTTCCTGCCGACGAGATGATCACGCCAGATGACATCGCTGCAGGCGTTCGCATGCTGATCCACCAGTCGCCGGCGTGCATCGTTCCCGAAATCATTTTCCAGCGTCCCGGCGAAGACCTCTAAGCAAGAAGGAGTCAGACATGGATCTCGGTGTAAATCTTGGTTACTGGGGTCTCGGCCTTGGAGCTGAGGACCAACTCGCAATCGTCCAAGAGGCAGAGCGCCTCGACTACTCCGTCGTCTGGACCGCAGAGGCCTACGGGTCCGATGCCGCAACAGTCCTAGGGTGGCTCGCCGGACAGACCACAAAGATTGAGCTCGGGTCAGCGATCTTCCAGATTCCCGCGCGAACAGCTGCGATGACAGCAATGACCTCTGCCACGCTGGACCAAATCTCAGGGGGCCGGTTCCGCCTTGGCCTCGGAACATCCGGCCCGCAGGTCAGCGAAGGCTGGCATGGCGTTAGATTCGCAAAACAGCTGCAGCGCACCCGAGAGTACGTCGATGTAATCCGCATGGCCCTTGCACGGGAACGCGTTGAGTACCACGGTCAAACCATCGACCTTCCGCTGCCCGACGGCCCAGGCAAGGCACTCAAGCTCACCATCGCGCCTGTTCAGGACAACATCCCGATCTACATCGCAGCAATTGGGCCCAACAATGTTGAGCTCGTAGCTGAAATTGCGGACGGTTGGCTTCCTATCTTCTTCAGCCCGGAGCACGTTGATCAGTTCCGACCAATGCTTGATGCAGGTGCCGCAAAGGCCGGCAGGTCGTTGGAAAGCTTCGACATCGCGCCGAGCGTCAACACCCTCGTCACTGACGACGTGGCCGCAGCTCGCGACGTAATGCGTCCCTTCATCGGTCTCTACGTCGGTGGGATGGGAAGCAGGGACAAGAACTTCTACAACGCCCTTGTACAGCGCTACGGCTATGAGGCCGCTGCCAAGGAGATTCAGGACCTCTACCTAGACGGCAAGAAGGACGAAGCCTGTGCGGCCATCCCGGATGACCTGATTGACCTTGTCTCGCTGGTCGGAACGCGCGACTCAGTCCGTGACCGGATGCGCGCTTTCAAGGCAGCGGGCGTGGGAACGCTCAATATCACCCCCGTGACTTTCACTCGCGACGAGCGCATTGCGCAGTTGCGGATCCTCGCGGAACTTCGCGACGAGATCTGAGTCAGGGCCGCCCGACTGTGCGCCGGGTCTTTCTGAGCGCATTCGGCGACCCGGGCCATGCGTTCCCGTCAATCGCTTTGGCACTCAAACTTGATGCCATGGGCCATAGCGTGGCGCTGGAAACAGCTGAACCGTGGAGAAGCGCGGTAGCCAATTCGGGCGTTGAGTTCTTCCCAGCGCCCGAATTCCCAGCCGTGGGAGACAGGAAGGCTCCCCTCTCCCCATACGCGGCAGTTGCGGCTGCAATGGAAACAACCCGGCCTCGGATCAGGCGGTTTGCGCCGGATGTCGTTGCCCACGACATCCTCACCCTCGCTCCAACCCTGTCAGCAGAGCTAGAAGGGGTTCCGACAGCAACAGTCATCCCCCATGTCTCCCCCGTCACACCCAAAGGAGTTCCGCCATATGGACTAGGCGCCTCAACGCCAAGAACACCCATTGGGAACCTCCTGTGGTGGGGACTGTCTAAGCCGATTGGCTTCGGACTTGACCGAGGAGAACGCGAATACAACGAGCTGCGAAGGCGAGTTGGGCTGGGACCGCGCCTGGGGCACCACTCAGCCCTGTCTCAACAGCTCGTCATTGTCGCCACCCTCCCCCAGCTTGAGCGCGGTGAACCATTCGACGAGCGCTTCCATGTCACAGGCCCAATCTTCTGGGAGCCAGAATGCCCTGACGTAGATCTCCCCGAAGGGGATGGTCCCTTGGTGATGGTTGCCCCGTCGACAGCACAGGATCCCGACCATTCACTCTTGCGAGCGTCCCTCGAAGGGTTGGGAGGTCTCGACGCCCGCATCATCAGTACATGGAACCGGAGGCCGATTCACTCCCCGCCGCCTGTCCCGGACAACACCAAGCTCGTCGAATGGCTGTCCTACTCGCGAACCATGCCCAAGTGCGATGTGGTGGTCTCCCAAGGAGGACACGGGACAATTGCCCGGACACTCCAAGCAGGAGCTGTTCCCGTCGTTATTCCCTTTGCTGGTGATCAGTACGAAAACGCCGCCCGAGTTGACTCCGCAGGCTTGGGGATACGCCTCCCCGCCCGCCTCATGTCACCTAAGACACTTCGCCTAGCTGTTGAGCGTGCTCTCGACTCCAGCTCAATGCGCGAGGGCTGCCAGCAGACCGCTGCGTGGGCCGCTGCGCACGACGGCACGGCAACCGCCGCAGAGCTGATCCTCAACCTCTAGACCGACTCCTGCGCAAGGGATCCGGGGGTTATTGACGACACAAACCGAGCTGACAACCAACCCGTATGCAGAGACCCCAACCCAGGCACCTAGACTCAGAGGAATGAACACACTCCGCAACGAGATCTACGCCGCAGCAATCATCAACGTGCTTCTGCTCCTCTGGTTCATCTGGTGGTGCGCGCAACTACTCAAACGGAAGTGCCCGGCATGCGGGTACAGAAATCGAAGCGGGAGGGCCACGGCACCCTCGCCGGCGTATGACCGGAACAATGAGATAACAGAAGCCTCAAGATCTGAGCTGAACACACACCTTGCCAACAGCCGCTACTGCAAGCGCTGCCGGCACGACCTAACCACCTAACAACCAGCATTCCGGCTCGTCAGCTAGACAACCCGGGAACAGCTACTAGTAGAGCGTTCCGTCGGGCAGGGTCGTGCCACCAATACCCCCAACAATGTCACCGGAATCAGGACTAATCAAGTCCGTGAGTGACACGCCGGTCGCACCGAACAGGTTTGCATCATTTAGAAGCGTGCCATGCCAGTACGCGCCACTCAGGTTGGAGTAAGTCAGGTCACACCCACCTAGGTCCGCGTTATGCAGGTTTGCGCCACTCAGGTTCGCGCCACTCAGGTTCGCCGACGAGAGGTTCATCTCAGTGAAGTTCATGCCATGGAGGTCAGTTCCAGCTAGGTTCGCGGCATGGAGATTGGCGCCCCTCAGATCAGCGCCAGTCAGGGTAGCGTGACTTAGGTTGAGGCCATGGAGGTCCATGCCGTGGAGGTCCGCGCCGTGGAGGTCGGAGTGGGCGCCGATCACATAGCCATTGACGATCTTAGAACCCGCGGGGAGACTCCCAATGAAGTTTCCAGTGGCACCCCTCGCTCCCTGCGAGCCATCGGCGCCCTTACCGCCGGCCGCGCCATCCTGACCCTTTGCGCCAATCTGACTCTTGAGCGAATTGCGTGTTCCCTCGTTCAGGTCAGCTGCCATCACTTGCCCATCCTTGAGCTGGGCGCTGCCAACACTGTTGTTGGGAATGGCAACTGCCGCATAGCTCACACCACCCAAGCCGAGAAACACTGCGAACGCGGACATGACATTGGCGTAGGTGAGACGAGTCTTGATCATGCGCGAAAACCTACACGTTCAAACTTACAACCGCAACGCTCGCCCGTCCCGGGGGAAACCGTTTCGGCCCGCGGTCATTTGTTGCTTCCAGAGTTCACATCGGCCGACGCGACAAACCGCCACACCCCTCAAACAAGGGAATGTGACGGTTGAGTGCGACTTGGTCGCTACAGCCGAATAGCTCCGGGGGTGGGACTCGAACCCACAACCCTTCGATTAACAGTCGAATGCTCTGCCATTGAGCTACCCCGGAAGGAAACCTGACTTTACCTACCAGCGGCAAACGCCGCCGGCCTCGTCAAACCCCGCGTGATCCCTCGCGTGCCTCGGACTCGTCCTCAAGGGCCTCAGAGGCAATGTCAAGTGCCCGTCTGATCGCCTCTCGCTCAAGCGCCAGAGGGCCGGCAGCACCAGGATTAGTGCGGCGAGCTTGATCAATCTCGCGCTCAACCCTGAGCTTCTCAAGCTGCAACCACTCAAGTTCCACCGCGGCAGCTCCGCCCTCAAGCTCCATTGAACGCCCGAGCAGTTCACTGATCACATTCCCAAGCTCGTCATCATCACCGCCAGCAAGGCCGGCGAGAGGGTCAGCCAAGTGATCTCTCAGATGAACCGCGGCCTTACGTTCGACAAGACCCGTGAAGTGAGACTCCGGGACAACCTCATTCAGCTTCAGTCCCCCCGAGTGCCGGTCGGCAAGGCAGGTTGCCAGGAATGCCCGCTCTGTCTGTGCCACACGGTTGTGGGGACTTGGGGATTCCACAACCGGACTAGGAGCGCGCTGTGAGCCGCGCGCTTGGGACTGCGTAGGACCAGAACTCGACTTCACGGGCGCTGCAGTAACAAGGCCGGCCGCGAGCTCACCCGATAACCCAAGCTCAGTGGCAACTCTTGCGACTAGCTCCTCCCGCAACACACTTGGTGGCTGCTCAGAGATAACAGGACGGATCAGGGCCAGGGCAGCATCCTTGCCCTCGGCTCCGGTCAGATCAGCGGCCTCAAGAATTGTCCTGATGCGGAACGAAACAAACGGCTCGGAAACCTGGAAGCGGGAACGGAGGCGCTCCTCCCCTTCCTCCTTCAAGAGGTCCCCTGGATCCTTACCTGCCGGCATATCCACGACACGCAGCTCCAACCTCCGGCCCGAAGCAATCTCCCCAGCCCTCAGCATCGCCTTCTGGCCTGCCTTGTCCGCATCGAGTGCAAGGAGCAGAACATTTGCTGTTCGCTCAAGCTGAGCAGCCTGATCGTCGGTCAGCGCAGTACCCATTAGGGCAACAACATTCTCAACGCCGGCTTGGTGGAGCGCAAGAGCATCAACGTAGCCCTCGACAAGAACGATCGACCCAGCCTTAGCTGCTGGGGCCCGCGCAAGGTCAAGCCCAAATAGCTGACGACCCTTGTGGTAGACCTCACCCTCCGCGCTGTTGAGGTACTTGGGTCCCTGCTCGTCCCGCATCGCACGGGCTCCAAATCCAAGTACGCGACCGCGCTGATCCGAAAGGGGGAACATGATTCGACCTCGGAAGCGGTCGAAGATCCCGTCCTTCCCGCGCTGCTTCTGGGCAAGTCCAGCGGCCATCAGCTCCTCTTCGCTGAACCCAGCCTCGCGTGAGGCCATCAGGACCCGGTCCCAGGCACTCGGGGAATAACCAACACGGAAGGCAGCCAATGTCTCCGCGTTGAGACCCCGTTGTGTGAGCATCTCCCGGGCAGCGGAAGCCTCACCCGCATCCTGAAGCACCTTCTCGTAGAAAGTTGTTGTCCGCTCAAGGAGGCTGATAAGCCGATCGCGGCGCTTGCGCTTGTCCGCTGCTCCAGCATCCTCTTCCATCGGCTCAACCTGAACTCCGAACCGGTCGGCTAGATGCTCGATTGATTCCCGAAAGTCAAGGCCTTCTGTCTCCATTACAAACTTGAACGGGTCTCCAGAGGCCTGACACCCGAAGCAGTGGTAGTGCTTCTCAAGCGGGCGCACGTGGAACGACCCGGAGCGCTCGTCATGAAATGGGCAGCGGCCGAAGTAACTGTTTGCACCGGCCCGTTTCAGCTCGGTGCGAGTCTCCACAAGCGCAACCATGTCGATGGCATCACGGACCTTCTCGCGGTCCTCATCCGAATAGCGGCTCACGGTGAGAAGGCCGCCGGAACAGCGATGTCTTCAAAGATCCGAACTGAGAAGCGATCGGTCATGCCTGCGATCCAATCCCGCACTCGCTCGCCCTCAGTTGCACCCTCGGGTGAGACCCCTTCGGGTATCTCCCCAGGATTGTCAGTGAAGTGCTGAAAGAGCGTCCCGATGACCATGTCAATCCGAGCGTGTTCCCGACGTGCATCAGGACCGAGGTAGACGCGCTCAAACATGAACTCTCTGAGGTTGTTCATCGCAAGACCCGCGGCCTCGCCTTGGACAATGTCCCCGGCCTGGCCGCTGTGCTCAACGAGGTCATGGACCAAGTAGTCAATGCGATCGCCCCCGGTTGCACCGAGCCCTTCCATTGCCTCCACTGGTAGGTCGTCTATGGAGATGACCCCGGCCCGGAGGGCATCATCAATGTCGTGGTTGAGGTAGGCAACCCGATCAACGATCCGCACAATCCGCCCCTCGAGACTTTGGGGCATGTCAGCCCTCCCCGAGTGATGAATGATCCCATCACGAACCGGGTTAGAGAGGTTCAGTCCTTGGCCGTCGCGCTCGATGTGGTCAACGATGCGGAGTGAGTGCTCGTAGTGCCTAAAGCCGAATCCGTATTTGGCCATGAGGAGCCTGTCGAGGGCGTCCTCCCCGATGTGACCGAAAGGCGAATGCCCAAGGTCATGCCCCAGACCGATTGCCTCTGTGAGGTCCTCATTAAGTCGCAGTGCCCGGGCAACAGTTCTAGAGATCTGGGTGACTTCCAGCGTGTGCGTGAGACGAGTGCGGTAATGGTCACCGACCGGCGAGACGAAGACTTGAGTCTTGTGCTTCAAGCGTCTGAACGCCTTGCTGTGAACAATCCGATCTCGATCACGTTGGAATGGAGTCCGCAAGCCACACTCGGCCTCAGGTCGTTGGCGGTCCTCTGGGTACGAGCGGACCGCATCAGGCGCAAGGAAGCTTGTCTCCGTTGCCGTTACCCGTGCCTCGAACGCATCGGTCAATGGGCCGCGGGGATGGACTCGTTTGCCTTGATCTGAAGTAGACATACCCGAGTGAGGCTACCGTGCCGCCGCTGGCCGCAACCTGATGTTCGCGTGAAACTCGACTGTGTCGTTGACAGCACGCTCTGCCTGACGTAGCGCCCGCTCATCCGTCTCGCCCGTTTGTGCGAGCGGAGAGCCCAACGCGGCCACCATCCAATCGAGAGCTTCACCCCCCAATGGGAACCCATCCCCTCCACATTCTGAGCAGATAACCCCACCGGCCTCCCCTGAAAAAGCCGTGATTCCATCCTTAGATCCGCAGCCCGCGCAACTGGACAAATGAGGCTGCAGGCCGATCGCCACTAGGAGCTTGAGCCGGAAGGAAACCTGCGTTGCCTTAGTGGCGAGAGCTTGGTCTGACGCAACTGATGCCAGCGCATTGACGAGGAGGTTGTAGGCGTTGGCGTGAGGGTCTGGTCCGTCAAGCAGGCGCGAGACCGCATCGCAGGCCCTGGCTGCCCAGTCGAGCGACGCTGCACTTGTCCGAAGGCCTGCATTCGCCTCGATCGTCTCAACCCCAGACACCGCCATCAGATCACCCTTCCCAACGCGGAGAATCATCTTGGCCCGGGTAAACGGTTCCAGACGCGCGCCAAAACGACTCTTGGTCTTGCGGGCTCCCTTGGCAATTGCGCCGAGGCGGCCGTCTTCCGGCGAGTAGAGGTGAAGTATCCGGTCGGCCTCGCCGTAACGGATTGACCTAAGGATCAGCGCCTCTGTCTGCAGAGTGCGGCTCAAGCCGATGCCCAAACTAGGTCGTGACAAGAGATTCTCATCATGCCGTCGCGCAATCTCGCTAACGTCTCAAAGACCATGGCTTCATTCACCGTATACACAACCGATCCCTGCCCTTACTGCTCTCGCGCCAAGGCGCTACTGAAAGCTCGCTCAATTGAGTTCGAAGAGATCAATCTGGCGCGCGACCCGGACGGACGGACAGAGCTGGCCGAGAAGACCGGCCTAATGACATTTCCGCAGATCGTTGTTGATGGTGAAACGCTTGGCGGCTGGACCGAGTTAGAAGCGGCAGATCGCTCGGGACGCCTAGCTGAACTCATCGGCTGACCTTCACCCTCGAAGGCCGGGGTTGGCACTGCTCGCAACAGTAAGTTGAGCGCCCTCCAACTTTGAAGCGGACAATCACATTGCCGCACTCAGGGCAGCCCTGCCCCTCTCTTCGGTGGACAAGAAACTCGGACTGATAGGCACCCCACGCGCCATCGGGGTCTCTGAAGTCATCGATGGTCGCTCCCCCAGCATCAATTCCAGCCTGGAGAGCATCGATGATTCCTAAGCGAAGCTGGGCAGCCTGTTCGCGTGTCACCCCACGGGGCATCCTAAGCGGGTGAAGGCGGGCCCTAAAGAGAGCTTCGTCGGCATAGATATTCCCGATTCCCGCAACCAGCTTTTGGTCGAGTAGGAAGTTCTTCAGAGGTGACCTCCGATCTCGGGTGAGCGAGAAGAAGTGGTCTGCTGTGAAGTCTCGGTCAAATGGCTCTAGCCCTAACCTCGAGGAGAAGTAGCTGTCCACATCAGCTGACTCCAGCAAGTGACCGGTCCCAAATCGGCGCGGGTCGTTGAAGACGACAGTCACCCCGCCGGAGAGATTAAGTCGGAGCCTCTCATGGCCCTGCACCACAACCGGGTCGATCAGCAATGTCCCGGTCATGCGGAGGTGCATCAGAAGCGTTTGAGCGCTGCTTAGAGCCACAACGATGTATTTACCGCGCCTCCCGACCTCAGTCACCGTTACACCGCTCAGGGAGCCTTCAAATCGCTCAGGTGACGCAGGGGTGCAGAATCTCGGATCAAGAACCTCAACAGCCTCGATCTCGCGTCCGAGAAGCGTGGGACGCAGTCGCCTTACAACTGTTTCAACCTCAGGAAGCTCGGGCACAGCCTCA
Source organism: Actinomycetota bacterium (assembly GCA_009699865.1). Taxonomy (GTDB): domain Bacteria; phylum Actinomycetota; class Thermoleophilia; order Solirubrobacterales; family Solirubrobacteraceae; genus WLNJ01. The sequence continues at coordinate 9,492 of WLNJ01000001.1, forward strand.
AGTCAAGCAGGCTTGCCATTCACTGGAGAGCTTCAGAGCCGGGCGCGCGGATGCGCGGCAAAGTACGACTCTTTTAGATCCTCATTCGAGAGATGCGTATACATCTGCGTAGTGGCCGCGTCAGCGTGACCAAGCATCTCCTGGAGCGCCCTAAGGTCACACCCACCTGCCAACAGATGAGTAGCGAAGCTGTGGCGGAGAGTGTGGGGAGTCATCCGGCCCTCTAGCCCCGCGGTCTTGGCATGGCGACTAACAATCCCGTGCAGTCCCTGTCGGGTGAGCGCTCCCCCACGCTGATTAACAAACACCCGCCGTTCTTCCTTAACTCCAACAATTGCGGGCCGGCCCTTCTCGAGCCAATCACTCAGCGAAGTCTGAGCATCTCGGCCAATCGGCACCATCCGCTCTTTGCCGCCTTTACCGATGACCCTTAGTGTTCCCTCAACGAGGTCCAGTCGCGCAAGCTCAAGACCGGTCAGCTCGCTTGCCCGGAGACCGCATGCGTACATCGTTTCCAAGATAGCTCGGTCGCGTAGACCCGCCGCGGTTGTTACATCAGGCTGGGTGAGCAGTGCGCCGACCTCTTCTCTGGAAAGCACCTTGGGAAGCCTCCGGTCGCGGGCTGGAGAACGGAGGTGCCGGGTGGGATCCCCCTCAATTAGCTCCTCACGCCTCAGCCACTTGAAGTAGGTCCGCAAACATGCCACCTTTCTGCGCAGAGTCGCCGCTGACACGCCGGGAACATCACCCGCACCAGTCGCGAGCGAAGCTGTCCAAGCGGCCAGATCCGACTCCGTGGCATTAGGGAGAGACCGACCCTTCTCGGACAGGAAGGTCGCCAACTGCAGAAGGTCGGTCCGATATGCCTCAAGCGTGTTTCGAGAGAGCCCTCGCTCAAGCTCAAGCGACCCGAGAAAATCTAGTAGGTGATCCTCTCGGACAGAAGCTGGCATTCCCCACATTTCGGCGGGAGTAGCGTTCCACCTTCACACGGCACCTGACCGGTCAGGGAGAAGGCACGAGGCCAGGAAGCTCTAGAAGCAACTCAACGAGATGCTGACTGTTGCCGCTGGTGTCTACTGAGGCAGCGTCATTGGCCCCCGTCCCCGTCCCAACGTTCACCGCGCTGACTCCTTGCGCCTCAAGCGCGTTGGCAGCTGAACCCTGATCCGTGACCCTGTCCAGCAGGTCGATGCCAAGCGCCGCGCAGCAAATGCCCCAGAGAGCTGCGGCCGGGTGGTCATCTGAGTGCTGATAACCGCGAAATCTCGGTGTCAGCCGAAGATCAACGGCGCACCCATACTGCTGAGCTTGGTTCTGACAAACATCAGTGAGCGTTGCTATCCGCTCCGCAAGTTCTCTAGACCCAGGCTGACTAACAAGCAAAACCGCCGTTGGCCCGTCAACAAGGCTTACAGCTGGCTTGGTCTCTGTCAGCAAGCCCTTCATCGCAGCCTCCAGATCCCCACGGGGTCCTCCACTGAATTGGATCCGGACGGTCTGCTGGAACGGTGAGTCCATCACCACCGTTCCAAGCTGCCCCGAGTCAGCCAGAACAAAGGCGACGCTCACGTCCTCACCAGCAGTTGCGACCGATGGCTTCGCCAGGGGACCAGAGCCCTGAACGACAGTGAATGCTAGGTCAACGCTGACAGCAGGCCTGGTGTCTGCCCAAACCCCCGCAGCGGTGAGCAGCGCGGCTACTCCCTCGCGCCCACTGACCTCTAAGGGTGCGCAGATCAATACTCGCCGCCCAACATCCGCACCAACTATGGACACCTCAACATTGCCCGGCCTAGAGGTCGCTATTGCCCCGATCGACGGCTCAGATGTCCCCAGCCCCAGTCGGCCAAGCTCATCCTTGATGATGGCAAGGCAAGGCCCAGCATCCCCAACCTCGGCTTCAACAGCCGAGAGATCTCCGATAAGTCGAGAGTGGGACGGGGCCCACTCCCTGCTCACGCTGGAGTGCCGCTTTCCGCCCGATCCCTAGCGCGAATCAGAGCGGCGCCCACAAAGCCGTTGAACAGAGGCGACGGACGATCCGGCCTGGACTTGAACTCCGGGTGGTATTGGCTTGCCACGTAGAAAGGATGCACGCTGTCCGGCAGCTCAACCGCCTCTACAAGCCGACCATCAGGCGATGTGCCAGCAACGACAAGGCCGGCCTCTTCAATACGTGGGCGAAGAAGGTTGTTGACCTCATAGCGATGGCGATGGCGTTCGTAAGCCACCTCTTCCCCATAGATCGCTCGGATGCGTGTTCCCTCAACAAGCGCCACAGGGTCTGCCCCAAGTCGCATAGTGCCGCCCATGTCCGCAACTTCCTTCTGCTCCGGAAGCAAATCGATGGCTGGAAATGGAGTTTCTGGGTCAAACTCAGTTGAGTTAGCGCCATCCATCCCAGCAACGTTTCGCGCGTACTCGCAGACCGCTACTTGCATGCCAAGGCAGATTCCCAAGTAAGGAATCATGTCCTCGCGGGCTACCCGAGCAGCTTCAATCTTGCCCTCAACCCCACGCCCACCAAAGCCACCAGGAATAAGGATTCCGTCCGCGGCCTCAAGGCGACCCTGCGCCTCGGCGGCGTCGAGCCGCTCTGAATCCACCCAGTCGATCTCAACCTTGCAACCGTGAGCCACCCCAGCGTGGCGGAGCGACTCAACAACGGAGAGATAGGCGTCCTCAAGCTGAACATACTTTCCAACTAGCGCAATGCGGACGGGCTCAACCGCAGCCTCGGCCCGCTGGATCATCGCCTCCCACCCGTCTAGATCTGGCTGTGGGGCTTCAATACCAAAGTGGTCAAGAACGAACTGGTCAACGCCCTCTTCCCTGAAAGCGAGCGGCACCTCGTAGATATTCGCGACGTCCCGAGCTGAAACGACCGCCTCGATAGGAACGCTGGTGAAAAGCGCAATCTTCTCGCGGATCTCTTTCGGAAGTGACGCTTCGGCGCGACACATCACCATGTCTGGCTGAATGCCGATCCGGCGCAACTCGTTGACTGAGTGTTGAGTCGGCTTTGTCTTCAGTTCACCGGCATGGCCGATGAACGGAACAAGTGTCAGGTGGATGTAGAGACAGCGCGCCCGGCCAACATCAACGGGGAACTGCCTAATTGCCTCAAGGAACGGAAGTGACTCAATATCGCCAACCGTGCCGCCAATCTCTGTGATGACAACATCAACATCGCCTGACTCGGCAACAAGCCGAACTCGCGAGCGGATCTCATCCGTGATGTGAGGGACAACCTGAACAGTCGCACCGAGATAATCCCCGCGGCGCTCGCGGCGGATCACGTTGTTGTAAATACCGCCGGCCGTAACGTTGGACGCCCGGGAGGAATTTGCATCAGTGAACCGCTCGTAGTGCCCAAGATCAAGGTCGGTCTCAGCACCGTCCTCAGTAACGAACACCTCGCCGTGCTGATACGGCGACATAGTCCCCGGGTCAACATTGATGTACGGGTCGAACTTCTGTATCTGGACCCTCAGCCCGCGTGCGACAAGAAGTCGACCTATCGAAGCCGCCGCAATCCCCTTTCCGAGAGAGGAGACGACTCCACCGGTAACAAAGATGAAGCGGGTGTCTCCTGGGGTGCTGGCCACAGCGGTCAGACTAGCGGCGCGGGCGGCGGTGTGGGCTTACGCACCCGACAGCAGCTCTCGCGCGTGGGCCAAGGCAGCTTCATCGCCGTCCGGAGCACCTAGCATTCGGACCATCTCCTCGAGAACCTGATCGCCGACAAGAGCCTCAACAGTAGTGACCGACTCGCCCTCGGAGACGCCCTTGCTGATCCTGAAGTTCCGATCCGCACCGGCAGCAACTTGAGGCAAGTGAGTGATGCAGAGCACCTGCCGTTGGGAAGCAAGCGCCTTCAGACGCTCGCCCACGGCCTTCGCTGTGCGACCACCAATCCCCGCGTCGATCTCGTCGAACACAACAAGCTTGCCCGGGCTGCCTTCTCCCCCTTCAATCGCTACGGAAAGCAGCGCCAAAAGTATCCGGCTCATCTCGCCGCCCGAAGCAGACTCGCTGATCGGAGCGGGGTCTATCCCGGCATTGGCAGATACCAAGAACTCAACCGTGTCCCCACCTGTCGGGCCAGGCTCAGGCCGTGGATCAACCGAGATGCGGAACCGAGCGCCTTCGAGCGCAAGGTCGCCGAGGACCTCTTGCACTGCGGGAGCCAGCTGCTTGGCCGCCTTCACACGCCCAGCCCTCAGCTGCACAGCAACAGCGGTGGCCGCAGCAAGAGCCTCATCACTTGCCTTCTTGGCACGCGAGACGGCCTGGTCAAGGTCGGAGATCTCCTCAAGCCTGCCGGCCGAAACCTCAGCGTGCGCAAGAACCGCGTCGAGACTTCCACCGTGCTTGAGCAGCAGCCGCTCCAGCTCGTCAAGGCGTTCCTCAACCTCTCCAAGCCGCTCGGGGGAGCCATCAAGACCGTCAAGCAAACTCCGGGCCTCTCGGGAAGCATCATCGAGCTCAATTCCAAGCTCAGACAGACGCGAACCCAGAGCATCAACCGCTCCGTCGACCCCGGCAACTGTCTCAAACAGCCGCCCCGCCGCCCCGAGGGAATCGAGAGGTGAGTCACCGGCGTCCGAATTGTTCAATCCAGAGAGAGCCGTTAGTGCGTCACGCAGCCCATCAATTCTGCGGAGCCGTTCACGCTCGGCCCGAAGAGAGTCCATTTCGGCCGCGGATGGCGCGAGGCGCTCAATCTCCTCAACCTCGTATCGGAGGAGATCAACCTCGCGCTGGTAGCCCCCACCGTCACCGCTGAGCGATTCAAGGTGAGCAGATGCCTCTCGGACCCTTTGGTGAGCCTCAGCCGCCTGATCGCGCAGGCCGATCTGCTCTGCCCCAACAGCGCCATCAAGGACGTCCATCTGGAAGGTCGCAAGGCCGAGCTTGCGGTGTTCGTGCTGCCCGTGAAAAGAGAGAACTGCTGAGCCGAGCTCCCGCAGATCCCCAACGGTGGCTGTACGCCCGTTGATCAGGGCTCTGCTGCGCCCGTCGGGCCAGAGTCGCCTCGCCAGGACCAGCTCCTCGCTCCCCTCAGGGAGAAGGTCTGCGAGCTCTTCGCTCAGACCCGGTGGCAGTGAGAACGCCCCCTCGACCCATGCCTCCTTAGCTCCGGGCCGGACCAGACCGCTTCTTGACCGCTCTCCCAGCAACAGACCAAGTGCCGTGGCCAACAGTGTTTTGCCTGCGCCAGTCTCGCCCGTGAGGACGTTAAGACCTGGTCCAAGCCGCATCTCAGCGGCTTCGATCAGCAACAGATTCTCAATCTTGAGGTCAGTAAGCACAGACCCGGTCTACCAGCGGAGGGGGACGGAGCGCGTCCACCGGCACACTCAGGAGGCTAAACGTCCGAACTTCTGTCGCAAACGGTGGTAGAAGCTTGAACCTGGAACTTGGGCCAGTCTGCCCGCCGCCTGCATGTAACTGATCTCCAGCTGACCACCGGGAGGAAGCTCACCGATCGGCCTGCCGTCAACGGCAACATCGACAGGCTCATTGCTCGAGCGATTAACCAAGGTCACGTTGTCATCCGGGGCAACAATCAGTGCGCGGGCCGTAAGCGAGTGTGGAGCGATAAACGAAACGACATAGCCGCTCACACCCCACGCCACGACAGGGCCACCATTGGCAAGGTTGTAACCAGTTGAGCCAGCCGGGGTCGAAAGCACCATCCCGTCGCAACGAACTCGCCCAACCTCCTCACCACCAACCAAATACGCAATGTCGGCAACACGCAGGCCAGGGCGGCGCTGCAAGGCCAGATCATTGAACGCCGGCATCGGCCCAGACATGCTCGAGGTCAGAGCCGGAAGGTCGAGAATGTCAAAGTCTCCCTCGAGTGCGCGAATCACCGATTCTTCGAACCCATCATCAGGGTCTGTCGCTGCTAGGAACCCAACCTCGCCGAAGTTGATCCCATAGGCGGGAGCAGGCGCTGCCCAAGCTGTTGATGCTCTCAGCCCCCTCAGGATGGTTCCATCGCCTCCGAGGCAGAGCCAAACATCCGGACCAGTCTCCGGGGATGGGTCGGCCAGAACCGCCGGATCCAAGCCGTGACGGGCAATCTCGTCATCCGATGCCCAGACTCCAACACCGGTTGCCTTGGCAAGCTCAAAGACCTTGCCGACCGCGTCACTAGTGACCGCTGGGTCGTTGTGAGTTACAAGAGCGCAGACGCGGCTCATGGCTCAGCCCTCATCAGCATCTCCTCAAGTGAGGACTCTGAAACAACCTCGCTGCCGCGGCGCAGGTGGACAAAGCTTTCAAGGTTGCCCTTAGGCCCCGGGAGTCCCGACGAGACGAAAGCTTGCGGCACAAACCCAAATCGCGGGGCGGCAATCCCTACCTGCCGAAGGGCATCCCTTCGATCATCAGCATCCCGAACGACGCCACCCTTGCCCACGCGCTCCTTCCCAACCTCAAACTGAGGCTTGATGAGAGCAACAATCTCCGCGTCCTCAGCACAGCAAAGACCGATCGCACCCAAGACCTTCTCCAATGCGATGAACGAGACATCACAGACAACAAAGTCAGATACCCAAGGGAGCTGAGCTGGCTCTAGGTGGCGCGCGTTGACACGCTCCATAACATGCACGCGCTCATCCTGACGAAGCTTCCATGCCAGTTCGCCATAGGCAACATCTAGAGCAATCACTCTGCGAGCACCGCGTTGAAGGAGGCAGTCTGTGAAGCCTCCGGTGGAAGCGCCTACATCCAGCGCTGAGACCCCCTCAACGTCGAGCTCAAGCTGGTCAAGCGCGTTGGTCATCTTGATTCCCCCGCGCGACACAAACGCGATTCCTCCCTCAACGGAGACCTCAACATCATCAGCAACGAGCTGACCTGGTTTGCGCGCACGCTCCCGATCCTTGCCCAACAGAACCTCGCCCGCAATTACAGATGCCGAGGCCTTAGCCCGCGAGTCGAAGAGACCACGCGCTGTGAGCACGACGTCAAGCCGCTGCTTGGAGGAGCTCTTAACCCCCAGGGTGCTCGTGGTATCCATCTGTCGAATGATGGCACCTCGCTTCACCTCTTGGGAAAATGAGGATCAAATCCTCGAGATTCGAACCTGATGGCCTATGTGCGGCAACTCACATCGGACAAGACGACGCTGTGTCACGATCACACCTGCGTAGGGCACCCGCCCCATAAGGCCCGCCCTGCGCCAGATACGAGCAGCAAAACATATGTATCTCTCCTCCCCGGAAGGGCCTCCCTTAAAAGAGGCCCTTCCTCTTGGAGAGGAAGGGTCAGCTGCCGGCTACAGAGCCACGGGCTTCCGACACCGCGGCCTCAACACGTTCAGCGATGCGCTCCGGGGTATAACCAACCTCCTGATGTAAGAGGGCAGGAGCGCCATGCGTGACAAAGCGGTCTGGAAGACCAACGCGAAGCACGCGTGCCACTACGCCAGCATCATTGAGCGTCTCCAGTACTGCACTACCAAAGCCTCCTTGAAGCACGCCCTCTTCAACAGTCACAACAAGATCATGTTCAGCCGCAATCTGGGCCATTAGGCCAGCATCAATTGGCTTGGCGAACCGAGCGTCAACAACAGTCGGGTTAAGCCCGCCTTCGCGCAGGATCTCCGCGGCCGCAAGTGACTTCTCCACGCCGCTGCCATAGCCAACGAGAGCAACCCGCTCTCCCTGAACGAGAATCTCGCCGGTACCGATCTCAATGCTCTCGGGCTGAGCTGGAATTGTCACGCCGGCAGCCGCACCGCGTGGGTAACGGATCCCAACGGGTCCACCATCGTGGTTAATCGCGGTGTGGAGCATGTTCACGAGCATCGCCTCATCACGGGGCGCCATGAGCGTGATGTTGGGAAGAGCGCGTAGGTACGCAATATCAAAGACACCGTGATGGGTCGGGCCATCGTCGCCAACAAGTCCAGCGCGATCCATCGCTATGACAACGGGTAGCGACTGAAGGCAGAGGTCATGGACAATCTGGTCAAAGCCGCGCTGCAGGAAAGTTGAGTAGATGGCAACCACGGGTCTAGTGCCCTCGAGCGACAGGCCCGCTGCGAACAGAAGAGCCTGCTGTTCAGCAATACCAACATCGAAGTACCTCTCGGGCATCTCCTCCTGAAGAATGTTGAGCCCTGTACCCGAGTTCATCGCGGCCGTAACTCCGACCACGCGTGGGTCGCGCCTGCACTCATCCACCATCGCGTGCCCAAACACCTCAGTCCAGGTGGGCACCGGAGTCGGCGCGGGGCCTGTTGGAACCTTCTTGGCAGCAGGCGCCCGGTCAACAATCGAATTGGGCTTTGCCGCATGCCACTGCTCCATTCCCTCCAGCCCACCATCCTCAGCTGGAGCAAAGCCCTTGCCCTTGACTGTTGCGCAGTGGACGACAACTGGCCTGTCAGCGTCAAGCGCCTCCTTCAATGCGGCTCGCAGGCTGTGCACGTCGTGCCCATCTACCACACCGACATAAGCCCAATCAAGTTCTTCCCACCAAAGGCCTGGGGCAGCAAACGCCTTGATTGACTCCTTCAGATGCGGACCGAGGCGCTCAAAGGTGGCGCCAATGCCGGCTGGGAGCTTGGACAGCCCGCCTTCTATTCCCTCACGGGCGTGCCAGAGTTTTGGATTCAGACGGATGCGGTTGAAATAGCGCGACATCGCACCAACATTCGGCGAAATCGACATGCCGTTGTCATTGAGGACAACGACCAGAGGGGTGCCGAGCCCACCAGCTTGGTGGATCGCCTCGAACGCAACCCCACCGGTCATTGCTCCGTCACCAATAACCGCGACTACTCGCCCATCAGCAACTGGAAGCCCTTCAACTTGAGCACGCTTCATGCCCTCCTTCATCCCCACTCCGTAGCCAATCGAAGTGGATGCATGCCCTGCTCCCATGGCATCGTGCTCCGACTCTTCGATTGAGCAGAACGGACTTAAGCCCCCATAGGAGCGGATGGTCGAAAGCTGGTCGCGCCGACCAGTGAGGATCTTGTGCGGATACGCCTGATGACCAACGTCCCAAAGAACTTTGTCTCTTGGACTATCGAGCAACGAATGAATCGCCACCGCGATCTCACAGGTACCGAGGTTGGCTCCAAAGTGTCCGCCAATCTCCCCCACCGTGTCGATGATGTGCTCGCGCACCTCCTGAGCCACCTGCTGAAGCTGGGAGTCGTCGAGACCGTGAAGGTCGCGGGGTCCGTTTACGGCATCGAGAAGTCGCTTGGTGTCAGTCATGAAGTCCTTGTCAGTACATGATCCGCAATGGCGCGCAGCTCCGTCGCCTCGTCACCCATTTCCTCTATCGCGCTGAGCGCCAGACCGTGATGCAAGCTGGCCATCTCCCCCGCGCCATCGAGGCCAATCTCGGACACAAACGTTCTCTTGTGCTCATCGGCCCCCGGTTGCTTCCCAAGGCTCTCATCAGTACCTGTTACATCAAGAATGTCGTCAACTATCTGAAAAAGTAGCCCAAGCTCACGGGCATAGGTGCTGATGAAGGTCGTCTCCTCTTGGGGGGCCTCAAGTAGTGCCGTAACACAGTCCGCACTGGCGCTGATCAGCTTCCCCGTCTTTAGAGCGTGGAGAACCTCCAGACCCCCGATTCCATCACCAGCGGTTGCCTCGACATCAATGAACTGCCCACCAACCATGCCCTCCACTCCAGTTGACCTCGCAAGGATGCTGGCCGCCGCTACAAGCGCCCTCGGCTCATGGCCCGGAGCCCCTAGGAGGAGCGCGAATGCCTCTGCGTACAGACAGTCCCCAGCCAGGATGGCAACCGCCTCGCCACTCTCCTTATGAAGCGTCTTCTTGCCTCTGCGAAGATCGTCGTCGTCCATGGCGGGTAGATCATCGTGAATCAGCGAGTAGGTGTGGATCATCTCTAACGCCGCTGCTAACGGAAGAACCCGTTCAGCATCGTGACCGAGTGACCTTGCTGTCGCCATGGCGAGAACTGGCCGAATCCGCTTACCACCGGCAAGCAACGAGTACCTCATCGCTTCGACCAGACCAGGTACCGCGTCAGTCCCAGGGAACCGCAGAGTGTCTAGGTAGCCGTCAACTAGCTCCTTCAACTCGTCCGGATACCCCGCGGGCGCTGCAGCGCCCCCTTCGCTCATTAGGAGCGAGCGCCGCCGAAGATCCGCAGGAGGCTGAGGAAGATGTTGACAAAGTTCAGATAGAGCGAAAGCGCTCCAAAGATTGCCAACTTACGTCCGGTTTCCTCATCGGTTGCTCCTGCGGCGAACGACTTGATCATCTGCATGTCCCAAGCGGTAAGCCCCGCGAAGATGATCACACCGCCGAAGCCAAGAACGAGATTGAACGTGCTCCCACCAGTGAACATGAAAACAACCGAAGCGACGATCAAGCCAATCAACGCTCCGAAGAGAACCGGGCCGAGACCGGTTAGATCCCGCTCGGTGGTGTAGCCCCAAGCGGCCATTCCTCCAAAGACGCCTGCTGCCCCGGCAAATGCCATCGCGACAGAGCCTGTGGTGTAGGCAGTGACGATGACTGAGAACACAACCCCAGTTACGCCCGCGTAAAGGATGAACAGGAAACTCGCCGTTGCCGCACTGATCTTGTTGATCCCGAATGAGAGGGCGAGGACAAGGCCGATTTGGACAAACATCGCGCCGAAGATCCACGCAGGCTTCGCAGTCAGATCCTTCATCAGTTGGTCATTGCTTCCAAACCAACCTGCGATAGCAGCGGTCAGACCAACACCAAGCAGCATCCACGAGAACACCGTCCTCATAAATACCCGCTCAACGGCTGGGTCAAGGGCGACGGTCGGAACTGCGTTTCTTGTGCGTGAGAAGCTCATGGTTGGAAGCTTAGAAGATTCCGCAGCGTCAGTTGAAACTTTGTGGGCCACGATCAACTGGAAGCTGCGACTGACCCGGAGCGGCTGGGACAGGCCTCGCCGCACGTGCGAAGCCATCAACAATCGAGGCAGCCTCGCTTGCCAACCGAGCCAGCTCACTGGCAGCGTCAGCGGCAGCGTCCTGGTCGAGGTCTCCAGCGCTCAGACGGCGCGCCTCCTCCTCGATCCGCTTTACAAGTCGATCCAGGTCCTCGCTCATTTAGCCCTCTCCTCGTCGATGACAGCACCAAGTATGCCGTTGACAAAACCCGGAGCCTCTGAACCGCAGAAGCCCTTCGCTGTTTCAACAGCCTCATTGATAGCGCCCTCGGGAGGAATCGGCGTCCCATACTCAACCGCAGTTGGATCAGTGATCTCAAGAATCGCTACCCGCAGAATCGCACGCTCAAGCGGCGCAATCCGTTCCACGGCCCATCCGTTGGCATGCTGGTCAATTATTTGGTCAAGCGCCTCAGTGCGTACTTGGGTCGCCTGTGCGAGCGCAAGTGTCCAAGGGGTTGCATCCTCATCAAGAAGATCCTCGACGGGACTACCGGTTACGTCGTGCTGGTAGACGGCGAACACCGCAGCGCGCCGCTGGTCGCGCCTACGCACGTGAGAGGTACTCGCCGCTGCGGGTATCGACGCGGACTTTGTCCCCAATGTCGACGAAGAGCGGCACCATTACGCGCGCCCCTGTCTCAAGAAGAGCGGGCTTCGTGCCGCCTCCTGAAGCGGTGTCCCCTTTGACGCCAGGCTCAGTCTCAGCAACCGTCAGATCAACCGCGGTAGGGAGCTGAATGTCGCTCGGCTTCTCGTCGATGGAGAGAACCTCAACCTCGTCATTCTCCATCATCCACTGCAACCGCTCCGTGAGAAGTCCCTCCGGAATGCCCATCTGCTCGAAAGTTTCAACGTCCATGAAGTGCGCGTCGGTCCCATCGCGGTAGAGGTACTGCATCTTCCTGATCTCGGACCGGACAGACCTGAACTTCTCCCCCGCCCTGAATGTCTTGTCAATCACAGCGCCATCATTGACGCGCTTGAGCTTGGTGCGAACGAAGGCCGCACCCTTACCAGGCTTGACATGCTGAAAGTCCGTGATCTTGAAGATCACCCCGTCAACCTCGATGTGGTTGCCGTTCTTGAACTGGTTAGTGGAGATCATTGTTGACAGAGACTAGCCGGGCTTAGCTAACTTCGATCAGACCAAGGGGAAGATGGGTCATCGCATTGGCGCCATCAGCCGTCACAACAAGCAGGTCCTCAATCCGAATGCCGAGCTCACCAGCAAGGTAGATGCCCGGCTCGACAGTCACAACCATGCCTTCCTCAAGCGCCACATCCCCCGTCTTACCCAGTGTTGGCGCCTCGTGAATCTCTAGCCCAACGCCATGACCCAGGCCGTGACCGAAGTGCTCACCGAAGCCCGCGTCGTCAATCAAGTCTCGCGAGACGGCGTCGATCTCCCGTCCTGTAGGGCCTGGACGCAACGCAGCGACACCGGCCTGCTGCGCGGAAAGCACTATCTCGTAGACCTCCTTCGCGTGGTCTGAAACCGCCCCGAGAGCAACAGTTCTAGTGCAGTCTGAGCAGTAGCCGCCAACGACCACTCCCCAGTCGATCACCACCAACTGCCCTGACGACAGGGCCTCGTGCTTTGGCTGCGCGTGCGGAAGAGCGCCGTGGGCACCAGCGGCAACAATTGATGGGAACGACATTGCTTCCGCCCCGAGTGCCCGGGCCCGTCGCTCAAGATCAGCAGCAATCTCAACCTCTGTGCGGCCGAGGAGACCAGTCTCAAGCACGGCCGTTAGCACCCGGTCCCCGAGCGTTGCCGCGGTCTGGATCGCTTCTACCTCCGCCGCATCCTTGACAGCGCGAAGCGCCGCCGACACGCCCTTTTGGGGAACAAGCTCGACCTCCGCAGGGAGAACATCTTCCAGCTGATCCCTGGAGTCAACGCTGAGATCTTCGGAATCAAAGCCCAACCTCTGGACCGAGTTGGAACCGACCACCGCAGCAATCGACCTCCGAAGGGCTCCCTCCGAGATGACGGTTTGAAAGCCCTGACCAATCTCATCGGACGCCTGCTCTACATAGCGAAAGTCGGTGATGAAGGACGCCCATTCGCGCCCAACCAGGGCAGCCCCGCTGCTACCTGTGAATCCAGTCAGCCAACGAACATTTGGCCCCCCAGCCAGCAAGAGCGCATCAAGCTTGCGGTCATCCATGAAGGCGCGGACGCGCCCCAGCCGGTGGTTTCCCTCGGTCACTTCAGTTTCGCCGCAAGAACTTGCAGAGCGGACTGATAGCCCTCGGGTCCTTGGCCTGAAACAACTTCAGAAACAATGCCCTCTAGGACGCTCACCTGACGCCAGGGCTCGCGAGCCGAAACGTCAGATAGATGAACCTCAACCGAGGGAAGGTCGGTGATCTCCAGGGCGTCTCTGATAGCCCACGAGTAGTGAGTCCAAGCGCCCGGGTTGAGAATCACAGCGTCGGCCATGCCATCAAGCCGGTGCAGGTGCTCAACAAAGGCACCCTCGCTATTGGTTCTAAAGAAACGGACATTGAGCCCAAGTTCGTGACCCCAAGCCTCAGTCTTCTGCTCGAGTTGGTCAAGGGTCAGATTTCCGTAGTGATCGGCTGGCCGCCTCCCGAGCTGGTCGAGGTTTACGCCGTGCATGACCTCAATCCGGTTACGAGTACTCATGAGCACACCTCCTCAACAGCCGCCCGTACTGCCGAGGCAGGAATGACATGTCCATGGCTGACCATGCCGGGAGCTTCGCAGAGGACGAACGGGACAGTTCCGTCCCCCCTCCTCTTCTTGTCTGACTGCAAGGCGTCGATGACTACCTCGGGATCCACATTAGGAGCGCTCAAAGGTAGCCCCGCGGCCGCAAGGAGCTCTCCCGTCCGAGTGTGCAGTTCCGCGTGGCCCGAAAGCCTGAGAGCGGCCATCAGGCCGATGGACACTGCTTCCCCGTGACGAAACTCTCGGTATTCAGTCGCGGTCTCAATGGCGTGACCAATGGTGTGGCCGAAGTTAAGAACCTGCCTTCTGCCTCCGTCGCGCTCATCCTCTCGAACGACCGCGAGTTTTGTCCTCGCACACGCAAGAACCATTGCGTCGTCAACTTGGTCACCAGCAGAAATCCTGTCCCACAGAAGACCTCCGGCGATCAGCCCAGTCTTGATCACCTCAGCCATGCCCGCGGCCAGTTCTGCAGCGGGAAGGGTTTCCAGAAGATCAACATCAGCAATTACCGCAGCCGGTTGGTGATAGGCGCCGACGTAGTTCTTCGCCGATGGAAGGTCCACGCCCGTCTTGCCGCCGTAAGCGGAATCCACTTGAGCTACAAGAGTGGTGGGAATCTGAACGATTGGGATACCGCGCTGGAAGCTGGATGCGACAAACCCGGAGACGTCCCCAACGACTCCACCACCAAGGGCAACGATCCCATCGTCTCTTGTCACGCCGGCGCTAGCCAGCTCAGTCCACAGACGCTCGCATGTGCCAAGCGTTTTGTGTTCCTCCCCAGGCTCGATAACAAGCCGAGCCATAACCGAATCGAGCAGGTCGCCATGAAGCCCAGCCACATTCCCGTCGCTAATGACCGCCCAGCGTCGCCCACCCGGAAGTGGCACGCGTCCCGCAATTCCCGATCCGATCCAGACGGGATAGTTCCCAGAATCCGCTTCCGCCCAGAGAAGCTTGGGGCCCCTTCCCATCGCAGCAAGCCGGTGGATGTCTGGCAGCGCGGCAGTCAGCGTGTCCCGCCGTAGCGCCGGGACAACCGCATCGGCTGCAGCAAGGTAAGTCGCTTCTCGCTCAAGGAAGAGGGAATCGAAGCCAGCTCTGTCAGCGGCCAACGGCCGCTTAGATCGGCTAACCCGCTTCCAAAGCGTTTCTACATCAGCATCCAGGAAGACGACCGTGTGGTGCTTGAGCGCCTCCCGGACTCGCTCTGAGCCAAGCGCCCCGCCCCCGAGAGAGATCAGCCCACCACCAGCACCCGAAGCCGCTTGGTCAAGGCCCGCGAGCGTAATTCGCTCCTCTGCCTCACGGAATGAGCCCTCTCCATCGCGGCGGAAGATGGTCTCAACCGACGCACCAAGCTCGGCTTCAATCAGCACATCAGTATCTAGGGCATCAGGGGCAACAGACCGCGCGGCAGTGCTCTTGCCGGACCCCATGAAGCCGACGAGCACGAGGGCCCTCCCGGCAACGCCTTTCACGGCCGCTGCTTCCAGCCGATCCGCTCGCGGTAAGTCGCAACAGCGGCGGTGAGGTCGTCAATGCTGTCCCCACCGAACTTGTCTGAGTAGGCCTCGGCGAGAACGAAAGCAACCATTGCCTCAGCGACAACTCCGGCCGCTGGGACAGTGCAGGAGTCGGTCCTCTCCCTAAGAGCCGCGGCTGGCTCAAGCGTTGAAATGTCAACTGACCTAAGTGGCTTTGTGAGCGTTGGAAGGGGCTTCATTGCCGCACGGACAACGAGCGCCTCTCCGTTTGTCATCCCGCCCTCAACTCCACCCGCCCGGTTGGTTTCACGGAACCACCCACGCTCCTCTGAGTGGAAGATCTCGTCATGAGCTTCGCTGCCAGGCCTTCCAGCGAGGTCGAAGCCATCGCCGATACCAACACCTTTGATGGCCTGGACCGACATCACGGCCTGAGCGAGTCGCCCATCAAGCCGATCCTCCCAGGACACATGTGAACCGAGGCCCGGAACGAGTCCCCATACGCGGACCTCAAAGGTGCCACCAATCGACTCATTCTTCTTGCGGAGGACATTGATCTCCTCGACCATTGCGACGCTTGCATCAGCATCAAGACAACGCACCGGGGAGGCGTCAACAGCATCAAAGTCAGATAGGGACGGGTTGTACACCTCTGGGGCGGTGACGGTCCCAATTTGGATGACATGGGACCGGACTTGTACCCCAACCGCGGCCAACATCGCCTTGGCGACAGCCCCGCCAGCTACCCGCGCAGCGGTCTCACGCGCGCTGGCACGCTCAAGAACATTCCGAACATCGGTGAAGTCGTACTTCCACGCGCCAGGGAGATCAGCGTGACCGGGCCTAGGAAGGTGTACCTCGTCAATGACAGGCTCGACCGGCCACGGGTTCATACGATCTTCCCAGTTCGCGAAATCAGCATTCGTAACGCTCAGGCAGATCGGGCCACCCAAGGTCAGCCCATGCCTGACCCCTGCTGTGACATCAGCCTTATCGGTCTCAATCTTCATCCGACCACCACGGCCGTGGCCCAACTGACGTCGCGCTAGATCTCCGTTGATGGCCTCTTGGCTGAGCTCGAGGCCAGCAGGGATCCCTTCAACAATGCAGGTCAAACCGGGTCCGTGGCTCTCGCCAGCTGTTATCAACCTGAAGTTCATAGCCTCAGTCTACGCGGCCCTCACCATGGAAAGCTGGCCGCGATGGCTCCTGCAGTGATGAAGGGAGCGAGTGGGATCGAAACGCTGGCCCTGAGCCCGCCGCTGAGCCACCCCCACAAACTCCCCGCCGCACAAGCGATCAACAGCGCCAAGAGGCCATATGTACCCAAGGCAGCAAAGACAACCCCAATTAACTTCGCATCCCCCATGCCGAACCCATCTGGGCGCAGAAGTGACAGCACAACCAGCGGTAGGGCCAGAAGCAGCCACGAGACTCCAGCAACAGCCCCTAAGAGCCCAGCGGAACTCACGCGACCCACAAGGACAAATAGCAATCCCAATCCATTCAGCCAGTTGGGGATTCTTCTCCAGCGGAGATCGGTGACACATGCGACAAGACAGACAGCGATGACGACGGCCTTTTCCACACATGAGCTAGCCGCAATCGATAGTTACTTAGCCCCCTGACTAGGGGCAGATACTGCTTCAAGCGCTATTGCACTCTGAGAAGAGAACGCTCAGCTCAGTCGCTTGCTGGGGGCTGCTCGCGAAGACGCTCGCCAGCCTCTTGGGAATCATGCTCGGGAATCCGCTTGCCGGTCCCCTCACACCAAGGGCAGACAACGTCGTGTGGTTCTCCCCCCGCGTTGCTCTGCACACTCCCCTTGCCGGAGCAGGGCCCGCACTTGAGCTCGTCCACATCCGTCGGTTCCTCTTTGCGTTCTGGTGTGCCCTCCATTCATGCGACGCTAGCGGCTCGCAGAAGACTTTGCAGGCCGCTGCCTGACCGCGACCCAAAGGGAATGGGTGCCCTAACCTCGAATGAGACGAGGATGCCAGTCATGTTGAGAGCCGCCCGGGCCACACCACTCCTACTCGCTGTAGCCAGCATCGCCCTCTGCTGCGTGCCGGAATCAGGGTTCGCAACCCCGACACCTCCACTCAAGACACCAAAGGTCAGTGCGCTCCGCTGTTGGCCGTCTGTTACCTGTGGGTCAAACCTCCGCGTCCCAGTCGGCGCCTGGATGCTGATCCAGATCCAATCGTCATCACCCGGTCCCAAGGTCCGGTTCACTGGAGGAGTTCGTGTGTTGGCCCGCCGCATTAGAGCTAACCGGCTCCTAGTTCAAGTGCCGGCAGGCGCAAAGACCGGGCCAATCCGCGTCAGTGCCACCGGCACACGCTGGTCAGCGCCATTCGGCCGCGTCATACCCATCGCCACCCCCACCCAGCCGCCGCCAACGCCAACCGGCTCCGCATTTGACGGCAACGGGATGTGGATCTGGCAGCTCGCCAACACCGAGCGGGGCAACCTAGCCCAAATCATCACCCGTGCAAAGGCGCATGATGTAACCACCGTGTTCCTCAAGGCTGGCGATGGAACACACAGCTGGCCTCAGTTCAACACGCCGCTGATACGGACGTTTCACGCCGCTGGAATTCAAGTCTGCGCGTGGCCTTATGCCTATGGCAAGTCACCTTCAGCGGAGGCAACTGTTGCTATCAACGCGGTCAAGTTAGGAGCCGACTGTCTGGCTATCGACGCCGAGACGGAATATGAGGGCCGGTACACACAAGCCCTTACCTACATATCCAAGGTCCGGAAGGGGGTCGGGAAATGGTTTCCAATCTCTCTCGCCGGCTACCCGTGGGCTGACTATCACCAAAGTTTCCCCTACTCCGTGTTCTTCGGACCCGGAGGAGCTCAGTACAGCCAACCACAGGTCTATTGGCGCGACATTGGTTCAGGAGTGGACAATGTGATGGCCCACACTTACAGGACCAACCTGCTCTACGGACGCCAGATTTTTCCACTTGGACAGCTGTGGCAGAAGCCCACCAGTCGCGAGATCCTCCGGTTCCGCGCTCTTGCTGCAGTTTGGGGCTCCCCGGGTGTGTCTTGGTGGGACTGGCAAGAGGCGTCACTGACACTCTGGCCGTTCGTAGGTTCTCAGATGTCATGGCCCCCCGCTAGGACCACATCACCCACTTGGTACACCCTTAGCCGGGGCGCAAGAGGGGACTTCACAATCTGGGCCCAGCTGCACCTCAAGCAGGCCGGGCAGGCAGTCCGAGTCGACGGGAGCTACGGATCGACAACCGTCACTGCAGTCACTCAGTTCCAGGCATCACGAGGGCTCGCCCAGACCGGCGTAATCAACACTGCCACTTGGAAGTCCCTACTGCGAGTCCGACTACCGGTCCCAGCATGGGCTAGCGGTATCCGCAGCGCCAGCGCGTCAGTTCGCGCTTCCCTTGCCGCCGCACCAAAGACCCGGAGCGAATTCCGCGTCCGTCGAGCTCACTGAGCTCTACTAACTGCCTCTCGGAGGACATTAAGAGAAGGCCGTCCACCGGTCCAGATCTCAATCGACAGCGCGCCCTGCCTGACAAGTATTTCCAGACCATCAACGACCGGAAGCCCAAGCTCTTCTCCGAGCGAGGCAATCGGCGTCTGATGATCTCCGTAGACAAGATCGACCAGCAGGCGACAATCACCAAGATCCCCCTTCTCCAAAGCAAGATCCACAATCTCGTCGCCAGGCCTGAGACCCACTGATGTGGCGTTGATTACGACGTCGGGCCTACCAGTTTCAGCTACATGAGCAACCCCATCAATGTTGGCAGCTAGAGCGATCGCTCGTTCCGGAGTGCGGTTCCAGACCCCAACGTCGGCTGCTCCAGCCGAAACCGCTGCATAGGCAGCCGCACGTGCGCTCCCTCCCGCACCTAGGACCAAGACACTCAGCCCCTCTAGCGATCCGGACTCAAGACCATCAAGAAGCGCAGCCTGTATGGCCGGAGCATCCGTGTTGGCAGCGTGGATGACTCCCTCACGGAAGGTCAGCGTGTTTGCGGCACCGATCGCGGCTGCGGAGTCAGTCGCTACATCAGCCAGGCTGAGGGCAGCTTCTTTGTGGGGAATGGTCACGTTGACCCCAACAAACCCCGAGTCGGGAAGCGCTGCGGCTGTCTCCGCGAACACATCTGGGGGAATTGGCAAGAGCTGCGACTCCCACCCCTCAAGCCCAAGGTCACTGAACGCTGCCGCGTGCAGCGCTGGGGTGCGGCTGTGGGCAACGGGCCAGCCCGCTACCCCGGTCAGTGGCATTTGGTCGGCGCCTGACCGCCGTTTGCTTGGCGCGCCCGGTTGTACGCGGCAACAGCCTGGTTGAACGCCGTCTCCGTCACGGCAAAGGTGTGCTCACCGCAGGTCCATGGCTTAACCACGTAATAGACGAATGGTGTCTTTGCGGGCCGCGCCGCGGCCTGGATCGAAGCGATCCCTGGGTTGCCAATCGGGCCGGGAGGAAGGCCCTGCCTATTGCGCGTGTTCCAAGGGGAGTGGCTGGCAAGTTCGGACTGCCGCAGGGGCCTGAGCCAGTTCCCGTACTGATAGCGGGTCGTCGCATCAATCCCGAGCGGGATGTGCTGGTGAAGCCTGTTCCAGATCACCGCCGCCACAAGTGGTCGTTCCTTTGAGACAGCCGTCTCCCGCTCCACCATCGCGGCGATCGTCAGCACATCAAACGCCGTGAGGTTCTTCGACTTCGCATACGACATATCCACTGTCTTGAACTCCCTCAGGAACGCATTGATTTGCGCGGTGACGAGCTCGGGGCTGCGCGGAGGAAGCCTCAGGTCATAGGTCGAGGGAAAGAGAAACCCCTCAAGGCTGGCACCGGCGGGCGCTCCGTAAGCCCCTGGCTTAAGCAACGGGGAGGCCCGGGAGGCATCAAGATAGGAGCCCACAAGACCATTCTTGGCCGCTAACCGGTTGATCTCAACCCGGGAGAGCCCTTCGGGGATGGTGAGCGACCGTCCCTTTGAGATCTCTGCTCCCGTTAGAACCGCAAGCGCGTCTCCATAGGACATCCCCAAGTGGAGGACAAAGCTTCCGGCGTGGATTTTGCCTGCATCACCAGCTAGCCGAACCCTAAGGGCGAACAGAGAGCCATCATCAACCACCCCAGCCTGCTCAAGCCTTTGACCAATCGCCGAAACACTCTCGCCCTTGGGCACCGTGACGGTGACCGATGTTTCCGAGGGGGATCCGTGGAACGGTTGAAAGAACATAATCCACCCCGCCAGAAGAACAACCAGTCCCAGCAGGGCAGTACCAGCGACGAGCCTTCTCCCCCGGATGGTCACTGTTCCTCCGACACGGCAAGCCATCTCTCTAGCAACACGGCCGCAGCCCGGGAGTCCTCGCTTGAGTTGCCTCCAATTTCCTGCGCGGCCTTGGTGGTCAGCCGCTCATCAAAGACCTCAACTTCAACTGGCGACAGCAGCTTCCTTAGTTGAGCGGCAAAGTGCTGGACTCGATTGGTCTGCTCCGTCGTTCCACCATCCATACCGAGGGGTAGGCCAACGATGACCAGCGCCGCCTCGCGTTCCTGAACAACATCCTTGATTGCTTCCATCCCTGCTGGCGTATCCGGCTTGGCGATTGCCTCAAGCGGAGTTACGATCGTCCCGGACGGGTCGCTGCTCGCAACACCACACCGAGCCGATCCGTGATCGAGAGCGACCACACGGCTCATCCCGTAGCTGCCTCTACGACAGCGCGCGCAGCAAGCAATGCTTCAGGAGTTAGCTCTGGGTCTTTGCCTCCGGCACGAGCCATTGAGTCCTTGCCGCCGCCGCCGCCGCCAACAACGCTCGCGGACCTGGCGACAATCTCCCCGGCCTTGACACCCCGCGCAATAGCGCCTGGACCTACGGCTGCGATCAAGTCAACCTTGTCCGAAGCCCTCGAAGCGATGACAACGACGGAGTCCTCGCCCAACAGGCCGAGCACTCGGTCAGCCAGATCAGGCAGCGCCTTGCCTCCAACATCGGCAACCTCAACAAAGACACAGGACAGCCCGTTGAGATCCGTTGCCTGGGCCGAGACCCCAGCCGGATCTACAGCAGCGCTAGATTCGGCAACCTTCTCAAGCTCACGGAGTCGCTCCAACCGTTTCCTCACTGACTCAGCGGCTGCGTCCGGGGTGGTCTTGAGCTGGTTGGCGATATCCGACAAATTCAGATCATGCTCACGCAGAAGCCCGATCGCAACTGGTCCTGTAACCGCCTCGACTCTGCGAACATTCGCCGCGCTTGAGCCCTCTGAGGTGATCTTGAAGCAGCCAATCTCCGCTGTAGACCGGACGTGTGTTCCACCGCAGAGCTCGCGTGAAAAGTTGCCGTCCCCGATCTCGACAAGGCGTACGACAGCACCGTACTTCTCCCCAAACAGAGCCATGGCGCCCTTTTCCTTGGCGGCATCAAGAGTGGTCTGAGACCAGGTCACATCTTGATTGGAGAGGATCTGTGCGTTGACCCGATCCTCAATCGCCCCGATGTCAGCCTGCGTGAGCCCCTCTCCGTGAGTGAAGTCAAAGCGCAACTTGTCCGGACCAACATATGAGCCTGCCTGCCTCACATGGCTGCCAAGCCGCTCCCTCAAGGCAGCGTGGAGCAGGTGGGTGGCAGTGTGGTTGGCCTGGGTCGCAAACCGACTCCCACTCTCGACGCGTGCAGTAACCGTACTCCCGACCTCCGGAGCCAACGTCAGTCCAGTGAGGAGAATTACTTGGTCATCCCCTAGCCGCACAACGGAGGTGACCTCTCCAACCTCGCCGCCAGCAGTAACAACCTGCCCAACATCGCCAACCTGACCGCCGCCCGCTGCGTAGAAAGGGGACTCATTCAGCTTGAGCAAGAATGCATCGTCGTCAACGGCCTCGGTCGCGGTCACGGTAGCCGCGATCTCAATATCGCTATAGCCGACAAACTCAGAGGGAGCGCCCGTCTTGGCTAGTTGCGCAGCGGCCAGATCTAGCGCAGATACCTCGCCGTTAGGGCTCGCCGTCGCAGAACCTCCACGCGCCCGCTCCCTTTGCTCGTCCATCAGCAGCTCAAAGCCAGCCTCATCCACGCCAAGCCCATGTTCGGCGACAAGCTCGAGCGTTAAATCGATCGGAAATCCGTGAGTGTCGTGCAACAGAAACGCATCAGCGGCAGAGATTCCCTCTTGCCCAGAAGTGCGGGCTGCCGAGATCAGCTCGTCGAGGGACTCTGAACCGGCGACGAGGGTGCGGCCAAAGCCCTCTTCCTCAGCGGCAACCCATGTTCTGATCACATCACGTTGCTCACTCAACTCTGAATAGTTCTCAGCCATGACCTTCTCCACAGCCTCCGCGTATGCCAGAAGAAAACCAGGCTCCATTCCGAGCTTGCGGCCGTGAAGAATTGCTCTGCGCATCAGCCGACGGAGAATGTATCCCCGCTCCTCGTTCGACGGTACGACGCCGTCGGCAATGAGAAAGCACATTGCCCGGGAATGATCAGCGAGGATGCGCAGCGAACGTTCACTCACCTCCGCTGTAGCCAGCTCCCGCCCGAGGGCCATCAGTGGGATGAACTGATCTGTGTCAAACACCGATCCGACACCTTGGAGAATCGCGGCCATCCGGTTCAGACCCATGCCGGTATCGATGTTCTTGGAGGGCAGAGGCGTCAGTTCACCCTTCGCCGACTGCTCATACTCCATGAACACAAGGTTCCAAAACTCAAGGTGACGTTCGCCATCGTCACCTGGACGCTCGCTATCGGGGCCGAACTCCGGCCCCCGGTCAAAATAGAGCTCTGAACATGGCCCACACGGCCCCGTTGGTCCTGCCTGCCAGAAGTTGTCTTTGCGCCCGAGTTGGGTGATTCTCTCGGGGTCGACCCCGACGGCTACCCATGCGTCGATGGCCTCTTGGTCTGGACCCAAGCCCAGCTCTGGGTCACCCGCAAAGACTGTGATCCAGATCTGCTCGGGAGCGAACCCAAACCCCTCCGTTGCCACCTTCCAAGCATGCGCGATGGCACCCTCTTTGAAGTACTCCCCGATCGAGAAATTCCCGAGCATTTCGAAGAAGGTGAGGTGCCTAGCAGTGGACCCAACATTCTCGATATCAGTGGTCCTGAAGCACTTCTGGCACGACGTGAGAATCGAATTTGGGGGTGTCTGTTGCCCAAGGAAGTACGGCTTGAGGGGATGCATACCCGCTGTTGTGAGAAGCACGCTCGCGTCGTGTGTCGCGGGCACAAGTGGTGCGGAATCAACGCGAAGGTGGCCCTCCCGCTCAAAGTGGTCAATGAATGTGCTGCGGATCTCGTCAGTAGTAGTCACGGGGCCTTCAGTCTAAGCCCCGGCACCCGAGATCGTTGCGCAGCCGACAATTAGGTCCCCCTCAAGCAGACAGGCCATTTGCCCGGGAGCAACCGCCACGGCTGGCTGCGCGAACGTAAGTACTGCTGCGCCGTCATCGCCCAGCTCGAGCGACGCGTCCCCCGTTGCTCCGTGATGTCGCAATCTCGCGGATGTCACCCGGGTGGCATCAGCCCTCAAGTCAAGGTCGACAAGCTCAACACGCAGCGTGGAAATAGCGGCCCTCGGAGCAACGGTGACAGTGTTGCTCTTTGAGTCAGTTCGGAGGACATAGAGCGGCTCGCCTCCGCCTATCCCCAAACCCTTGCGCTGACCAACGGTGTGGTTGTGGATACC
Organism: Actinomycetota bacterium; assembly: GCA_009699865.1. Lineage (GTDB taxonomy): Bacteria > Actinomycetota > Thermoleophilia > Solirubrobacterales > Solirubrobacteraceae > WLNJ01. The sequence continues at coordinate 33,330 of WLNJ01000001.1, forward strand.
TCGATGCGTGCCCACTCGCCGACCCTCCTGGTCTACAACAGGGCCCTCATTGGTTTTGACCCCACCGTGACGGGCGAGGAATGCCTCTCGGCCTACTCCCGCTAGGAAGCAGAGGTCTTGACTGTCGGCGGTCTCCGCTGCTTCCAGCCCAGCCTTTCGTGCGATGTCCCGCACCTCGGGTTTATGCATGCCGCCAAGGGGAAACTCCATGCGCGCTAGCACCTCACGGGGAACCCGGGCTAGGGCATACGCCTGATCCTTTGCCGGGTCTACTCCCTCACGCAATAGCGGCTCAAGCCCGTCAGCTGCATCATCCGAGAATCGGGCGTAGTGCCCAGTCACAAGGGCTTCGGCGCCAATGCTGTCAGCCAGGTCCACCATTGGCTCAATTCGAACATTGCCATTGCACTGAACGCAAGGGTTAGGCGTCGCGCCGTTTCGATAGCCGTCGATCCACGGGTCAACAACGCCAGCACGGAACTCTTCCCGCAGATCGAGAGTCAGATGGGGCAGTCCGAGAGTGTGGGCCATATCGCGCGCGCGCCTCACGGCGATGTGAGAACAGCAGGAGGCCTCGGCATCGGACTCCTCATCCCGCCAGAGCTCGAGCGTTACCGCCGCAACATCCCGCGTCCCGTCCTCTGACGCCAACCAAGCGGCGACCGCACTGTCCACCCCGCCGCTCATCGCAACGAGCCTGCGGTCAGAACGCGCCAGCGGCTCTGCGTCTCGAGCAGCAGCGCCAAGAGCACGGTGGAAGGCATCCACCGCCAATTCACTGGCATGCACCTTCGATGCCGACAGTCCCCCAAGCTCCTCAGCTACCTCAACGAGTCCCACCTTGGCTGCCTCCAGTAGTGGCAGACCAGAAACTCGGGCCACGATGGCTGAGCCGCAAGCGGTCAGAGCACCACAGCCTTCAGCATCAAAGCCGGCCGCGACAGTTCCGGACGAGACCTCAACACGGAACTGGATTAGATCGCCACACGCGACACCGCCTGCGGAGCCCTGATGAGTGACTTCAGGGATTGCGCCCAAACCCTCTGGGCTCAGAAGGTGGTGCTCAAAGGCAAGACCATCCACGCTGCTCAGTCCTCAGGTGTTCGCTGGACCCGATCAACCGGCAGACGCTGAAGACCAATCTCCTTGAGCTGCGCGGGATCAACCTCGCCTGGGGCTCCAGTAAGTGGATCTTGGGACGAAGCACTCTTAGGGAAAGCAATGACATCACGGATGGAATCATGGCCAGCGCAGAGAGCGACAAGTCGGTCGACTCCAAGCGCGATGCCGCCATGTGGTGGAGCACCTTGGCGCAAGGCCCTCAGCAGGAAGCCGAAGCGCTCCTCTGACTCAGCCGCAGTCATTCCAATGATCTCTAGAACCTTGGCCTGTGTCTCCGGGTCGTGGATTCGGATCGATCCGCCGCCAATCTCAACGCCATCCAAAATGATGTCGTAGGCGCGTGACTTCAAGCTAGCTGGATCCCCAAGGTCCCCAGATGGCGCAGTAAACGGATGATGAAGCGCGGTCCAACCACCAGAGTTGGAGTCAGGCTCAAACATTGGGAAGTCAGTGACCCACAGCGCGTGATGGAGTCCATCCGGAACCAATCCCCGACGCTGGCCTAGGTCGATGCGAACCGCGCTCAGCGCAGCCCCCGCAGTGGCCTGGGAATCAGCCACGAGCAACATCAGGTCGCCCTCTGACGCGCTTAGAGCAGCAATTACACCCGCGCGCTCATCATCACTAAGGAACTTACCCACCGGGGAGCGCCAACCCCCATCTGCCTCGACGAATGCCCAAACGAGTCCTCCAGCACCGTGCCGCTTCGCAAGGTCGGTCAGGGCGTCTAGCTCGGACCGGGGCACTTCAACATTCCCGGCGTTCAGACCCCAGACAACCCCGCCAGAGTCCAACGCGCCCCTGAAGACCTTGAACTCGGTGGCCCCGAGCGCCTGGCCTACATCAGCAAGCTCCAGCCCAAAGCGGGTATCCGGACGGTCGTTACCGAACCTGGACATCGACTCGGCGTGTGTCATTCTCGCCCACGGGGCCGGGTTAACCTGAAGCCCAGCAACCTCAAAGACATGAGTAAGGACGCGTTCGGTGATTTCAAGAACGTCGTCCTCCTCAACGAATGACATCTCGAGGTCCATCTGCGTGAACTCGGGTTGCCTGTCAGCCCGAAGATCCTCATCACGGAAGCAGCGAGCGATTTGGTAATACCGTTCGATACCGCCGACCATCAAAAGTTGTTTGAAGAGCTGCGGTGACTGTGGAAGAGCGAAGAACTCTCCCGGGGAGGTCCTAGCCGGGACAAGAAAGTCGCGGGCACCCTCAGGTGTCGAGCGGGTCAGCACTGGTGTTTCGACATCAGTGAACCCGGCCGTGTCAAGCACATGACGGATAGCCCTTGTCACCTCATGACGCAGACGCAGTGCGCGGGAGAGAGCTGGCCGCCGGATGTCCACGGCACGGTTCTTCAACCGGATTAGCTCGTCTACATGCCCATCCTCATCAACTGGGAATGGTGGCGTCTCCGCCGACGAGATCAACACAAGTTTTGTTACCGAAAGCTCAACAGCACCGGTAGGAGCGTCAGTATTAACTTGCCCCTCCCCTCGCCTGACAAGCACTCCAGTGGCGGTAACAACATCTTCCGAGCGCAGGGCGTGAGCGACGCCGTGCGCCTCCGCGGCCTCCTCTGGATGAAAGACAAGTTGGACCAGCCCGCTTCTATCGCGAAGATCAACAAAGACAAGCCCTCCGTGGTCACGGCGCCGATGAACCCAGCCAGAGACTGTGACTGGGACAGGGGAATCCACGTCGGATTCCCGCAGGTCGCCAGCCCAGCGGGTGCGATAAGAGTTGGGCGTAAGCTCAGTCACTGGACCATCATCCCGCGAAGCGCGTCAAGAAGCGTCGCGACGGACTCAGCTGCGATCTGCTCCCCGGTATCCATGTTCTTCAGCTGGTCGCCAGAAGAGTCCAGCAGGGCAACTCCGCGAGCACCGATCTTGTTCGCATGCTTGAGGGAGGCCTTCACGGATCGTCCAGTCACCTCGAGCCGGGCTTCTATTCCTTGGGAGCGGGCAAGGTTGGCCAATACGAATGCGTCATTAAGCCTGTCTGCCTCAAGGGCAACTACAAGCAGATCGCAGCTAGGCTCAGGTGCGTCCCGTTGATCACGCGCGAGAAGGATTCTCTCCACCCCGGCCGCCCAGCCAATCCCAGGAGTGGCCGGGCCGCCGAGAAGCTCCATCAGACCGTCATAACGGCCACCCCCACCAACTCCGCTCTGTGCTCCTAGCCGATCGGAGGTGAACTCAAACACGGTTCGACCGTAGTAGTCGAGGCCCCTCACCAAGCGCGGGTCAACCTCATAGGCAACACCGGCGGCATCAAGAAGCTCACGCACAACTTGGAAGTGTTCCGCATCCACCGAATCAAGCGAGTTAAGCAACAGAGGCGCCGTTGCCATCACCTCCTGAGTGGAAGGATCAGCGCTGTCGAAGGCCCTTAGCGGGTTGACATCTATCCGGCTCCTGACATCCTCTGACAGCTTGTCCTGATTGGCCCTCAAGTGCGCTTGTAGGAGCTCGCGGTAGGTCAGCCTGGTCTCAGTTGAGCCAAGCGAACCGAGCCTCAGCCTAAGGTCGCCCACGGAGAGCTCCTCAAGTACCTCGGCCAAGAGAAGCACCATCTCGGCGTCCAGCTCCGGACGGTCGCTCCCTAGCGCCTCGGCACCAATCTGGTGGAACTGCCTAAACCGGCCGGCCTGTGGTGCCTCGTGTCTAAAGAATGGTCCGGAGTACCAGACGCGGATGGGTTGAGGAAGCTTGTGCATCCCGTTCTGAATGTAAGAACGGCAGATAGCAGCAGTCCCCTCGGGTCTGAGGGTTACCGAGCGCCCCCCACCGTCATCGAAGGAGTACATCTCCTTGGCCACAATGTCCGTCGATTCGCCAACTCCACGCGCAAAGAGCTCTGTTGACTCAAAGATCGGAGTCTGAATGCGGGCGTAGCCGGCCCTGCCCAAAACACGGGCCGCAACTGCCTCAACCTCTGAGTAGTCCGCCTCCTTGTCAGGGAGCACATCGAATGTGCCTTTGGGTGCCTGCAGCTCGCTCATGCCGTAAGGCCACCGAGGAATGGATTAGTGGCACGCTCAGCACCGAGGGTGGTGATCCCGCCGTGACCTGGATAGACAGAAGCGCTGTCCGGATATGCGGTCAACAGACCCTCGATGGACCGCAGCAGGGTAGGTCCGTCGCCTCCGGGTAGATCCGTGCGCCCGATTGACCCTTGGAAGAGCACATCCCCCGACACGAGAATCTCCCCCTCGTCGAGAACAAAAGTCATGTGCCCGGGGCTATGGCCGGGCGTGTGAACAACGTCGATCTCAAGTCCGGCTAGCTGCAGAGTCTCACCACCTGAGATCAGGTGGTCGGCCTCGTAGCTCTCAAAGGGACCAAACCCTGGCCATGGAACAAAGTCCATGATGTTGGCTAGGACATCCCGTTCAATCTCCGGGCACCAAACCTCAGCTCCCGAGGCAGCGGCAAGGGGAGCCACCGCCCCGACATGATCAAAGTGCGTGTGAGTGAGAATGATCGCTTCGCAGCTCACTCCCAATCCCAGCAGGAACTCGCTCAGCCGGTCAATCTGATCGCCAGGGTCGACCACAACGGCGGCCGTGGAGCCTTCCCGGAAAAGCACGTGACAGTTCTCGGCAACGGGACCAACCGTGATAGACGCAACCGAGATGCTGCTCACGCTGAGTCAGCCTTTCGCTTCATCCGGCGACGGAAAATCCACGAATCCGTGAAGTAGCCCAGCGGGGTGTAGAACCCAACCATCGCGACAGCAACCATTCCCGATGCAGCCATCGGGCGCTTCAGCAGGAGGACAAGAATCCCGAAGAACGCAATTGAGGCAAATACAGCCCGCACGAAGGCGTTGCGCCAAGTTGGCGGATTATCAAGTCGGTTCGGGCGCGCGGCACCGGCCTCAGGGGTGGTCTTCTTGCCTTTGGCGACTTTCTCAGAGGAGGTGGGCTTGCGGCCGGTGCGGCCGCGGGACTCGACCATCCCGAGGGCATTGCCACGATGCTTGGTCTTACGCTTCTTCTTTGTCTTTGCCATCAGTTAGTCACCCCGTGGAACCTTAGAGAACCTTCGATCGAGTGCAGATCAGGATCCAACCCCGGCATTGAGAGATAGCTAGGGATCGAATCGATCACCGACCTCTCTGCCAAACCAATCAGCTCACCGCTAACAATCGCGTGCCGAGCGGCGACCGCCTCAACAACCTCCGGAATCCCAACAGAATCAGGGCTCTCCAGATTCATGGAGACCTGAACATAGCCCTGCGCCGATAGCTCGAGGCCGAGCGCCCGGACGCCCACCAGTCCAGCTGCTCCTCCTTCGCGAATTGCTGCCGCTGTTTCCTTGGCAGCCCCCAGCGTCTCGTTGCCAGCAAGACGAAGGTTGAACGCAACCAGCGGAGGCCGGGCAGCAACAAGCACCGCTCCAACTTTTGGATCAACGGTACGAGGACCAAAGTCGGGCAATAATTCACCACTTGCCACACGAGAGGCAAGTTCCTGAGGTCCACCTCTACGAACTTCCGCCCGAGTCCTTCCACCCCCAAGGATCCCGTAGAGAAAGACCGGGGCACCGGCCCTACCGAGAGCGCCAGCCGTTGCCAATGCCTCCGCGCAAGCAAGTCCCCGCTGGTCCTGTCTGCGAAACACAATCGGCGCAACATCCAGCACCCCAGCACGGGGGTGTACTCCTCTGTTGCCGCCAAGGGAAACTGACCCCGTGGCTGCCCGATATCCCGCCACTAACGCCGCCGACAGGGTGCCCGCGACTCCGGCGAGGGTGTGGACTGTTCGACCGTGGTCCGAATCGCTGTGAACGTCGAGCACTGTCGCACCGCCCGACTCGTAGGCGCGCGTGATGGCTGCCACCAGAGCCGGCTCCGCCCCGACAGACACATTTGGTATCGCGAGCAGAATCTCCGTCATCAGTGGAGAGTACCTTTGTTCCAATGAAGATCTACGTGTGTTACGGAACATTTCCCATCAAGGGCCACGGACATGTCTGCAGGAATGCCCACGAGGCACTCCTCGCTGCTGGCTACTCGCCACAGGTAGTCCGTTCATATGGCTTTGGCCCACTCCCAAAGTGGCTCAACTTCGCCAAAGGACGCCGTGAGGTCCGCGAGCTAACTGGACAGCAATGGGTTCCAGTTCTGGTCGCTGATGACGGTGAAGTCATCCAAGGCTCTGGGGACATCATCGGCTGGGCTGAAGCGCACCCAAACCCAAGCCGCTAGCCCACTCGTAACGCCGCGCCAGATGCGGCCTCATAGACCCAAACCTTCCCATGCAGCCAACCAGAGCCCTGTCGGGCTAGACTGCGACCCCCTCGCCGGAGTAGCTCAGTTGGTTAGAGCAGCGGAATCATAATCCGCGTGTCGGGGGTTCGAGTCCCTCCTCCGGCATTTCCATCACCACCTACGAATCACTTCTTACGGAAGGGATTCTCCAGTTTCGGAAGGTGCTGCTTAATCTGGGCAATGCGCGGCTTGAGATGCCTCGCGAGCTTGTTCTTTTCCCGTGCGAAGGAGATCTGAAGTCTGTTTGGCTCAGGCTTTTCAAGAGGTACTTGACCAGGACCAACTGCCCAATCTGGAATCGGGAGGTCTCGCCCTAATCTCTTCTCTATTCCCTTGCGGGGCTTCCAGCCTCGCCTTCCACCAATAATCATTAGGGCGATCAAGAACAGCGCCGACAGGCTCAGGAACACCCCCTGCCAGAAAGGCGTTGAGCTGTATGTGAAGACGACTGTGTGCTTGCCAGGCGGAATCGAAATCCCTTGAATCGCGAAGTTAGTCGGCTTAACCACTGCCTCCTTGCCGTCAACCGTGGCCTTCCAGTCTGGAGTCCACGGATTACTCAGGACAAGCCAACCACCTGGGCCAGTAGGGACGTCAACCCTCATCTCGCGATTGCTCGTCCACTTGGCCACCGCCGTCCTGTAAGCGTCACCACCTCCAAGAATTCCGGGGCTACCAACTGGGACATAGGCGAACTGCCTTGGCTTGAGCTTCCCATTCTTCATCTGTGTGAGAGCAAATAGCGCACCGGTGCGGTGGACCTGGGGAACAATGAACGCGCGCGGCATCGCGTATGCGTCCTGATAGATCACTGCATCAGGGCCTCTGTAGACCTCTTTCAGACCGGGAATCGAATAGCGCGCGTAAGGGCGGGAGAGGTAGTACCGAACATTCATCATCCGAAGCAACTCGAGGGCATTCCGATCCCGTGGATCGGGCCCGCCGGGTAGGCGCTCTAAGTAACCGGGCTGCTGAAGGGCCTTGGTCGCAAAGGAAACCCACCTGCGGCTAATTGGCGGATCGTGGCCCTCAAGCGTTTCAAGGCCGTACATCGCCGAGGCATTGGCTTGCATCAGGGTTGACTCAACGCCGATCCTAATTGTTCCTATGCGGAACGTCCCAGGTTGCCTCTGAAGGAACTGGATAGATGGCGGTGTTGCCGGGTGGGCGAGGCTCGGTGACAACCAGACATTCATGTTGGTCAGATAAGCGAGCTGCCCAACGCAGAGCACTAGCGCAGCCGCCACCGCCCACCGCTCCTTCACTCGGCCAAGCATCCAGAGCACAACAGCTGTCAGGACCAAGATTGCGGCAAGCCGACCGATAGCCAGATAGTGGACGGTTCGCTCTGGCCCATATGTGGTGTTGAACGCGAGCTCAAGCTCCAACACGGCTACCCCGATGACAAGCGGAAGCACGGTCCAAAGCCCAATTGATCTGACGCCCAAGGGCTTACGGATAAGGCTTGCTACCGCAGCGCCAGCGCCGATCGCGCCCGCAGCAGCAATGTAGACATAGACCCTCTGGACAATCACGGTGTCCAGAGGTGGAATCTTTAGAAGAAGCTTCGCTGGCCAGATCCCAAACATCAAGAGAGCAGAGATGCCAGCGACAGCCGCGAGAGCCTTCGTCTGTGCCGCAGCCCTGAACCGCCACAGTGCGACTAGAGCGAGAATCAACGCACCAACCCCAAAGTCGACCAAGGTTGATGTGAAGAGGAAGTCGAGCCGAGAGACGTTCGGCCAGTTATCCGCTCGCCCGTACAGATCGGGCATTAGGTAGAGAAGCGCATCGGAAAGGTCCAGTGGGGAACGCGTCTGGTACTTATGGCTGATTCTCTCTATGGAGAGGTCATAGGACGTGTAGAACGGAATAACCGCGGCGCCAGCAACAGCTAGACCTAGGGCATTGGTGAAGGCCCACATCCCGATCTTCCGGATACCCACCAACCAGGTGGCTCTCCGCTCCCGGTCGGCGATGATCACAGCCGTTGCGTATGTGAACGCCGCGAGCGAATTCAGGATCGCTGACTCCGGGTGCCCAGCGAGAATCTCTAGGCCGATGACAAGACTCACCCAGCCGACATCCCGCCAGCGGCCGCTCTTTGTCAATCTGTCTGTTGCCCAAAGCAACCAACCAAGCAGAGCGAAGACGAGAGCGTGGGGCCACTGCAGCCAACCGAGCATTGGGGCTGAGAGCATGAACACCGTTCCGGCCACGAGGCCGCCAGAGCGTCTGATTCCGACCCCTCGGGCAAAGGCGAACATTCCCATCGCTGCTATCAGCAGGTTGAGAAGACACATGGGTCCCCAGGCCCAAGCTAAGGGGAGCAGAATCCCAATCCATGTCAGCGGGTAAAGCAGCGCGGTCTGCTGGTCACCAAGCATCACGTGGCCGCCATAGGTGTAGCGGTTCCAGAGCGGGATTTCACCTGCGCGGATATCGCGGCCAGCCGCAAGCCGAAGCGGATAGAAGGTGTGGGCCTCGTCGCCCTCGTTGGCAAGAATTGGTTGGGTGAGAGTCGCCGGCTCAGCCCCATGCCAAGGCCACTCAGCCCAGAGAATGTGCTGCTGCGACATCTGCTTCCCGAACAGCACAGGGTTGAAGAACACCAGCAGAATGAACGCAAACACGAGTGCGGCCGAGAGGTACGGTCGGCGGTCAGACCAAGCAGTCACAGAACTCCAGCGCTCGCTGAGTCTTCCCCAGCGGGGTGCTTGAACAGGATCCATAGACCAATTAACCTAGACCACGGGACGGGCGACCTGCGTTGATTGAGGAAGGCGCTCCATCCTCCCCAGTCCCGCATCGGGTGGATCCTGCGTCGGGCTGACCGCAACCCGGCTACTCTTCCCAGCCATGGCCGATCCGGGAGAGTCCACGCCACTACTCAAGAACGATCAAGCTGCGCTGAACGCAGAGTGGAACCGCCTGCGCCGAGCAGCGACAGCCGTTGCAATCCTGACCGCCCCAGCGTTCTTCCTGACTCTCTGGCGCAGGAACGGATGGGACCTCAGCTGGGCCCTGGTAGGAACACTCTTCTCAGTAGCCGCATTCCGAGGTGTTGTGGATGTAGTTGTCAACCGCTTCCTCCCAAGGCCAAGTCTCTACGGGGCCGATCGCGAACAGCTTGTCAAGGATCAAGTTGCGCGGAGGCAGCTTTGGTTCTGGCGCCGCTGGGTCAAGATCGCCATCTGGCTCGCGGTTCTCTTCGTTCTATTTACAACGCTCTTCAACATCGGTGGCTGGGGCAAGACGGCGAGCTCGCTTGCACCTCAGATGCTCGTCTTGGGACTGCAGCTCCCCCTCCTCTTTCTGATCAACTTCGGAATCCTGTTTGGCCCCCTGCTTGTCTTTGCCATCCGCCAGATGAAGGGGTACGAGCCAGGCGATGCGGATTGGGGAGTCCGTCTGAGCGATGTTCGCGGGCAGCGTGAGCCGAAGGAAGAGGTCTCACGTGTGATCTCGCTCTGGCAGTCGGGTGAGGAGTTCGAGCGGCTCGGTGGTAAGCGTGAACGTGGACTGCTCTTCCTCGGCTCACCAGGTACCGGCAAGACCATGCTCTCCAAGGCCATCGCAACCTCCTTCAACTCCCCATTCATGACGATGCCCGGGTCAGGCTTCGCTCAGACATTCATCGGGATGGATGTAATCGTCGTACTTCTCCTAATCTCGAAAGCCCGTCGCCTAGCCCGCAAGTGGGGCGGCCAGTGCATCGTGTTCATTGACGAGATCGACGCTGTTGGGATGCGCCGAGCAGCTCTTGGGGCTGGAGGCGGCTCAGGCTTTGCCGCTCTATCCACTGGCCCAGGCTCGATCCACGACGACCTCTTCTACGGCCCCATGGGCTCGCTCACCTCCAGTGGGGATCTGATCCTCGAAACCCGCGCTTGGCGCGAGAAGATGTTTGCCAGTCGAGCCGAGGGCGTGTCCGATGCGATGCCTCCGATGCTCGCTGGCGCCCGCAACCGCATCAACGGGTTTATGGGTGGAATGGGAATGGGCGGCGGCGGGATGGCCCTCAACCAGCTCCTGATTCAGATGGACGGTGTTGACGACCCACCCTTCATGAAGAAGTTCGTCGCTAACAGAGTCAACAACCTGCTCGACGCTCTCTATGTGATCCCCCAGAAGATCGGACCGATCCGACTCCGTGTCAAGCCGCCGAAGCCGAGAGGCGAACAGATCTTCTTCATCGGGGCAACAAATGCGCCCCTTGACGCCCTCGACCCGGCTCTCACAAGACCTGGTCGGATGGGACGACACATTTGGTTCAGGACACCTACCAAGGACGACCGCAAGGACATCTTCGACCTCTACCTAGCGAAGGTTGCACATGAGGATGAACTCGATACCGAGAAGCGGCGTGATGAGCTCGCCCGCATCACTAACGGCTACTCCCCCTCGATGATCGAACAGGTCTGCTCAATGGGACTGACCTACGCGCACTCCGATGGTCGGAGTCGCTTCGCATGGAGAGACATCGTGGAAGCGATGACAACCGTGGAAACCGGGACGGCCGTGGGCGTCACCTACGTGCCAGCCGAAACTCGCGCGGTTGCCATTCATGAAGCCGGGCATGCCGCCGCCGGCCATGTCTTCATGAAAGGTGTCCTCTCAACCCGCCTCTCTATCCGCATGCGTGCCGGCTCCCTTGGCCACCACCAAGCGATTGAGGAAGAGGAACGCTTCAGCTCCTGGAGGAGCGAGCAGGTTGCCCGGCTGATCTGGACTCTTGGTGCGATGGCGGCAGAAGAGGTCTTCTATGGGGAGAACTCGACGGGAGTCGGAGGAGATGTCGCCTCAGCAACCCGGCTCGCTTCGATGATGGTCGGCACGTGGGCAATGGGCGCCGGTCAGATTGAGCTGGCTGAGAGCGCCACAGTCCTGTCCGTCGCTGAGTCCGCAGAGGAACGTGACCTAATCGCCGCACGTTTTGAACGAATTGGGATGCAGATCATGAACCGGGCGGCAACGGGTAGCGCGATGGCCCCAGATCCGATCGCTTCTGTGCTTGGAGACCCGGGTAAGAAGACTGCCGTAGCAAGACTCCTTGGTCAGTCATTCGTCACCGCGTTCGCTCTCGTAACCCAGAACAAAGACGCCGTTGAGCAGATTGCCGACACGCTGATAGAACGGCGCGAGTTGCACGGCGACGAGGTTGTCGAACTGCTCGATTCCGTTGGGCTCCAGGAACCAGTCATCGACCTCCGGAAGGAGGAGACATGGCCGAAGATCTAGACACGCCGGTTGCGCCTTCGGGGCCTGAGGCAAGCACTGTTGACGGAATCCTTGTCAACCCAAGCACGACCCCAGAGGGCACCGGGAACCATCCTTCATCACCCCGGTTCCGCAGCATCGTTGTAGTCCTCTGCATTATTGGAGGCGTTGCGCTCCTGCTTGCGGGAGGCCTCGCCGCCTCGAAGGTCCACTCCGGGTCCGACACCGCATGGTCCGATTGGTCGCCGACTAAGTCCGGGGCGGCCGGGGCACAGGAGATAGCCAACCATGTTGCCCCCTCCTACAAGGGCAGCAATGGGCAACAGCTTGTCTCAGTGACCGGTGGTGAGGTCAAGGTCGCAGACCTTCCTGTCCGAATCGCACTGAGAAACACCGGGGGGACAGGAGACATCAAGCTCGTCAGCGGAACCGGGATCCTCTACACAATGTGCGGATTGGGGGCACACTGCGCGATCGCGGCAGGCAAGGCCTCCCTGCAGCGCATGCTTCTTCTCCGAAGAGAGGCGCTCGAGCTAGCGCTCTACACATTCAAGTCAGATAGCAGCGTTGATCACGTGGCCGTCCTAATGCCTCCGCGCCCCGGAGAACGACAGATCAAGGACTCAAGTGGGACGACAAGGGTTGCCGGTAATCAAGGCACCGCAATGCTGATCACTCGCGATTCGGTCAAGACCGCACTCGCCAATCCCCTCAGCGCGATAATCCCCGCTCAAACACCCAGCGTTGACACCATCGCGAAGTCACCGGAGGCTGCAGCGGTCAACGCCCTGACTGGGCCAGACCTCTTCATGATGTCGATCATCGAGGGTCAGGATGCCACGGCATACCTGGTCCTTGACCCGATCAAGAACTGAACTTCAGGAACGCGGGCCGTGCCGGGCTGGCTGATCGCCACGAGCCTCGAAGCGCGTACACCTCAAGACAGGCATCCGCGGGTACTTAGGCCAGTCGGGATCTGTCTTCGCAAGCCCACACATTGAAAACTCTCCCCCTCTGCCAGAACGGATCAGCTGCTGATGAGCACACGCGGAGCAGATTCCATATGGGCTGGGAGGCGACATTGACCCAAGTATCCCCTTCATCGAAGCATCGGTCCACTCACCTCGCGTCTAAGGTGGCCCTGAACAAATAATGAGCACCTTCATCCGACTTCTCGGCTTCCTGAAGCCCTACCGCCGCTCCGTGATCTGGTCGCTGCTCCTCGCGCTTGGCGCCATGGCCATGACAGTCGCCCTTCCGCTCTTGACAGGCCAAGCTGTCAACGCAATCAACAACCACGACGGGGGCAAGTCACTGAAGCTGCTCGCTCTCGCGGTTGTTGCAGCCGGAGTCATTCGACTTGCGCTCTCCGTCGCCCGTCGGGTCGTTGCTGGCAAGGTGTCACTTGGGATCGAATACGACTTGAGACAGCGCCTCTATGGCCACCTCCAGAAGCTTGAGCTCGGCTTCTTCGAAGGGCAACAGACAGGCCAGCTGATGTCGCGCGCAACAGTGGACCTCCAAGCCGTCCGCTTCTTTCTGGGTTATGGCCTGGTCTTCGTTGTCCAGTCGGCACTGACGATCTTTCTCTCAGCAATCGCAATGGGAATCCTCCAGCCCAAGCTGGCTGCCATCTCTCTCCTCCCAGTTCCAATTGTTGTCTATGTGGCCCGTGCCTACGGACGTCGTTCACGTCCCGCCCTCCAGGAAGTCCAGCAGCGAATCGCGGAGCTCACGGCCGAAGCGGAGGAGAACATCTCGGGCGTCCGAGTCGTGAAAGCTTTCGCCGCGGAAGACAGGCAGCTTGAGCGCTTCCGGCACGCGACTAGTCGCGTGTTCTCGCAAGCAATGTTTGCAACAAAACTCCAAGCAATGTTTAACCCTCTGATTGCCTTCCTTCCCAACATGGGACTGGCCGCGATCCTGCTGATTGGCGGAAGGGACGTCATCGCAGGACGCCTCACTATCGGCGCGTTCGTTGCTTTCTACGCCTATCTGCTGATGCTAATCGGCCCCATGAGAACGCTCGGCATTATGTTGGGAATGGCTCAGCGCGCTACAGCGTCCGGAGCTCGAATCTTCGAGATCCTCGACAGGGAGCCAGCGCTAACCTCACCGGAAGGAGCCCCGCCTCCCCCTCCAGGTGGTGGGCGAATTGAGTTCGAAGCCGTTTCGCTGTCCTACTCCGGATCCAACCGACCTGCCCTGTCAGAGATCAACCTGACTGTGGACGCGGGTCGCACCGTGGCAATAGTTGGACCGAGCGGCTCAGGCAAGAGCAGCCTCGCATCCCTTGTTCCCCGCCTCTATGACCCCCAGTCGGGAACGGTCCGCCTCGACGGTGCTGATGTCAGGTCATTGGACCTGCCAAGCCTGAGGCAGTCGGTTGCCATTGTTGGTGATGATCCCTTTCTGTTCTCAGCAACCGTCCATGACAACATCGCGTACGGCCAGCCCAATGCCAGCCGCGAAGAGGTTGTACGGGCAGCACAACAGGCTCAGGCAGCCGGATTCATTGACTCCTTGCCAGACGGATATGACACCCGCATTGGGGAGCGTGGACTGACCCTCTCCGGCGGTCAACGGCAACGGATCGCCATCGCTAGGGCAATCGTCGCGGACCCACGGGTTCTGATACTCGACGACGCAACTTCCTCAGTTGATGCCACTACCGAGCGGGAGATCAAACGAGCACTCCAGTCGGTGATGGAGGGAAGGACAACTCTGATCGTTGCCCACCGGCTCTCAACAATTGCACTCGCTGATGAAATTGCCGTTCTTGACGCAGGCCATCTGATCGATCACGGAACCCACTCAGAGTTGCTGGAGCGATCCGATCTCTATCGACGCATTGTCGAAAAGGGACTTCCCGACAATGTCTTCCTCAACCGCAAGCCAGTTGAGTCCGAGGCAGCCGGGCTATGACTGCGACCCAAACACCAGTACTGAGCCGGTCCGCGGATGTGCGCCGCCGCATGCGAGGAACCGGGGATCGTGGAAGGAAGCTGAAGGGGCTGATCCGCCTCTTGCGCCCCTACCGAGGCCGGGTCATATTGATGTTCCTCACTCTGTTTGCGGCTACAGCTGCCGCCATTGCGCCGGCCCCGCTCGCAAAAATGGCAATCGACAAGGGCATAACGCCGAAGGATGTGGGCGCTCTAGATCAGACCGTGGCCCTTTTCGTAGCAAGCGCAGTGGTGTACCTCCTCGCCACATCAGCCCAGACCTGGCTCACGGGATGGGTCGGGCAGCGAGCCCTCGCGGACCTCCGGATGGAGCTGTTCCAGCATCTCCAGACACTCTCGGTCGAGTTCTACTCCAAGAACCGCTCGGGGGTGATCATCTCCCGTCTAACTAATGACGTAGAGGCACTTGACTCCCTAGTGAGCGATGGAATTGTCTCCCTCTTCCAAGGCACACTGACCCTGTTTGGGACGGCAGCAGTGCTGCTCTACCTGGACACTCAGCTCGCGCTCGCGACATTCGCGGTGGTCCCAATTCTTTGGATTGGTGGTCTTCTGTATCGGATTGCCTCAGCGGACATCTACAGGCGCACTCGCGAGAAGATCGCAGCAATCACTTCCTACCTCCAGGAAACGCTCTCGGGAATCAGGGTGGTGAGGTCATTTGGCCAGGAACCTCGCCACATGACCGAGTTCGCACAACTCAACGAAGCTAACCGCGGCGAGAACATGAAAACCGTTTACCTCAACGCCAGCTACTTCCCGGCGGTCGAGATGCTCAGCGCAGCCGTGACCGCCGGCATCCTCCTAGTCGGTGGTGCTGCAGCGGTTTCAGGCCGTCTCACTGTCGGCGTCGTGTTCGCTTTTGTAGCCGCTCTGAACAACTTCTTCGACCCCATTTCCCAACTGAGTCAGCTTTACACGACATATCAGTCAGGCATGGCAGCGCTTGACAAGATCTTTGAGCTGCTTGACACCGAGGCCGACATCGTGGACCAACCCACTGCGGTTGATCTCCCACACATCGAGGGACGCCTCACCTTCGACCAGATCCAGTTCGGTTACGCAGGTCCTGATGGAGCAATGGCACTCAACGGGATCACCTTCGAGGTCCCTGCTGGAACAAGCGTTGCGCTTGTGGGCGAAACCGGCGCCGGCAAGAGCACGCTGGCAAAGCTTGTGGCGCGGTTCCACGACCCGACTGAGGGACGTATGTTGGTTGACGGTCACGACCTCCGCGAGGTCACGGCGCGGTCGCTTCGCTCGCAGATGGGAATAGTCCCGCAGGAGCCATTCCTGTTCAGTGGCACCCTCGCGGACAACATCGGTTTCGGACTCCAGGGGGCAACCCGCGAGCAGATAGTTGAGGCGGGCACACTAGTGGGCCTTGACACGGTCGTCGAGTCATTCAACGAGGGTTGGGACGCCCCTGTCGGCGAGCGAGGGGTTCAGCTCTCCTCAGGTCAACGCCAACTCGTTGCCTTCGCGCGAGCACTCGTGTCCGACCCGCGAATCTTGGTCCTTGATGAAGCAACTGCCAATGTGGATGTTCACACCGAGGAGCGCATCGAGGAGGCCCTCGAGAAGCTTCTGGTCGGCCGGACGGCCGTGATCATCGCGCACCGGCTCTCAACAATCAGAACCGCAGACATGATTGTTGTACTTGAACACGGACGGGTCGTTGAGAGCGGCAGCCACGATGAGCTAATTGAAGCTGGTGGACATTTCAGCGCCCTTCACAGGGACTGGATGGACCACGCCGGACCACTATCTAAGTAGGAAGCTGCGGGACAGGGATTCGAACCCCGATTACCCGGACCAGAACCGGACGTCTTGCCGTTAGACGATCCCGCATGGATCAGGCGCTGATGATAGCGATGCTCAGCTGTCGGGCCATCCGTCGGGAATCTCGAACTCGATATCCCCCCGGGAGATGGCGTACTGGCCTGCGGCACCCGAACCTATCTCTAGCGGCGCACCGCCATCGGCAGTCCTGAACTCAGCAGCAGCTAGGGCCTCGGGTCCGAAGAACCCAGCAAGTGCACCGAGTGACCGAGCAAGGTTCTCCAGCCCACCGATTGCTCCAACGATCTTTCCCTCATCGTCGTCAACGTCAAAGTCCGGAAACTTGTGTAGGTGGAGCTCTCCCAGCGTCGTCCCCCCGAGCCCATCAAGCGCGGGAACGGTGCGCATCTCCTCTCCCTCTGCAACAGAGATCACGCCCTCCAAATGGTCATATCGGACGAGCGCAGGCGAGACGTCATCTCCTTGTGGAATTAGGACACCAACAGCTAAAGCGCCGGTGCCTTCAGCCCAGCCGACGAGAGTGGCTGCCGTGTCGGCGAGGCTTGGGATCCCCTCTGACATGCCTCTGTTCCCGCTCAGGAAGTGCTGGGCACGTTGAAGACCGCTGCTACCTGCTCCTCGAGACCTGGAGCCAACACGACGAGTACCTCATCTCCGACGCCGATGACAGTGTCAGCCCGTGGAACAAAGCCACCATCAGGCCTCAAAACGCTGATGATCAGGCTGCCATCCGGGAGAGGAATGTCTGAGACTGCGGCGTTGGCAGCAGGCGCGCCCTCAATGACCTCTACCTCGATGATCTCGATGTGGTCATCAGTCAACTCAAGGAGGTGAACGAGGCCGATCTTGGGTACCTCATGCTCAATCAGACGGAGGATCATGTTCGTGGCTGATACGGCTGGCCGGATTCCAAGCAGGTGGAAGTGCTCAACATTGCGTGGGTTGTTGACTCGGGCAACAATCCGCTCGCACATGTACTTCTCTTTCGCCATCTGACAGATCAGGATGTTGTCCTCGTCATCACCTGTCACGGCAACAAGAAGATCTGCCCTGAGCACCCCGGCCCGTTCTAGCACCCACATCTCTGTCGCATCTCCGTACTGGACAACATGCTCAAGTTCGTCCTCAATGACCGTGTATCGATCACGTCGCTGCTCGATGAGAGTGACCTCGTAGCCCTTCTCGAGGAGCTCCCTCGCAAGGTTGACCCCGACCTTCCCACCGCCTGCGATGACTACATACATCTCAGGAACCTCCCTCGGCGGCGGCAATCGAGTTGTCCACGAGCTCAATCGCGCGGCTGGTACCGCAGATTGTTTCGATACCGCCGCGCTGGCCGTACCACTCAGCACGAGCCGGATCCAATACCCGGGCAATGACCTTGGAGACCTTGAAGCGCTCCTTGGCAATCTGTGCGACGACAAGATTTGTGTTGTCTCCGTTGGTGGCGGCAACGACAACATCCGCCCGCTCAATTCCTGCGGCGATCAGAGCGTCGCTCTCAAGTGCGGCGCCGACGGTGAAGAGGCCTCCAGCCTCCTCCCATGTGGTCGGCATTCCCTGTTCAAGCTGCTCGTGGGAGAGAGCGTCTCTGTCAAGCACGGACACGGTGTCGCCGCGCTCAAGAGCACGCTTGGCGACGCTAGCGCCCACCCGTCCAACTCCAACCACAAGAACGAACATACGGCGATCCTACTCCGCTTCCCCGGCTTCATCCTCGTCGTCGCGGCTACGCGTTCCCTCAAGGTTTGTGGAAGGGACGGTGACGAGGACCCGACATGCCGCCTTCCGCAGGACAAAGCGGGTCATTTCGCCAAGCCCAACCTGCCGGCCGATGCCCGCCGGCGCTGTTCGCGCAGCCCGAGTGGGCTCCTCTGCCGAAAGAATGATCACGTCAACCCCACGCCGCTTGGCCTCGCGGACGATCCCATCCCCCAGTTTCCGCACCCTGACTTGAGCCGTGGAGACGGTCACACCCTGATATTCCTCACCAACCGCCTTAGCGTGCCTCAAAGCCGTAAGTGCAAGCTCGGTCTGCTCTCGACTGATTGAGGCATCCAAGGGAAGGGCCAGTGGGATCTCGTGGAACCAGATTGCCTCAATGACCGCACCATTCTCCTCGAGGTCATCGTGTCGGCTACCGGCCAGGCGACCTGCCGTCTGGACAATGTCGTCGTCTAGGTCAGTCCCAAGGATTGGAACGAGTATTGAGCCGTATGAGGCCGCCTCATCCGAGTAGGTAAGTGCTCTCTCCGAGACCTCAACCGCCCCAAGGATGCTGTTCCCGGTCAGGAGTCGGTAGACGATGTAAAGCAGCACTCCTCCTGCCAACCAGGCTGAGCCAACAACTCGTGCCGCCGGGTGAAGAACCAACACGGCAATGAAGGCCGCTGCCGACGCAGTCGCTCCCACGGCGGCAGGGATCGGAACCGACCTGCTTGCCATCCCCACCGAAAGCGGCATTCGCCAGCTCCCCGGGGACATAACTCCCGTCCAGCGGAGCTTGATGACGGACAGATGAGCGATGGTGATGGCAAGCATCGCTCCAAAGGCGTAAAGGCCTGCCAACATCTTGATATTCCCCGGGGCCGCGAGGCCTGTGGCAGCAAGGCCCGACAGGATGATGATTAGCCAAGGAGTTCCGAAGCGTGAGCTCACTCGCGCAACCACCCGCGGAATTTGCCTGTGGCGGGCCAGTGAGTAGGACAGCCGCGATAGGCCCAGCATCGCGGAACGGACCGCGGCGGTGAGTCCAATGAAACCGCTGATGGCAACCACCTTCGCGAGGATGTCCCCGAGCGCTCCGGCGCTAAGGCCTTGCGCGACACCTACCAGCGGAGCGTTGAGCCATTCGGACCCGAGGGCAGTTGCTCCTCCTTGGACGGGAACAGCAGCAAGGGCAACACACGCTATCCCGACGTGGAGGACCACAATTACGCCCACCCCGCCAACAAGCATCCTCTTGACGCCCCGACCATCCATCCTGAATTCAGGGGCAAGACTCGCCGCAGCTTCAAGCCCAGTGAAGGCAACCGTTACCAACGTCAATGCGTAGACGAGGTTTGCCCAAGTTGGCGACACTCCAAGATCCACGCCCTTGGTGATCAGCCCCGCATTTCCGATGAGAAAGACAAGCCCGACAGCCAGCACAACCGCCTGAACTCCAATATCGGCAACCGCGATGACAATTCGGTTCCGTGTTGCGGACGGATTCGCCCCTCGGATGTTGGCCACTACCGCATAGAGCACGACCAGCCCTGCCGTCAGCGCTCTGCCCCAACCATGTCCGAGCGGAGCCCAGATAGTGCCCAGATACCCGGCTGCGGTGGTGGCTGCAAGCGCCATCACCACCAAGAAATCGAGAACCACAGCCCAACCAGCCGCAAACGAAACGAGCTCATTGAAAGCGTGACGGGCAAGCGAACTGGACCCGCCCGGCTCTGGATGGCCCAGCGCCCCTTCCGTATAGCTCATAGCGGCTAGACCGAGGAAAAGGCCGCCCGCGAGAAAGACGAGCGGAGTCAGCCCTAGGGCCTTGTCTGCAATCAGCCCCAAAGCGAAATAGAGAGCGGCAGCGCTGGTTGTATAGACCAGCGAGAACAACCCAAGTGGGCCAACACGCTGCGCCTGGACTTCATCCCGACCGGTCATCCGCCCCTCACCGTCAGCCAGTACCGCCCGAGGCCGGCAGCAACGAAGAGAACGCCCATCAAGACACCAACCGAGAGGACCCCGCCTCCGGAAGTGATCGCCCTAACAACAAGCGCAATGCCAACCAAGACCATCGCGCCAGCAAGGAAGCGAATGGTTGACCTGTGAACACCCGGTTGGCTCATGCCCGCCCCCCGATGAACCCTCGGTTGCCCAGTGAGTCCGGGATCGATTGGACAATTACGCGGCATGGTCGCTCAGCGAGCACGGTGTCGAGCGTCCTGCTGAACGGACCTCCACCAGGCTTGGCCCTCGCCGGCAGAACGATTGCCTTCGACCCGATCTCCTTAGCTAGGTCCACAATCACGCGTCCGGCCTGACCTGAGCGCACGTTGACGACACTCCCAGTGACTCTGCGACCGCCGGCAACTCGCGCCTCCTCAATAATTGCCTTGGCTCGGGCCTCCTGTACTGGCATCTCAGCGTCAATCGGGCTTTCGGCGGGTACTGGAATGGTGACTATGACGTGAATGGCTCCCTGTGCCTCCCCGGCGAGTCCCTTAGCGGTTGAGATCAGCTCTGGATCAAAGACTCCTCCCTCTACGGCCACGAGGACTGATTGATACTCGGCCTCGTGGGGAAGAACGGCTTGCGAAACCTCAGCAATGACAGTGGTGGTCAGGTCGAGGCCCTGACTCTTTCTGTACACCGCGTAGATCAGAACACCAGCAACCAGCCAGCCGATACCTGTGATGGCAACATCAATATGCAGAAAGGTGACCGTCACCCACGCAAAAAGCGTTCCTAAACCACCAACCGACGCAAACACGGGAATGTCCATGCCCCTGAACCTGAGGCGCCCAGGACCGCTGTAGGGCCGTTTCGCGTCAGGCTGAGTGACCCTGAGCCGGATTACCGCGGCGTGGGCGATTGTGAACGACAGCATCGCGCCAAACGCGTACAGATTCCCGAGGAACTCTGCCTGTCCTGGAATAACTGCGACACAGGCAATGGCGCCGAACAGGAGGATGCCAATCCACGGAGTCCGGTACTTCGGGTGTAGCTGGCGCATGCTGTCCGGCACCTGCCGGTGCAGACCCATCGAATAGACCAAACGCGATACCCCAATGATCCCTGCGTTAGTAGCGATGAAGAGGATCGTCGCCGCCAAGATCCCGACATAGATCTCCGCCGCCCCCTGGAGCGGACCAAGCGCTAGATGCTTCACAACACCGAGCACGGGATCACCAGCAAAGCCGCCCTTTTCGCTCGACACACCGAGTTGCGTTTGGCACTTGCCGTCCACGCACGTGACGGGCAGCGCCGAGAGCGCGACAGCCGGCAGAACCGCATAGATGGCGAAGACTGCAATGACTACACGGTTGATTGCTTTCGGCACCGTCTTCCCTGGAGACTTGGCCTCCTCGGCCATATTCGAGATCGTCTCAATCCCCGTGTAGGCGATCATGCCCACCGGGATAGCGATCACAAAGTTGGTCCAAGTTGGTGCCACGCCCCACTGAACATTGTTTGCAAGCGTCTCCGGCGAGAAAACGAGAAACAGACCGACAAGAACAAGTAGGAGCTGGGTTGCGAAATCAATCACGGCAAGGAAGATGTTCAACCCCGCGGCCTCCTTGACGCCAACAACGTTCACAACGCTCAGGAGCACAATCACGCCGATGGCGGCGATGATGTCCCCAGGCGAGTGCCGTAGCGGCTCCCAGAACAGTCCCCCGATGTAGTGGGGGACGAAGAAGGCACTGATCGCAATTGTGATCGTGTAGTTGAGCATCTGGCCCCAGGCTGCAAAGAACGACCAGAACTCATTGAAGGCATGGCGGGCAAAGCTGGAGGACCCTCCCGCCTCCGGGTACATCGCGGTGGCTTCCGAATAGGTGGCCGCGGTCAGGTAGAACAGCACACCGCTGATAAGGAAAACGATCGGCGTAAGCCCAAGGGCGTAGCTAGCAACGAGGCCTAGTGCGTAGTAGATCGAGGACCCAACATTGCCGTAGGCGGTCGCAAAGAGAGCGTTGACGCCAAGTACGCGTTCGAGTCCGGGAAGAAGCCTGCGAGCCATAGAACTTGATCCTACGCCCCGGGCCTACAAGCCACCCGGGCATCACCCCGGCGATGTCTCTAGTCTTGCCATCGATGGCCGCACGAATAATTCTCTTTGGAGCCACGGGCTACACCGGTGAGCTCACAGCACGCGCCATGGTCAAGGCCGGCTCAACGCCAATTCTTGCCGCCCGCAGCCCAGAGCGTGTTCAGGCACTGGCGGACGAACTGGGAGGTCTAACAACGGTCGTTGCCGATGTGACTGACCCTTCATCTGTCCGCTCACTCGTCGAGAAGGGCGACGTCATCGTCACCACCGTGGGTCCATTTGCTCGCCTTGGAGAACCTGCCTTCCAGGCAGCCCTCGACGCCGGCGCCCACTACGTGGACTCCACAGGCGAGCCGTCTTGGATCCGCAGAGTCTTTGAGGCGGACGCCGAAGCCAAGAATGCTGGAATAGCTGCGCTAACAGCCTTTGGCTACGACTATGTCCCAGGCAACCTTGCCGCAGGCCTCGCACTTGAGCAGGCCGGCGCAGATGCCGTAACCGTCAATGTCGGCTACTTCTTCCAGGGCGGCTTTGGCGCCAGCGGCGGAACTCTCGCTTCACTTGCTGGAGCAATGCTGACCCCTGGCTTTGAATACCGGGATGGTTCAATCAGGACGGTTCGGGGCGCCAAAGCCGAACACTCATTCGCTACGCAAGGCGGTCCCCGCGTAGGTCTCTCGATCGGCTCGTCCGAACACTTCGCGATCCCACAGATCGCTGCGTCGGTCACAGATGTGAACGCTTACCTCGGCTGGTTCGGGCCAAGAACAGCCCCAGCCCGCTACGGCGCTGCCGCGGTTGCCGGCATCACAAAGATTCCAGGCGCCAAGGCTCTCCTTGGGGCCGGGTTGAAGAGGGCCTTGCCCGGTTCAACCGGTGGGCCGAGCAAAGCCGAACGTGCGAAGTCCCAGTCGGTCGCCGTTGCCGAAGCACTAGCCGCCGATGGCAGTCAGCTCTCGTTTGTTGAGCTGAATGGCCCTAATGGCTATGACCTGACCGCCGAGTTCCTTGCCTTCGCAGGCAGGACGCTGGCCACAGTCGGGCCGGCCGACACAGGCTCGCTCGGGCCAGTCAAGGCCTTCGGTCTTGACGCCCTCGCCGCTGGCTGCGCAGCCGCTGGCCTCAAGCCAATCAGCTAGCCGCTACCTCTCCCAGCCTTTCTCACCCCCGGCTTCCCGGGTGCCGACCCGCCTGCCAGGGATTATTCCGGGCATGAAAAAACCCGCCCCCTGCCGAACTTCTCAGCAGAGAGCGGGTCGAATTCAGTTGATCTAGCTGATTACTGGAATCAGCAGGATCGCAACAATGTTGGCTACCTTGATCATTGGGTTGATCGCTGGTCCGGCCGTGTCCTTGTAAGGATCACCGACCGTGTCGCCTGTGATGGAGGCCTCGTGAGCAAGAGTTCCCTTGCCACCAAACGCACCATCCTCAATCAGCTTCTTGGCGTTATCCCAAGCACCACCACCGGCGGTCATTGAGATTGCCACGAACACGCCGACCACGATGACACCCATGAGGAGTCCACCGAGTGCCTTGACACTGACGAGCGCGACAACTGCAGTCACGACGATCGGAATCAGGGACGGAATGATCATTTCGCGCTGAGCAGCCTTGGTTACAAGGTCTACGCATGCTGCATAGTCGGGACGCTCAGTCCCATCCATGATGCCTGGCTTCTCACGGAACTGTCGACGAACTTCCTCGACAACCGCACCGCCTGCGCGGCCAACGGCCTCCATTGAGAGAGCGGCGAACAGGTTGACCATCATGCCGCCGATAAGCAGCCCGATCAGAACCTCAGGGTTGCTGATCGAGAAGCCTGCTGTGTCAACAGTCTTTGGCAGCTCGCGCTCGAACGCAGCGAACAGAACGAGAGCGGCAAGAGCGGCTGAACCGATTGCGTAGCCCTTCGTCACTGCCTTAGTCGTGTTGCCAACAGCGTCAAGCGGATCAGTCACAGCGCGAACCTCAGCTGGAAGGTCTGCCATCTCGGCAATACCACCAGCGTTGTCTGTGATTGGGCCGAATGCGTCAAGCGCAACGATGAGACCTGTAAGCGACAGCTGAGCCATTACGGCAACTCCGATGCCGTAGATGCCGTCAGTTCCGCCACCAGCAAGCTTCCAAGCGCCAAAGATGCCTGCGCAAAGAACGATCGCTGGCAGTGCCGTGGCCTGGTAACCCTGGGCAAGGCCCTGGATGATGTTGGTTGCGTGACCAGTCTGAGAGGCCTCTGCTGTCTTCTTAACAGGAGCAAAACGCGTGGACGTGTAGTAATCCGTAATCACGAACAGGAGGGCTGTTACGCCAAGGCCTACAAGTGAACAGAAGTACAGATCGTTGGCGCTAGGACCGCTGCCATTGGGCGTTGAGAGAATCGCGCCATCAAACATCCAGTGAGTGACTGGGTAGAACGCAACGGCTGCCAGAAGGCCGGAAACCGCAAGGCCCTGGTAGAGAGCGCGCTCAACGTTGCCTGCTGCTGACTTAACAGCGAAGGTCCCGATGATCGAAGCGATGATCGAAACACCACCAAGCACCAGTGGGTAGAGAGCAACCGTCGTCGTAGCACCGTTGAAGGTGAGTACCCCGAGGAGCATCACGGCTACAGCGGTAACAGCGTAGGTCTCAAAGAGATCGGCTGCCATGCCGGCGCAGTCGCCGACGTTGTCGCCAACGTTGTCTGCAATCACAGCCGGGTTACGAGGGTCATCCTCGGGAATGCCAGCTTCGATCTTGCCTACGAGATCAGCACCAACATCAGCACCCTTGGTGAAGATGCCGCCGCCGAGACGGGCGAACACGCTGATCAGCGAGCCACCAAAGCCAAGTCCGATGAGAGCATCGATGGCGTGCTTAGGAGTCTGATCCACAAACGAGGTGAGGATGCCGTAGTAAGCGGCAACGCCAGTGAGGGCAAGACCGACGACGAGCATGCCGGTTACGGCACCTCCGCGGAATGCCACATCAAGAGCTTTGCCTACGCCACCGCGAGCAGCTTCGGCAACGCGGGCATTAGCCCGGACCGAAACGTTCATCCCGATGAAGCCTGCAGCACCCGAAAGGACGCCGCCAATCAGGAAGCCAATGGCAACAGAGAGGTTCTGGATGAAGTACAGCGCAACGAAGAGCACTACGCCAACAACGGCAATCGTTGTGTACTGACGGGTCAGGTAGGCAGTTGCGCCTTCCTGAATAGCCAGGCTGATTTCACGCATCTTCTCATTGCCAGGCGAAAGCTTGAGCAACGACTGCGCGGTAACAACGCCGTATACAACTGCGGCTGCGGCACACACCAAGGCGAATAGAACACCGTGGTCGTTCAGGAACTGAGTCAAGGGAGTCCTCCGGAGGGTCTCGGGACGGTCAATTACGGCGCCGGGATTGGCACAGGCCGCAAAACACGGCCCTACCGCTAAGTGCTGCAGAGCATACTTACCCCGCCGGACCCCCGTTTCCTCCCCGCGTGCCCAGACAGTCCGGGCCGTCTTGCCGAGAGGTCAGCTTCCTGGGACCCAGATGCGGCTGGGCCGGTCCTCAGGGCCGGTTTCCCCATCCTCACCAGGCCCATCAGCGGCTCCTTGATTTCCGGAAACACTCGAATCAGCGTCCCCGCCCGCTTTTACATAAGCGAGCTGCAGTTGGGATAGAGCATCCTTAACAGCTGGAAGCTGTTCAGGAGCAACGGTCTCCACGGAGGGCAGCAATGCCCGGACAGCATCAATTGAAATCCGCACCTGCTCCAGGTCCCGTTCGCCCTCAGTCTCGGGAGCTGTCCCAGTTCGACGCGCGGCAAGGTTGACAAGCGAGACAACCGTCTGGAGTACGACATCACCGACGTGAACGTGGCTCATCTCCTCCTCAAGCGCAGCACGTATCTCCGCTTCAGTCGGCTGTTGCGGAGGTGCTGTGGCGTCTATTTCGTCTGAATCACTCATGCGACTGTCTCTGGAGCATAGGTGTCTCCGGTCTGGCGTAGGAGATCAGCGTAGATCTCCCTAATGCTCCTCCCCTTAGCGAGCTGGCCGCGCTGCCTCTGCGTCGCGTTCAACGCGGGAAGCTCCGGTGTGATCCCGTGCTCGCTGCGCACCGGCGCGGTCCACTCGAGAAGACGATCCAGTGACTCCGCCCCTGGGTATTCCGCAAGCCGCTCAAAGTCGATCATCTTGCCCTCTACGCCGAAGCGGATCGCCCTCCAGAAGTTCTCCTCAAGCAAGCCCCGTGACACATCCGGTATCGGCACTCCCTCGTCCTCATCACGTGCGGCCTGGAGCACGCAGGCAGTAATCAGCTGAGCAAGGCCATCACTCTCGGCCGCTGTTGGCTGAGCGTCACAGATACGGACCTCAACCGTGCCAAATGAAAGATGCGGCCTTACCGACCACCAAACTTGGGTGTACTCGACGATTGACTCGACCGCGAGAAGCGTCTCTAGATACCGGCGGAAGCCATCCCAGCTGCCGTAGGCATCGGGAATTCCACAGCGGGGAAAACTCTTTGTGAAAATCTGCGACCTGACCGAGTGAAGCCCGGTATCCCTGCCGTCTAAGAATGGCGAGCTCGCTGATACGGCAAGCAATGCGGGCAGTACATGCCGAAGGCGGTCACAGACCCGGACTGCACGGTCGAGGCCGTTGACGCCCACATGGACATGTAAAGAGAAGGTGTTGTTACGGGACGCAACCCAGCGAAGGTCGCTCTCAACCCTGCGGTAGTGATCTGTGTCAATGATCTGCTGATCGCGGTAGTCGGCCCACGGGTGCGTTCCAGTCGCAGCGAGAGCTAGGCCCTGCTCCCGAGCCAGGGCAAAAAGACTTGCCCGGTGGTCCTGCTGAAGCTGCTGCGCGTGGGCAAGGTCTTCGCCGCGCCCCGAACGGATCTCGATCTCTGACCGAATGAGCTCTCCAGCAATTGCGGAGTCAAGGCTCTCGTGGGCACTAGCGGCAAGCCTTAGGTCATCAAATCTCGAAACAAGCTCGAGAGTCTCCGGATCGACAATGGCGAACTCCTCCTCAAGGCCAACCGTGCCGTCAACGCTCGCCGTGAAGACTTCCTGTGCGTCATCAAAGTTGATTCCGGGTGTCATGTCAGATCAGGTGAGGTAGAAGTAGAGGGCGTAGAGAAGGTCAACCGCAGGAGACGATGTATGCACGGTGACCTCGGGAGGTACCTGCAGAAGCGTCTCCGAGTAGTTGAAGATAATCCGCACTCCGGCATCAACGAGACGATCAGCCAGTGGTTGGGCCGCGGCAGCCGGTACGGCTAGGACTGCGACGACGATCTCATCCTCCACAACAGCCCGCTCCAGGCTGTCGGCGTGGCGAACTTCATGAGGACCAACCTTCTCGCCGACCTTGGCTGGATCAGAGTCAAACAGGGCTACAACTCGGAAGCCATGGTCAGCAAACATGTCCGAGCTAGCAATTGCCTTCCCCAGGTTCCCCGCCCCGAAGAGACCGATGTTGTGTTGCCCCGCGGTTCTCAAGATGTCTCTGATCGCGGTCACTAGACCGTCAACGTTGTAGCCAACCCCTCTCTTACCGAAGCGACCAAATCCACTCAGATCCCGTCGAATCTGGGTCGGGTTCACATGCGTGTATTCGGAAAGCTCCTGAGACGAGATTGTTTCCTTACCCATCTTGCGGGCCTGAGTGAGGACCTGTAGATACCGCGACAACCGCGCGGCAACCCCGAGAGCGAGGCGTTCGCCCCCGCGTTCCTCCTCGCTGAGTTCAGTCCCCATTGTCATCGCGGGCAATGCTAGCCACGCCAGCCATCAACTTCACTAGTTGATCCTTAGTGGCCCCAAGTTCTGAGAGCACGACGCCACCGTGTTCGAGGATGGGGATCCGTTCCAGATAACGCTTGTGGAGATCATCATTGCTCTCGATATCGACCTCAACGATGTCGAATTCAAATGGGTTGCCAACGAGCGACTCAAGCCGCGCCCGGGTCTCATCGCAGAGGTGACAGCCAGCCCTCCCGTAGAACGTGATCGAGATTGGGCTGGTCACCGGCCCGCCCTCGTTGCAGTCGAGTAGGCATCAAGGGAGAATGCTGCGTCGTGGGGTAAGTCTTGAACCTCAAGGGAGGCGCGCCCAATCATGGCTGCGTTGTCGGTGCAGTACTTCCTAGGTGGAACAACGAGCTTGATTCCTGCTGCGGTCAGTCCCAGACGTGCCGAGGAGTTAGCGGCAACGCCTCCGCCGAACGCGACAACGCTGACCCCAGTGCTGTCAACCGCGCGGGTCACGCGCTCAACCAACTGATCGACAATCGCGGCCTGATAGGAAGCCGCTAGATCGGCTCGCCGAGCAGTTGCATCGGCCTCCCCCAGATCCCTCACGGCATAGAGAAGGCTTGTCTTCAGCCCTGCAAAAGAGAAGTCGGCCCCAGCGACACCTTTGGCCCGGGGGAAGTCAAACGCATCCGGGTCTCCGGCCTTAGCCTGCTCTTCCAACAGAGGACCACCCGGGTAACCCAAGCCCAAGATCCTGGCGCCTTTGTCAAAGGCCTCACCAGCCGCATCATCAATGGTCGTCCCAACAACAGACCAGTTCGGACCCGGCTCTTGGACGTTTGCAATCAACGTGTGCCCGCCACTTGCCACAAGACAGAGGAAGGGCGGCTCGAGGGGAACTCCAGCCAGATAGGACGCGGCAACGTGCCCATGCAGATGGTCAACGGCTCTGAGCGGTATCCCTAGCCCGGCAGCGAGGCCTTTCGCTGTGGCGAGGCCTACCAGAAGTGCGCCTACGAGACCTGGGCCTTGGGTGACAGCAACACTCTCGAGGTCAGCGAGCCCGATGCTGGCTTCGGCTAGGGCTCGCTCGACCACGGGGAGCAGCAGCTCAAGGTGGTGCCGTGCTGCTATCTCGGGAACGACTCCCCCATAGAGATCGTGAATCACCTGGCTACCGACAACACTGCTGAGGACGTCACCGGAGGAGGTCAGCACAGCCGCACAGCTGTCATCGCAGCTGGTCTCAATCGCGAGAATCACCTCGCACCTCCGTCAGCATTGGGAACATCCTCAAGCGATCCCCTCAGGGTTGCCTCTGTTCTCCACATGATCAGAGCATCCTCGCCCGTGTCCGCGTAATAGCGGGTCCTTCGCCCCGCCAGCATGAACCCGAAGGACTCATACAGCGCGATCGCAGCCTCGTTAGAAGGACGGACTTCAAGGGTCATCCGGGCGTCGTTCCCAAGCTCGGCTAGAAGGGACGTCATTAGCGCCTTCGCTATCCCCCTGCCACGACAGGCTGGAGGGACTGCAATGTTCATCAGGTGCCAGTCGAGATCAAGTTGGCTGCAGACGACGTAACCGACAATCTCGCCATCCGCCTCGCCGACGAAGCAGAGCGAATCAGCTCTCGTAAGTTCAAGCGCAAACATAGCGGCCGACCAAGGGGCGGGAAACGACTCACGCTCGATCCGCAGAACGCGCGGCAGATCCTTCAAGACAAGGTGGCGGATCAGCATCACGAACCCCGCTCCGATGTTGGAACTGCGTCAGGGCGGCGCAGGTATTCCGGAGCAACATCGACGCCCTCAGGCCAACTGCTGGCCTCAAGGCAGACATCAATCGGAGAGATCCGGTGGAGAGAGTCCGAGGGGACGGGGACCGTGAATCCGGCGGCCGTAAGGACATCAGCATTCTGGATTGCTCCATCACCGATGCAGATCGCCCCAGCTGGGAAGCCTTGCCACCATTCCGTCTGTTCAGTCAACGGGAGTGCGAACCGGTCCTGGGGCGCAGTACTTGTGGCGACAAAGAGTTCCCCTCTCCGGGCATCGATCAATGCAACGGCAGGCTGTTGGAGTGCAGCAGCCCCCCTCAGGAGTGTGAGCAGCGATGACGCTCCCTGAGCCTTGACCCCAACAGCGAGCGCTAACCCATTTGCGGTCGCAAGCCCGATCCGAATACCCGTAAACGAACCGGGACCCACTGTGACTGCAACTCGGCCTATCTCGTCGAAACCGGCACCGACGTCAGACAGAGCCTGTTCAAGCATCCTCAATGTCGCAGAGGAATGAGCTGGTCGTGTGCCGGGCTGGGGTATGTCGAAGCGCTCCAAAGCGCGTCCATCAGGTAGCACCACACCTACCCCCGTTTCGAAGGTCGAAGTATCTATGCCAACGGTTAAGAGAGACATTCCACAAGCACCTGTCGCTCGTCGCCCCCGAGATGCTGAAGTGAGACCCGGTAAGTGGGCTGAAGGGCACCGAGGGGAGCCCGCTCAGGCCACTCGACCAATGTCACTCGCTCGGTGGAGAACTCCCCCTCGAGTACACCCGGATCCTCACCTGCCATGCCCGGCTCTAGCCGGTACAGGTCAAGGTGGGAAACAGGCAGCCGTCCCTCCTCGTAGCGCTGGGCCAGTGTGAAAGTTGGGCTGGTGATGTCGGCCGCTATCCCGAGCCCCCGACAAATGCCTCTGACGAGAACAGTCTTACCTGAGCCAAGGTCTCCCTCGAGAATCACGCGATCGCCAGCAACAAAGCACTCGGCCAACTCTGAGCCGACGGCCTCGGTCTCCCGCGGACTGGTGGTCTTGAGATCAACAGGAAATTCCACCGGACGAGCGTACAGAGGGACCGGGGTCGGACAACGGTACCGTTCAGTTGGATGCGCAGAACACTCATCCGTCTACAGCTCGCCGGAGTTGCTGCGCTCGTTCCTGCTGCTGTCTTCTTCCAATGGCACGCCTATTCCAACAGTGCGTTCGCGATGGCTATCAGCGCATGGCTTCTCTTCCTAGTGGGACTTGCATTGGGCCTACCTGCCCTGCCCCGAGGCGTAGCGTCCCGCATTGCGATTCTCGCCCTACTGGGACTCACCGCCCTAAGCGCTCTCTCTTTTCTCTGGGCACCGGATCTCGGCCTAGTTGTGGCAGACCTCACTGGCCTACTGCTCTATTCAGGCTTTGCACTCGCAGCAACCTCTGCCTTAGGTAATCCGGACAGTAGAGCCAAGGTTGAGCCGGCTGTCTGGCTGACAATTGTCGCCGCCGCTGCCTATGGGCTCAGCGAACGCTTCTTTCCTGGCACCTTTGTCCTTGAACAGTCCAAGATTGCGTTCGGGCGTCTTTCGCAGCCACTGGGGTACTGGAATGCGATGGGACTCCTATGTGGAGTCGGGGTTGTGCTTGCTTCACGGCTATCCGCGGATCCACGCCGTTCCCCTTTGCTTCGACTGGCGGCAGTAGCGACCTCCCCGATCCTGATGGCCGCACTGTGGCTTACGTTCTCGCGTGGGGCACTCGCAGCAACCGGGGCTGGCCTTGCAGCTGTCGTGGCGCTGCGACCGCACCTTCGGCAGGTTCAAGCGGCGGCCCTCTCGCTCGGCACTCTCATTCCGGTTATGTTCGCGGCGGATCACCTCCCCTCCGTACTTAATCTGAGCGGATCAAGCGTTGCGAGGGAGAGCGATGGTCTTATCTTTCTGAGTGCTGTTGCAGCCACCACCCTGGTCGCTGGTGCGGTTCACTTTGCCACCGAGCGGCGCTACCTTCCGCATGACCGGCCAGTCGGAGGGAAGGTCCTACCCCGCCTTGCGTTGACCGCGGCTGTCCTACTGGCGCTGATGCCGGCTTTCATTGTTGTAGTGGGCGCAAGTGAGAGCGGTCAGTCAAATTCGGTGACCGGGTCAAGCGCCGCACGCTTGAACTCCTTCGAGTCCAACCGCTCGCTCTATTGGGATGTAGCACTCACACAGTTCACTGAGTCACCTCTGATAGGGGGCGGGGCTGGATCGTTTAGAACTGCTTGGCTAGAGCATCGAAACGGGGAGCAGCCAGCTCAGAATGCCCACTCGCTTGAGCTGGAGACCCTTGGGGAACTTGGCCTGCTAGGCGCCTTGTTGCTGTTGGCGCTATTTGGCTCAATCTGGATCGCCGCCTGGTCTCGGCGACAACAGCACCCGGACCTGTTGGTTGCGAGCGCCGCAGGACTCCTCGTTTTTGTTTCGCACAGTTCAATTGATTGGGACTGGCAGCTACCCGGAGTAGTCCTTCCCGTTCTGGCGCTTGCGGCAACGTTGATTTCAACTGACGCCACCGCGGCCGAACCCAGCACATCAGCACGCGTCCAGTCAGCAGCCTTAGTGGCTATTGCATCTGCCTCAATTCTCTGGCTTGGTCACTCGTGGGAAGCAGCCAGCCTCCAGCGAGAAGCCGCGGGCAAAGCAAAGGCCGCTGAGGTCCTTGGCTGGACTCCCCCTAGGTACCGCTCTGCCGTTGCCCTTCTTAAGGATGCCGCCTGGCTGAACCCGAACCCATCTCCTAGGTACGACCTGACGCAGATCTACCTTGAGAACGACCACCCCCGGGAGGCTGCCCGCCTAGCCCTACAAACCGCGCGGGATAATCCTGGCGCGTGGTTCGCGTGGGCAATGATCTGGCAGGCCCGAATGGGGACCGACGGCCCCACAGCGATTCTGTCTCTCGCTAAGAGCAGACAGCTGCGGGGCGAGCTCCCAAAGTGACCCATTGCTGTTGCATTGCGTCAGACCGTCGGACTCTCCGGTAGCGTCACGACCTTGCCTCATCAAGAACCCCCAATGCCGCCTGGAAACCGCTGGCCCGGACCACTGAAGCCGATAGTTGCACGGCTTAGCGGAGCGGACACCCGCTATGCCGCGATCCTCGCAGGGGCGATGATCGCCACAAACCTCGTTGCACTCATCACCACCGTCGCGTTTGGCCGCCTGCTCCATGTCGAGGGCTACGGAGAGCTCGCTGCGATCCTCTCGACCTTCATCATCCTCAGCGTCCCAGGCGCGGCCCTGCAGGTGGCAACCGCTCGTGAGGGATCACTGGGCCACCTCGGTGAGGGACGGCAGTTCGCCACCACTCTCCGTCGCTGGACCATCACCCTTGCTTTCGTGACGCTCTTGGTTACCGCCGTATCGATCATGCTGCGGCAACCACTTGCCACCATCATCGGGGTCGGCAAAGACCAAGAATGGGCCGCGGCCTTCGTGCCACCTGCCGCATGCGTTTGGATCCTGCTCTCAATCCAGAGAGGCGCGCTTCAGGCAACGCGCGCCTACCCAGCCGTCGGGCTGAGCATGGTGGCCGAGCAGGTTGCGCGACTTGTGCTTGGCGCCGGGATTGCCTTTGTCGTCGTCAAGAGCTTCAAGGTGACCGGCGCCTATCTAGGAACGCCGCTCGCGATGCTCACGATGAGTGTGATCCTTGGCTTCGTCCTGTCTAGAAGGCTCGGGAAGCACGAAAAGGCTCGTGTTGCCCACGGACTCCGCCGCCTGACCGCAGACGCATGGGTCGCCATCGTGGGACTGGCTCTGATTGCAGTTCTTCAGAACGTCGATGTGATTGTTGCTCAGCACCGTCTCCACGGCACTAATGCCGGCTCTTACGCGGCTGCAGCAGTAGCTGCCAAGGTCGTTGTCTGGGTCGCTATCGGTATTGGCTTCTACCTTCTTCCCGAAGCGGCTCGTCGTCATGCCCTAGGCCAGGACGCCCGCCCCGTCCTACGCAAGGCAATGATCATGACCGGGGCTGTTGCAGCTCCTTGTCTGATCGTCTACGCCGTCGTTCCAAAGCTACTTCTCGAGTTGGCATTCGGAGATAAGTACTCACAGGGGGCTGAAGCTCTATTTGACCTCGGCATTGCGATGGCTTTCCTCTCAGTCTGTTACCTCTCAGTGCAGCTGCTTCTTGCCATGCGCGAGGTGAAGTTCCTCTGGTTCCTAGCCGCGGTAGCCATCATCGAGCCCGCAGCGCTTCTATTTGGCCCGGGCGGCGATTCGGTCGTTGGCTTCGCGCGTACAGTTCTTGTAGTTCAGGTAATCGCCGCCACTGGTGCTTTTGCCGCAGCCTGGCATGCGTCAGCCCCACCGAAGGGCGGGGCTCACTTAGTTGCTGACGCTGACGTCGCCGCAGTCGGAGGCTTGGGAAGCAGCACTACCCAAGTTCCAAACCGCGCCAACTCTCTGTAGCTCCGCTTCAGATACACGTCTAGAAGAGTCACCCCGCTCGACTTGCCGGCAAGATTCGGCTCGGGCGCAGCGGTGATGCCGGCCTCATAACGAACGACGGGCGCTCCCGTTGCTTCGAGAGCCGAGATGATCTCACGCTGGACTCGCTCGCTTGTAACAACGCCCGGGGCAGCAATGTCGTACCTAGTCACATTCTCACGCCCGGCGAGAACGTAGAAAAGAGGGGCGCCGGCCGTGACGAGGTCGGATCTACGTGAGGCCACATAGATCGGACCTGGGGGTAATCTGCGAACGGCGCCCACTGCCGACTCGAGATCCGAAAGCAGACACATCTGAACCGGCTCTCCTCGGAGGGAGCAGCGGGTGCGAGGAAGCTCCCGAACTCCATCGGCGACTTGCAGGTTGATTCTCCGAGCGTGCTGGGCTTCCCGTACCTCCCGCTCGCGCTTCCAGACTGTGTCCGCAAGGCTCCAGCCAAGGCCTGCTAGGGCCCCAAGTGCTGCAAGTCCGGCGAGAGCCTTGCGCCATCCACCAGCTGCTGGTGACACCTTCCAAGGGCGACTCCTGCGTGAGTCCACGACCGCTGAAATCGCCCAAGCACCCAGAACCGCATCCATCACCGCTAGCGGACCCGTATGGAAGGCGTCGGCGCGCACAACAAGGTAGTGCGCCATTCCAAAGCCAAAGACAAAGGTCGTGGCCTCAATCCAACGACCTTTCCTCTGCGTCAGCAGAAGGGCCGTACCGCTGGCCGCGAGAGTCAACAAGAGCGATAGAGGAAGGTGGTACGAGAGGAACTGGGCGACTAGGTCAAGCCCCTGCGCATTCCCACCCCCATCCCACACGAGTGGAAATGGAAGCGTCTGGTACTTGCTGAACTCAAGGACGGGATACCGGATCAGCAGATCCCACGAGTTACCCGCGCCAGCCGCAGCGACAAGGGGAACATAAATGGCCGCAGCGGCTGCCAAAGCCGAGCCGACATATTGCAGCAGGGTCCGTCGGATTCCGCCTCGCAGCACTAGCCCGATCACAGACCCCAGCGCGAGATATGCCGCAAACTCAATCCTCCAGACCGAAACAAGTCCTGTGAAGACACCGGCGAGCCACGGCCGCTTCTCAAGCTGAAGAAGCGCTCCAAGGGCAAACATGAGGGCAACCGGATACGGGTGAGGGCCAGTGGCAGAGCTGACCGCAAAGATTGAAACAGCCCAGGCCAGAAGGGCCGGCCATCGCCCGGCCCTTCTTCCCGCCAAACGCCACGCGAGAAGGGCGACCGTTGCATCCACAACCGCACGAATGACGCGCCAGGGAACGAGCGATGCCCCGGTCAGCTTCCACGCTGCTCCAAGAAGATAGACCTGTCCCGGCGGGTAGAACCACCAGAAGTCCCGGTAGGGAACTTGCCCTGCTGCTATTCGAGACGCAGCCTGCAGCATCAGGCCCTCGTCGTTGAGCTGGATCCAATCCTTCAAGGTCAGGAAGCCAATTCCAAGACCGATCAGCCAGAGGCACGCCCCGGGGGCTGCCTTCCTCAAGCGGCTCATGATTTCCAACCCTTCAGCTCATAAACCCTTGCGCAGCCGTAGTTGGCTCGCTGGAGAAGCCTGGAACCCAGCACGTGGGTCAAATCAGACTGGTGGCCACAGTCGGAGTAGAGAAACCTCGCCCCACTCGAGTCAATCAGGCGCCGTGCAGATGAGAGGGACATCTGCCCTCGGAACAGCTTCTCCGCGGCCGCAACACGCGCTCGGAAGTCCGGGGTCCATGAGAGTTCCCCAACCCAGACAGGACGGCCGGTATGCGCCGGCACTGACAGCGCAGCTTTGATCGGTGCCAACACTCCCCCCGATCCCGGCTTGGAGGCAATTGCTTTCAGTGCCGCGTCTTCCCCCGGTTCGAGGAAGTAGGGCTGTGCTGAGCGGTGGATCTCGAGCCTCATCAGATTGAGACGGTGGACAGTTCCTGGGACACACATGATCAGACAGAGTCCCACCCCGAGCGGAAGTCTCGCCCGCCACCACTCCGCGTCCTTCAGAAGGAGCATCCCTTCGACGGCCAGGATGCCAAGGAAGAGGCTTATCCCCTGGACGGCGTGGAACGGAAAGGTGCCCGCATGGCTGAGTCCCACAAAGGCAAACTCTCCGACCATCAGTAGCGGAACAACGCGCAGAGCCAGCGACTGCCAGTCAGATGGGCGCCGGCCGTACGCCCTGATGGCCGGAAGCCAAGGAAGCAACGTCAACGCCCAGACACCAAGGGACCAAAGGGGGACCCTGTTGTTGGCCTCAGCGGCTATCGCCCAGACATCTTCAGTCCCTGACAGCCATCGGTAGTAGATCAGCGGCGCCAGGGCGGCTAGTAGGAATGGGAGTCGCCGACGCAACAACGCCATACGGCCAAGCCCAACATCCGCCATAGCTAGGTCGCAGATCAGGACTGCGCCAACAAGCTCTGCTCCTTGCCATGGCTGAAGCCACGAGCACAGAAAGGCCGTACCGCAGAGAAGAATTCCAGTCACCGCCGCGGAGTCGGGTCGAGTTGCCCGTTGGGCAAGCAGTAAGCCGATCACCATCAGCGCTACGGCAATGCCAGTCATCATGTACCCCCACATCCATGACGGGGCGAAGACCTCTCCGGCTGCGAATTCAAGCTGCCCCCGAAAGCCACCAACCAACCGGTTCCAACTCCAGATCGCGCCAGCTGGACTGAGGCCGAACAGAGCAAGGGCTAATGCGGCTGTTCTCGCACCACCCTTTGGCAGCAACTCTCGGACATATGCCGCAAAGGCGGCCACCACAAGTGGGATTGCCAGAAGCTTCCAGAGCTGATAACTGAGTACAACATCAACGCCCGCACGATTCAAAAGGCCGGAGATCAGGAACCCAGGGTGGAAAAAAGCGCTGGACTGTTGAGCCGGTATCGACCACAGACTCCTGATTGAGAGGTGTTCCCCGGAGGAAACAACCCACGAGAGGTACTGGAGTTGGTCCGCTCCTACCTGGCTCTCCGCTCCAGTCAATATCCGACCTCGGGACAGGAGGGCTGCCATAACGGCGACGCTCACGAAGGCGAATGCCGCTCCTAGGAGGATCTCCCCCTTTGATGCTTTGAGGGACCTCACGACTCTCGCTCCAGCTGTGCATCGCGCCGGCCAACGCTGAAAGCCCAAGCAGCCCGACTGGCCCAGATCCGCTCAGCAAGAAACTGCGGAGCGATCTCTGCGATGGGGCTAAGGGCTGTGGCAACCGCGGCCTTACAGCGCCGAAGTGGGGTCATGGGTGCGTGAGGGGGCACTAGGTCTGGAGCAACACGCTCTAGCTCAACACTGGCCCGTCCGACCTCCCGCATCCGCTCAGCTGTCGTCCTCGGCGTGTCTGACCGCAGGTGCCAAACCTCAGCCGACGGGTCGTGCTGAAGGCGCATCCCCACCGCATCGAGTCTAGACGCGAGCTCAACATCCGTGAACCTTCTAAGCCGCTCATCAAAGGGTCCCGATACTCGACTCAGGAGTTCCCTTTTGACGCTTACATTTGCAGTGCAGAAGTGCTCTGGTGGTACCTCACCGTGATCGCCGATCGTGTCGAAGGCAAACAGTGGACCCCCCGTCTCAAGCCACCTCATATGGCGGGTGATGCGCTTGCGGGGATCCCACAAGACTGGGCCACCCAGAGCCTCCTCAACTAACGGAAACTGCTCGTGAAAGAGCATGTGTTTAGCGACTAGGTCCGGAGTGACGACGATGTCGTCATCGATAAACAGGACTAGCGTCCCGCTCGCGGTCCCAAGCGCCGCGTTCCGGGCCGTACTGGAACCCGACCCGCTCCCCGGCACCGAAACCACCCTCACTTGGGGAAAATCAGCCAGGACAGAGGGAGTGCCGTCCGTGGAGGAATCGTCCGCTACGAGAACCTCGTCTTGGTCAAAATCAACCTGCCCAACGACCGCCGTCAGGCACTCCCGCAGATCAGTGGCCCGGTTGTGGGTGGGAATGACGACTGAGAGGCGGGTTGTCCCCATCTAGATGAGGAATCCGCGCTCGCGGATGCTTGCCTTGACCAGCACAGCCACTTCGGCAGCGTCGACCGGAAGCGTCTTGGGGAGACCCGAAAAGGTTCGCGCAAGGCCATCGGGATACCAGCCATTTCGCAGCGTTATGTAGGGAAGGGCCCAGAGCAGAAATGCCCGTCGTCCAGTCAGGCGCGCCAGAACAAGCCCGGCTACAGCCACAATCAGCCGAGAGTGGCTTTCCCG
This sequence comes from Actinomycetota bacterium, assembly GCA_009699865.1. Lineage (GTDB taxonomy): Bacteria > Actinomycetota > Thermoleophilia > Solirubrobacterales > Solirubrobacteraceae > WLNJ01. The sequence continues at coordinate 71,707 of WLNJ01000001.1, forward strand.
CCACACATACCCCCGCCACGGGAACGCGCCGCGCAGGTGCGGGTGGCTCTTGACGAGTGGAACTAGTGACGCCCATCGGCGCGTCCCGCGCATAGCCCGCTCGAATGAATGAATCTCCACCGAGTGGTTAACAACAGCATTCTCAGCAAAGACAGCCCCACAGCCCGTGGCCAGGGAACGCATGGCTAGGTCGGCGTCCTCTCCAGCCATCGCAATCCGCTGATCGAAGCCTCCTACTCTCTCGAGCAGAGCCTTCGGGTAGAACACATTGCATGTCTCAAAGAAGGGACCGAGGTGATCGACTCGGATTGAACGGGCAAGGGGTGTACGGAGATCAAGGTCGCTGTGAACATCAGGTCGGGTCTTTCCTTGTATGACCGAGCCTGGGAAAGCAAGGTGCGCGGCAAGCCCCTCTTCAAGCCAGGTTGGCTCAGGCCGGCAGTCATCATCAGTAAACGCGACTAGCGCTCCCCGAGCTTCGGGCCAACCCCGCTGTCGGGCACCCGCTGGACCCATCGAGGCTGGATTAGTCAGGAAGACATCCACGCGCCCCTTGACAACATCTGCAGTTGCATCTTGTGAGCCGTCGTCCACGAGAATAATTTCGAACTGATCTCTTGGAAGACTCTGGCCTTCCAGTGCGTCTAGAAGGACTCCCACTTGGTGCGCACGATCGCGGGTTGCCACCACAACCGAAATGCGGATACCCGAGGCTCGAGAAGCCTTGGATTCAGCAGTTCTCTCGGGTGCTTTCTCGGCCTTGTCTCCCACTTATAGGGGAGAATAGACAGGGAACCCGCTACCACCATCGGTACGCTCCGACTCATGCAGGAGGACCGCTTTGAGTTTCCCCGGAATGAACTGAGGTCTCGCGCTGCGCGAGGCGCCATCATCAACGGCCTGTTCCTGCTGGCCGTGGAGTCGCTCGGACTCGTTCAAGCCGTGGTTGTTGCCCGGTTACTGAATGCTGACGAAGTTGGTCTCTACGGAATCGTCTCGGTAACTGTCATCACCCTGCTTGCCCTCAAGCAAGTCGGAATAGATGAGGCCTATGTTCAACAGGATGGCGACGATCAGGAGGCTGCCTTCCAGCATGCGTTCAGCCTAGACCTCGCGCTCTCTGTGGGCTTTGCGATTCTCGTTGCCGCGCTTGCCCCAGTGATTGGACTTATCTACGGGGATTTCAGCCTCACCCCCCTCATGCTCGCACTGTCCCTGCTGCCGATCCTGTTCGCGATGCAAGCGCCCGCGTGGGTCTTTCTTAGGCGCATGGACTTCGTTCGCCAGAGGAGCCTGCAGGCGGTGGTGCCTGTGGTAACGCTCGGGGTCACCGTTGGTCTCATCATCAGTGGAATGGGAACTTGGGGACTGGTCATTGGTGCGCTTGCTGGCAACGCCGCAGCGGCTGGAATGGCATTCAAGCTCAGCCCGTACAAGCTTGCTTGGCGGTACGACTCCCAGACAGCTCGGCGCTATCTCCACTTCAGTGCCCCGATCTTCCTAGCGGCGATCTGTGGCCTCCTCATCCGACAGGGCCAAACCCTTGCCTTCGAGACCAAGCTCGGCCTCGCGGGGGCCGGCTATCTGACGCTTGCAATAACGCTCACCCGCTACGCAGATAGAGCGGACCAAATGATCACTCAAACCATCTACCCCGCGATCTGCGCAATCACGGACAAGCCCGAACGGTTGGCGGAGGTGTTCGAGAAGAGCAACCGCCTAACGGCAATGTGGGCACTTCCCTTTGGGGCTGGTCTCGCACTCTTCGCGGACGACCTCGTCCGCTTTGTACTGGGGGATAAATGGCGCCCTGCCATTGCCCTGATCCAGATCATGGGCGTCTCGACAGCGATCTATCAGCTTGGGTTCAACTGGACCGCGTTCTATAGGGCACTAGGCCGCACCCGCCCGCAAACCGTCTACGCAATCACCGGGCTCGTCGTATTCGCAGCGGTTCCAATTCCACTCCTTTTTACTCACGGTGCCACAGCTTTTGCTTGGGGACTCTTCGCCGTTAATCTCGTCGCTGGCTTCCTCAGATGGATCTACATGAGGCAGCTTCTCCCGGGTGTTCGGATCGCACGGTTTGTCCTCAGAGCACTTATCCCACCTCTGATCGCCGCAGTACCGATTCTCCTCTGGCGAGAGCAGTTCACTGCTGAGGGCGGCGTCAGCACCTTTGCGCTCCAGCTCCTCCTCTTCGCAACCACCTACCTGCTGTGCACCGCTGCTATGGAGAGAGTCCTTCTGAGAGAGGCCGTGAGCTACCTGCGGCGGCGCTCGGACTCGAGCGGGCCCGGCAGTCCAACTCCGACAGTGGTGGTCTGATCATGCGACTCCTCTATGTCTTGGAGCGATACCCGGAGCTCTCCCAAACCTTTGTCGCTCAGGAGATCTTGGGACTACAGGAGCTCGGCTGCGAGGTCCGCGTAGTGACGCTCTCTCAGGGTCTCTCGGCCGCTGCTCCGGCGCGAGCACGGACGGCTGATCAGGCTGGTAGAGCCAAACGCTTGACAGCCCTTCTTCGCCAAGGTTTCCAAGCACCCCTTGCCACGCTTAGCCAGCTTGCGAGGGAGCCCAACTGGCCGCCACCCAGCGGAACCGCACGGATACGAGGAGCCTTGCGAATAGCCCCCTTTGTAGAGGACGCTAAGTGGGCAGACCACATCCACTCCCACTTCGCAACCGAAGCTGCCGATATCGGCCGCCTTCTCGGCCGAGCAACGCGCACCCCTTTCTCCTTCACTGCCCACGGGGCAGACGCCTATTCCAAATCAGCGCAGCTTGCGCTGAACATCCGAGCTGCTTCATTTGCGCGGGCTGCATCGCCTCATGTCGCAGAGATGCTCCGGAATGCCGCGCCGGACAGCCCCTCTGCTGAGCGCGTAATCGAGATTCCAGTTGCGGTTGACACTGAACGGTTCGCCTCCCCGACCCCCTACCGGGCAGCCGGGGATGTGATCAGCATCGGCCGGCTCGTTGAGAAGAAGGGCTTCTCAACACTGATCTCTGCCTTTGCATCGGTTCAGGACTCAGAATCCCTTCGCGGCCGAGCCCTCCGCGTGATCGGCGATGGTCCTCTCCGGGCTAGCCTTGAAGCGCAGGCAACCGCCGAAGGGGCCCGCGTCTCTTTCCTTGGGTCACTTCCACACGATCAGCTGATGGAACATGTTTGGGGTGCTGCGCTATTTGCACTCACCCCTCAAGTCACGGCAGACGGAGACCGCGACGGGCGCCCAACAGTGTTGATTGAGGCGATGGCCGCCGGGCTCCCGGTCCTGTCGACTTCCATTCCAGGGATTGATGACCTCGTTACTTCTGCAATTGGAACCCTCGCTGAGCCTGGAAACATAACTTCAGTCGGCCTGAGCCTAGTTTCGCTGCTTGGACTCCCCCCAGAGACTCGGCAGAGAATGGGCGAGCAAGGTATCTCAGTGGCAATCCCGTATGGCAGGACCGAAGTAGCTAAGGAGATCCTTGAGGCCTTCCAGGACGGACGCTGACAGAGCCCTTGCCGTCCTCCCCGCTACTTAAGAACGTAGACCGTCGCGCACCCAAAGCGATGCTCTGAAGCGAGCAGAGGACCGAGGGCAGTGGCAAGAGACGGAAGCGTCCCGGTTAGGCCAGTGCAGTTCACGAAGATGTACCTAGCCCCGGTCGAACGAACCACCTGCTGGGTAGCGGCCGGCGGATAGACACCCAGGAAGACTGCCGCAGCAAGATTCGCACGCTCCTGCCAGTCAGGCGACCAAGATCTCGGACCCACATAGGCCTCCTGGCCGCTGTAGGCGGGCACAAGCATTCCTCCATAAGGGTCTGCCAGAACCTTCCCGCGAGGGGCAGCATCGAGAAACCTCAAAGCCTCCTGCTCGGACGGAGAGATGTAATACGGGAAATAGCCCTTATCAACGTTGTCTGAGGCCATCCTCATCCGATGGACCGTCCCGGGGACTGACAGGGCTAGAACCACTGGGACAACCCACCACCAGCGAGGGCGCGGCAGCCAGGCCGGACGACCACTCCCAAAGCATTGGACGGCTAGAACTGCCAGGGGAAGCGCGAGTCCTTGAAAAGAGTGATAGGGAAAAGTGCCGAAAGGCTGAAGATAAACCACCAAAACGGCAACCGGCCAGAATCGCACTGCGATCTCTTGCCACCCGTCAGCCCTCTTGTGGAGGGAGATCAGCGCCGGGATGGCGAGCGGCGCCACGGTCAGTGCGATGGCCCAGAGTGGCCAGTCCCAGTGAGCCTGGGCTCCCCGCTTGTTCATCTCACCAGCCAACTTCCATGATGGGTCTCTCGCTGCCACAGCCGCGTAATAGATAGCCGGGATCAGGCCGGCAGTCACGACCCAGAAAAGCCGAAGATCCGGTCGCGTGTCCCTCCTCCACCACCGGAAGCCCTCTACCAGGAGGACGATCCCGATTAACTCGGCTCCCTGCCATGGCTGAAGCCAAGTAACTAAGAGGGCCCCTGCTGACGCAAGCGCGATGCGGGCGGCACCTTCGGCCTCTCGGGCCCGCTCAATCAGCAGAAGCACTAGCGGCAGGAGAAACACTGCAATAGCACCGAACTCGTACCCCATCAGCAACTGCCCCGTCCACATCTCAGATGAGATGAAGTCAAGGCTGTAACGGACTGAGTCGCCAGCTCCAATCCAGTTGGCCAACGTGCTCCAGCCCATCAGGGTAAAGAGGGCCAAAAGCATTGCGGTTCGCTGAGCCCAAGGTCCAACTATCAAGCGCCGACAGTACTGCCGTATGCCGAAGAAGACAACAATCACAGCAATGGGTTTCCAGACCGCCGTATACGCCTCAGGGAGCGGAACCCCAAGCCCTCGATGGAGCCATCCGGAGATCAAGTAACCCGGGTGGAGAAACACCCTGTGGTCTGGCCTAAAGTCGAACAGGTTCCCGACCAGCCAATGGTCCCCCGCGTCCCGTACCCAGGCGAGGTACTGAAGCTGATCGACTGTGAAAAGACCATCACCACCACTCAGGTGCCTTCCGGTCAGCAGCAACGGCAACATCACCATCATCGAGAGCGCTCCCGTAGCGAGAAGAAAGACGCCGTCAAACCAGTCGAACCGTCGGGCTGATCCGCCGGCAGGAGCCGGTTTCTTTGGATCGTCCACCATGGCGCTCACCTGACGATTGGCTTTCCTACCCGGGCAGAGACCCGGTCAGATCTCCCCGTGGGTTTCAGAACGTAGACCCGCGCACAACCGAACGTATGCACCGATTGCACGAGTTGACCAAGTTCGTGGGACAGCGAAAGCGGCGGCTCTACACGACCCTGACACTCCTGAAATACATATCTTGCCCCCGTCGACTTAACGAACCGCTGGGCGTATCTAGGCCGTAGCTGATCACCAAAGAAGGCTCCCGTTACGCGCGCCCTGAGCTCCCACGATGGCGTCCAAGAGAACGGCCCGAGGTACACCTCCCTGCCTGCATAGGGAGCCACAAGAAGGCCCCCGTACGAAGATGCCAAGACAGCTCCCGGTCGGTTGTCACGCTCAAGCCAGGATAGGGCAGCCTCCTCGCCGGAAAAGATGTAATACGGGTAGGCGACATTGTGGATGTTGTTGCGGACCAAGCGGACTTTGTGAGCCGTCCCAGGGATGATGAACAGGGCCAAGACTGGGACAACCCAGATCCAGTGTGGTTTAGGAACCCACTTCGGCCGGTGGACCGTAAGGCCTTGAACCGCAAGGATCCCCAGTGGAAGTGTTAGCCCCTGAACCGAGTGGTAGGGGAAGGTCCCAAAAGGCTGGAAGAAAACAGCCAGTACGGCAAATGGCCAGACCCGCACGGCAACCTGCTGCCAATCGTCAGCACGACGGCCCAGTCCGAGTGCCGCCGGGATCAGAAGTGGAAGAAGAGTTATTGCCACCATCCAAAGAGGCCACTCCCAGAGTGGCTGCGCTCCCGCCGCATTGGCCTTGCCGGCAAGCTCCCATGAGGAGTCAGTTGCAGACAAAACCGCGTAGTACACCGCCGGCAAGCCACTGACTACAAGCACAGGAGTAAGGCGCCAGGCAATGGGCTCCTTATCTCGAACCCTGCGCCAAAGCTCTACGGCCACGATGATCAGGATCAGCTCTGCTCCTTGCCACGGCTGGAGCCACATCACCCAAGCCCCACCAGCCGCGCACGCGGTCAGGAGCGCTCGGTGTCCACCTTGCCTCCCCCTCTCTACACCAAGCAAGACCAACGGCATAGCAAATACGGCAACCGCGGTCATCATGTACCCGAGCAGGGTCTGGACTGTCCAGAGCTCCCCAGATATGAAGTCAAGCTGGTACTGACCCGGAGCACCACCCCATCCTGTCGTCTTTGCAAGCCCACTCCAAGGCATCACAACGAAAAGGGCAATAACAAGCCCGACCCTCGCAGGCCAGCCCCTAGGAAGCAGCCTACGTGTGTACTTCAGGCAGCCAACGAAGGCAACCGCAACAGCAAGCGGCTTCCATACGGCAATAAACGAGACGGCAAGTGATGCTCCCAGCCAGCGGTGGACTATTCCGGACAGCAGAAACCCCGGGTGGAGGAAGACCCGATGGTCGGTCCTCATGTCGAACTCGTTTCCAATCAGCCAGTGATCCCCGGCCTCACGAATCCAAGTCAGGTACTGCATCTGATCTGGGGGGAACAGGCCATCTGCCCCGCTGAGCATCCGGCCCTTGAGAAGCAAGGGGGCAAGGACAACCATTGACAGGAGTGTGAGCAGGGCGAGGCACAGCCAGTCAAACCAGTCGAGACTCAAATACCGGTTCGCGATCAGCGGGTGGGCTCCCGCGTCCGTTATCTCGGGACTCACCGAGCCACTCTTACGGTCAGCCTCCATCAGGCCCTCCCAGCTCGGACGAGACGCGGTCAGACTTGGCGGACCGCTTCAGCACATAGACGCGCGCGCAGCCAAAATCATGGGTGCTGAGAATGATCGGTCCCAGCTCCCTGCCCAGCGACGTGGCCGGCTGGGCATTGCCATGGCAGGCTTGGAAGATGAACCTTGCTCCCGTTGATTCCACTGCTGCCTGAGCTGCGGCAGGGCTCATAAAATTCCCAAAGATTGCTCCGACTGGCAGTGCCCTCTGAAAGTAGTTCGGTGTCCAAGAGAATGGTCCCATGAGCGCCTCTCGCCCAGTGTAGGCGGGGATTAACAGCCCTCCATATTCATCAGTCATGACACCGCCTGGCTGAGGGTCAACCTCAAGAAAGCGCAGTGCCCGCTTCTCGCCTGGAGCGATGTAATACGGGTAGGCAACCTTGTTGATTTGGTTGTACGCGCTCCACATCTTGTGGATCGTCCCTGGGACTGAAAGAAAGAGCAGGACTGGCACAACCCACCAAAACGCTGGTCGGGGAACCCAGCGGGGACGGTAGGAAGTCATGCCCTGCGCCGCCAATACGCCGATAGGGAACATTAGGCCTTGTGCTGAATGGAACGGGAAGGTCCCGAATGGCTGCAGAAAGACAATCAGGGCTGCCAGTGGCCAGAACCTAACTGCCGCCTGCCCCCAACTCAAGTCCTTGCGCCTCAACGCGAATAGAGCAGGAATACCCAAGGGCGCGAGGGTGAGGAGAACCACCCACCAAGGCCAGCCCCAGAGTGGACTTCCGTCAGCTTGGTTCACCTCACCAGCCAACTTCCATGCTGCATCCGTCTTAGACAGGAGTGCGTAGTAGACCGCTGGGATGGCCCCGGCCACAAATAGCCAGAGCAATCCAATGTCGATGGACTTTCCGTAACGCCAACGCCGGAACACCTCCACAAAGCCGATGATCAAGAGTGTCTCCCCTCCCTGCCAAGGCTGGAGCCACATCACAAGCCCCGAGCCAAGCGACAGCAGGACCAGCAGGCGGGTACTACCGTCACCAGAGCTGCGCTTGGCCACCCCGAGGAGCACGAACACCATCAGGGCGATTGCTATCGCCGTCATGGAATAGCCCTGCAATGGCTGCACGGTCCAAATCTCGCCGGACATGAAGTCCAGCTTCAGGCCCCAGATGTAGTTGTTACGTCGATTTCCAATGTCGAAGAACTTCACCAGCCCGCTCCATGGCATAACAGCGAACAGCACAATGAAGATGGCCCCTCTGCGAGCCCAAGTCCCAACGACAAGGTGCCTGACCCAACAGAGGGCCGCAGCGAAAGTGAGCACTGCGGCAACTGGTTTCCAGAGGGCAGCGTAGGCGGCCTGGATTGGAACACCCAACCGGAATAAGAGTCCCGAGATTAGAAAGCCGGGATGCAGAAAGACGCGTGAATCAGGGGAGAAGTCCCAGCGGTTACCGATCAGCCCGTGATTACCCGCCTCTCTAATCCAGGTCAGGTACTGCAACTGGTCGAGGGCTACAGGACTTTCACCCCCACTCCAGGTCCTCCCTTTGAGCAGCAGCGGCACCACGATCGCGAATGAGGCGACGACTACACCTGCAAACGCACTCCAGTCGAACCAGTCAAGTCCGAGCTCCCTCCGCTGCCGAGGGGTGCTCAAGGACGGTCCAGCATCAGCGGGCAGCGCGCTCATAGGGAAAACAAGCGCCCTTAGGCGTTAGGACCTTGAGGCCGGGTCGCTCAGACGCTCGGCGCGAAGCTTCGCTGCTGGCGGCCGGAGCACAGCCCAGTCACGCTTGCGTTCGTCCCGCCGGAAGCGGTAAAGAACGCGAAGTGTCTTAAGCCCGTACTTGACGCTCGTCCGGAAGGAGACACTTGAGGCCTCAAGGAAGTAGCGGGTCGGGATGGCGATCTCAACAACTCGGGCGCCACTGGCAGTGAGCTGGGCGAAGATCTCCTGGTCGAACACAAACTCATCATCGTTTCGCAGGAAAGCAATCTTGTTGAGGCAGTCCACTGAGAAGGCTCTGTATCCAGTGTGGTATTCAGAGTAGTCGCGCCGGAAGGCTGTGTTCTCGCACCAAGTTAGAAACTTGTTGCCCACCCACTTCCATCGCGGCATGCCACCAGAGATCGCCCGATCGTCGAGCATCCGTGACCCAATCACGCAATCTGCGCGGCCCTCAGCAATTGGTTGGACCATCTCAGCCAACAGAGAAGGGTCGTACTGGTTGTCAGCGTGGACCATGACGACGACATCAGCACCATCAAGGGCTGCTCGGCTGTAGCAAGTCTTCTGGTTGGCTCCATAGCCCCTGTTCTTCGGATGGCGGAGGACATCAAAGCCCTCATCGAGAGCCACTTGCACCGTGTCGTCCGGGCCATGGTCGTCAACGACAAGACCTCGGTCGGCCTTATCTGCTGGGATCTCCTTGGCTACAAGGGGAAGGGTCTTGGCGGCGTTATATGCCGGAAGGACGACATGAACCTTGAGGTCTCCCCCACGATCCGTCATCAGGGGCTTGCCGGTCACTTGGACGGCAACATTGTGGGCCAGGATGACGACCTCGTCTCCCAATGGAAGCGAGACCATCCGGCGTCCAAGTGGCGACTTTCCGATCGGTCGCAGGATCGAGAACGGGAAGCCACGATCCGCAAGTCCGTTGATCCAGTATGAGAAAGCGAATGTCCTGACAAGATCCTTGTTCTCGCTGATCACGAGCCCCGTAGCGCTGAGAAGCTCAGCCAAGGTCAGGCGTGGCAGGAGGAATGTGTGTGCTGGCACGAAGCCCCACCAGTTGCCACGAGCAAGGCGTGCTAGACGCGCTGATGGGTCCGGTGTGACGATGCAGAGCACTCCTCCTGGAGCCAGCAGGCGCTTGCAGTGATCAATAGCGCTGACTGGGTCGGTCAGATGCTCAATCACATCAGCAAGTACGACAACATCAAATCCTTGTTCGTCCAGAAAGTCTTCGAGGCCTACTTCACGGACATCGAGACCAAGTTCGTCCCGTGCATGGGCCGCGTTGGCTGAGCTGAGCTCAAGACCCATCGTGTCGTAGCCGGCCTTCTTGGCCTGGTCGAGCAGGAGACCATGGCCACAGCCAACATCGAGAAGTCGTCCACCCGGCTTGTACTTAGCAATCATGTCCAGGAGTCTGTCCCCGGTTGCCCGACGCCCAGCCTCCTCGTCCAGATACGACGTGTCGGTCATGTCCCGGTAGAGGTCATGCAGGTCGCCGCCCGCGGGAAGTGATGGCTGAATCACAGTGCCGCAGTCTCTGCACCGGAAGAGATCGCAGTAGATCCGTGACTCGTGATTCGACGGAGCCATGGCTGCCGATCCGGCTACATCGATCGTCCCCGGGTAGGCGAGATCGGCGGTACCGCCGCAGATGCGGCAGTCAGTGGTCTTCGTTGTCTCCTCAGGCATCGAGCCGAAAGAGTAGCCGTCTGAGCGCAACCGCGTGTCACCTGCAGCACAACTCCCCCCGGAGGCCTACCATCGCCTCTGTGAGCAATCCCCCAATCGAGATCTCAGTTGTCATCCCCGCTTACTGCGAAGAGCTCGGAATCGCGGCGACCATCTCAGCCATTCACGACACCTTCGAGGCCGAAGGCTGCGGATTTGAGATCATCGTTGTTGACAACGCGTCTACTGATCAAACCGTTGCCAAAGTTGAGGAGCTGCACCTCCCAACTGTCCGCGTACTGATCAACGAGATCAACCGGGGCAAGGGCATGTCAGTGCGGCGGGGCATGCTTGAGGCCAGCGGAAAGCTGCGCCTTCACTGTGACGCCGACTGCGCCCCGTCTCTCGCAAGTCTGCCGAAGATGCGCGACCTGATCACCGCCGGAGCGGACGTGGTTGTCGGCTCGAGGCTTGGACCCGGAGCCGACATTGGGAAGAAGCAGCCGCTACTTCGACGGATCGCAGGATCGTCATTCCAGACTCTCTGCCGGGTAATCCTCAGGGAACCAACTCGAGACCGATTCTGTGGCTTCAAGCTCTGGACAGGGACCGCCGCCGCCGATGTGTTCAGCAACATCGTGCTCGACGGTTGGACCTTCGACGCCGAGGCCCTCTCCTTGGCGAGGCGTTTGGGTTACGGAGTTGTCGAGACCGGGATCGTCTGGGCCGACCGTGAAGGGTCGCGGCTCTCAATGCTGAAAGTCCTGATCCCAGTTACGCGGGAACTCTTGGTTGCCCGACGCAATGTCAACCGAGTTGCTTCAGGCAGACGCAAAGAAATCGTGGATCGACTCAGCCAGCCAGTCGATCATGCCCCGGCTGAGCCCAGGGTGACACCCAACCCAGACTGAGCCGTCTGTCACAAGGTCGGCGCCTTCTAGGCTTCCGCTCACACGATGCCCAAGCGGAAGATAGGCCGGCTGGCGAGTCATGTTGCCTGCGAGAAGGAGACGTGAGTCGATTTTGCGCTCCTCAAGGAACATCTGCAGCTCCTTCCGCTTCGCCGAGTCTCCATCACGCAGAGTGAACGGGTAACCAAACCACGACGGGTCCGCCCCGGAAATCATCCGCGGAAGTACGAGCACATCCTCCAAATCCCGCATCAGGCCATCCAGATACGCAAAGTTCTCGCGTCTCGCCTCATGGAATCCATCCACTCGCTCCAGCTGAGCCACACCGAGAGCTGCCTGCATGTCGGTGACCTTGAAGTTGAACCCGAGATGGCTGAACACATACTTGTGGTCGTAATCGACGGGCATCTCGCCGTACTGACCATCAAAGCGATGACCACAGGCATTGTTGACGCCAGGTGGGCAGTAACAGTCCCGTCCCCACTCGCGCAGCGAAGCCACTGCTCGAGTCCAGCCCGGGTCTTCGGTGCCGACAGCCCCTCCCTCACCCGTTGTCATGTGATGAGCCGGGTAGAACGAATAGGTGGAGGCCTGTCCAAATGTTCCAACTCGCCTTCCCGCAAACTCGCTGCCGAGCGCGTCGCAGCAATCCTCGATCAGATGCAGGCCGCGGTCCTTACACAGTGCCTCGATTGCAACACCATCAAACGGGTTACCAAGGCAGTGCGCTGCAACGATGGCCCTAGTCTTGGGACCAATAGCAGCCTCGAACATCTCAACCGTGGGATTGAGCGTGTCTACCTCAACATCAATGTAGACCGGTACGAGGCCCTGCTGATAGATCGGGTTGACTGTGGTGGGGAACCCAACCGCAGGCGTAATCACCTCATCCCCAGGCTCGAGGGGTCGCTCAATCAGATGGCTGCGCAATGCACTGATGGCAAGCAGATTGGCCTGTGAACCCGATCCAACAATTACATTGGCGGGCCGCTTGGTGGCTTTGGGTAGATGCGCTCTGAACCGCTCGGCCCATTGACCCTCCGTTAGCCAGGCGTCAAGAACTGCGCTAACAGCGTTCTCGAGCTCGGCCGGTCCAATGACCTTCTCCCCAACGCTGACAGTCGTCTCTCCCGGTACAAAGTCTCGCGGTACGAAACGGGCCTCCGCATATGCGCGGGTGGCATCCAATGCCGCTGCACGTAGGACCTGAAGTTCGTGGCTCTCACTGGAAGTGCTCATGCCGCCGTAATCCTACGGATGAGAGCCGGCGTCCGCTTCAGCGACCGTCAGGCTGTCGCGGGGCGCCAAAGACCCCTCCGGCGGACGGACTGCCGCTCCCGTGGTGCCATGGGCACACCATCAAGAGAGTCCACGGCCTTTGCAAGACCGACAGCGAATGCGCCCTTGGAGAACCGTTCAGCGCTCGCACGGCAGGCCGCTGGATCGAATGAGCCAGGGTCGAAGCTACCGAGCGCGCTCACCATCGTCTCAACGTCGGCGCTAGCGAATAGAGCGCCGCTCTGTCCGGGCATAACGGTTTCTAGTGCTCCACCAGCAGCCAAGGCCAGCACCGGACGACCCGAAGCCTGAGCTTCAACTGAGGCGATGCCGAACTCCTCCGTCGCGCATTGAATCAGCGCTGCGCAGCCGCTCAACCGCTCAGCAACCTCACTGTCAGCGACACGGCCCGTGAACTCGACGGTGTCACCCGCGAGGCTGCGTAGCCGCCGTAGGTCGGGGCCATCGCCCATAACCGTCAAAGGGACCCCCATCTGGCTGCATGCCTGCACAATCACGTCGATTCGCTTGTGCGGCATTAGCTCGGACAGAACAACAAACCGCTCACCTGCGTGACCAGTCCGAAACCGTCCAACATCGACGGGTGGGTGCAGAACGGACGAGGAGCGGCCAAACGAACGGGCTAGCCGTTCTCTGGTGATCTCACCATTGGCCACATAGACGTCAACCTCACGTGCAACCGCGCGATCCCAACTCCGCCAACGACCCAGGATCCGCTCAAGGGCTTTGCGCACAGGAAGTGGCCTACCGCGCGTTGCGTCCAAACGCTGGTCCCATGCGTAGCGAAATGGGTTGTGCGAGTAGCAGACATGCCGCTGGCCCTCGTGGGCGATCACCCCGTGGGACCAAGCTGAAGATGAGGAGATGATCAAGTCAAATTCACTCATGTCTAGTGACTCAACCGCCCTCGGATAGAACGGGAGCAGACCCCTGAAGTTTGAGGAGCTCGGGCGAAGATTCTGTAGATATGAGGTAGTTACACCCCGCGCCGAAAACCGACCCTCTGTTCCATCTTCGTTATAGACCGGGCTGTATACGGTCGCGTCTGGGAATAGATCACACAGCGCAAGGAACACTCTCTCTCCGCCCCTCAGGCTCAGCAGAAAGTCGTGAACAAGCGCCACCCGTCCGTGTTTCCTTAATCCGCTTGTGTCGCCCACACCCACCCCATTTTGTCTGGCTCCTCAGAGCTGGAACGGTACAGCGCACCGGTACTGCCTACTTGGAAATGGAAAGATTTGGCAAACATGTGGCACATATCCGCTTGTCGGCTGTAATACTCGGCCCCATGAAAAGACTCGTACTTGTGGCCGCTGCCACCGCCATCGCAATGACCGCCTTCCCAGCAGTGGGCTCGGCGACGACACTCAAGAGGACGGTCGCACAAGGATTCCTTGGTGTGGACATGGACCCATGGGATAGCGGCGACATGAGGGAGGCCAATATCTCCACCCAGCTTGACCGCGCAGCTGCCGCAGGCGTGGAAAGCATCCGATTCCCGCTCTACTGGTTCAAGATCCAGAAGTACTCCTCGATGGCACGGGTGCCGAGCAGCGAATCAGCTAACTACATTGCAGACCCGAACGACGCGGCCGCCGCTCCTTACCGCTGGACCGAGCTGGACTACTTCATCGGAGAAGCCGCCAAGCGCGGCATTCGCGTAATGCCTTCGATCATGGGTGCCCCACTCTGGGCTGATGACGAGGCTTACACCTACGACCCAACCGGCACACACGGGAGTGCATCGAGCCCACTGAGGATGAACATCCCCAACAACTTTGATCAGTACGGGGCATTCGTCGCAACCCTGGCTCGCCGCTACGGCTCGAGTGGCTCATTCTGGACGGGAAATCCAAGCATTACCAAGATCCCCGTTCTGAGTTGGCAGATCTGGAACGAGCCGGACTTCTCCTATTACTGGCCTCAGCATGCAGACCAGTGTGTCTCGACGAAGAACAAGACGCCGCATATCTGCCCCGCCGACTCGCGCACGCATAAGGAGCTGTCAGCGACACTCCTCAAGAAGGCAGGTGAGGTCAAGCAGTACTGGGCCCCAACGTTCGTCTCACTCCTCAGGGCAACACGCCCCAAGGTGAAAGCCGTTGACCCTGCAGCCAAGATTGTCCTCGCCAGCCTCACAAACGCGGGCTGGATTGACCTAAACTTTGTTTATCTGGCCGGCGGTAAGGGACTCTTTGACGCCATGGGCGCCAACATCTTTGTCGCAACCGCAAACACCGCCAAGGCCGTCAGCTACTACCGCGCTGCACTCAAGACGGCGAAGGACCCGAACCTTCCAATGATCGTGACCGAGTTTTCGTGGTCGTCAGCGATCACAAACATGCCAATCAGCTCAGCATTCTGCCCCCATGCGGTGGCGCTGCCAGCAGACCCAACCCAGTGCAAGATGAAGACAATCGTGACCGACGAAGCGGGACAGTCGAAGAACCTTGGGACGGCGGTTGATTCTTACGCGAAGATGATCAGCAGCGGCCACATTATTGGCCTCTACTGGTACTCGTGGGCCTCCAAGAACAGTGGCACCGACAGCATCTGGGACTACTCAGGTCTGAACAGCGTCACTGGCTCCACAGTTACGGCCAAGCCTGCCCTTGCAACATTCACATCTCGGGCAATGAAGCTCGAAGGCTGCAAGACCAAGCGCGTCGCAACCGCCTGCGCCACCAAGTAAAAGTCTCGTAAATCAGCGCGAAGGAGCGCAACCTTCAGACCGCTTAGTGGTTCGAAGGGTATGAGCAGCCATGCCCGTACGAGCCTACTTGCCCTTATCGCGGTTACTTCGATCGCCTTGGGCTCCACTCCAGGCTTGGCCTCTGCTGCTCCTCGGAAAGTGCCACAGGGATTCTTTGGGGTCGACATGGACCCTTGGCAGTTCAGCCGAATGGGCTCAACTGTCGACGCCGAAATGACGGCGGCTGCAGCCAGCGGTGTTGAGAGCGTGAGGATCCCCCTCTACTGGTTCGACATCCAGCCGTACGCGACATGGGCTCAGATCCCCTGGGCGCTGCGCGGGCGCTACACGGCTAGCCCCGATGGGGGTGCGCCGTACAACTGGACTGCGGCGGATGCCTTCATGACCGCTGCAGCAAGAACGGGAATCAGGGTGCTACCGATCGTGCTCGGCGCTCCCCGCTGGGCTGCTGATGCAAAGGACAACCGGAGCATCCCCGTTCCAGCGTCACCCGCAAGGTACGCGGAGTTCTGCGCAGCCGCCGCAGGCCGATACGGAACGGGAGGCAGCTTCTGGGCTAGCCACCCAGACCTGACCCCCACCCCTGTGACCACATGGCAAATCTGGAACGAGCCTGACCTTGACCGCTTCTGGCCTCAACACAAGGGCGAGACCCAGACAGTGATTGTGTCCGGCCGAACCAAGCGTTTAAAGGGTCTGGGGTTCGCACCAAGCTACGTCGCGCTCCTAAGGGCGTCTAGGGCAAGTATCAAGGCCACTGACAGCAACGCACGCGTCATGCTCGCCAGTATGACCAACCTCGCATGGTCATCCCTCAAGCTGCTCTACGCGAGCGGGGCGCACGGAAGCTTCGACGAAGTGGGAGCCAACGTTTTCAGCAAGACCGCACCCAACATTGTGTCTGCGGTGAAGACAATCCGGGCAACGATGGCTTCCAATCACGATTCCACCCTGCCCTACTCCGTAACCGAATACTCGTGGTCTTCAGCTAGCGGGACTATTGGCCCCACCTCACACATGGGTTGGCTTGTCTCGACCCCAGCCGTCCAGGCCAAGAACGCGGGCCTCGCCATAGACCAGTTCCTCCTTCGCAGGGTCTCTCTCAAGCTAAGGGCAACCTACTGGTACACATGGGGAAGCTCAGACTCTGGAGCCGCCAGTGTGTGGGACTACGCGGGAATGCGCCGCCTCCAGCCAGACGCAATCCTGAGTAAGCCCGTGCTTGCAACCTTCGCTAAGAAGGCGTTGGCAGCGGAGGGTTGCCGCACCAAGACTGTTGCAACAGCCTGCGCAAGTTAACTAGCTCAGACGGAACCGAGCACCGCGTCGACCGCTAGGGCCGTCGCTTGCCAGGTCAGACCCTCAACCCTTTGAGACCCAAGCCGGACTAGGTCAGCGCGGACATTCGGGTCAAACGCAGCAGACATCACCGCTGCAGTCATCTCGTCAGCTGAGCTCGGATCCACAAGAAGCGCTGCCCCACCCGCTGCTTCAACGAGCGCAGTCATGTTGGAGCAGACCACTGGGGTCCCGCAAGCCATCGCCTCACAGACCGGCAGTCCGAACCCCTCGTAGATGGAAGGAAGCACCATCACCCGGGCGCCCGCATAGAGGGCTGCAAGGTCCCCGGCCGGAACTGGCCCCAGATCCCGAACAAGTGATGAGCGTGTCTCCGCCGCAAGCTGCGGGCGACCACCACCGACCGCAACAAGATCTAACCCCTCCTCTGCCATGGCGATCGCAACAGGGTCTAGAGCCCCAAGGTTCTTGCGCTTGACATGACTCCCAACCGTCAGCACATAAGGCCGCTCAGCTAACCCGTGCCTCTCCAGGATCACTCGGTCGGCAGGACCTCCAGCTCCATGATTGAACAGCTCATCCGGAACGCCGGGAGGCACCACAACGATCTTGTCCGGGTCCGCCTGACATAGCTCGATCAGTTCGGTGCGGCTGAACTCACTTGGGACAATCACCTTGACCGCCTTGGAAACCAGTCGCGGAAGCAGAAAGCTCTGCCAAGCGGTGTAAAGGCGGGAGAAGTCATCCGGGAACCGCAGCGGAGCAGCGTCGTGAATAATCACGACATTGCGCCGGGAAACAAGCGGTGCCAAGTTGGCAGGGCTCAGGATCAAACCCGTGTGCCGTCGCCAAGCTAGAGCGGGCAGAAACCCCTGCTCCCATAGGTGACCAAGGCGATGCGCGAACATGGCCGGCGGGGCTGCAACCCGGTAAGCGGACGGGCTGATTTGCGGGAGCCTTACCGACAATTCACGCGCCCAGCGCTCGACGCCCCCGGTCTCGGGTCGCATCGCCGCTCTGGCATTGATCAGTGTGACTCTCTCCACCCCCGTCGAGGCTAACGGTAGCCTCGGGTATGACGGCTTATGAATGAACAGCAACCAATCCTGATCCACGCATACTCCGGACCACTAGGCGGCTCCGAGCGAATCCTCCTCGATCTCCTGCGCCGAATGGACCGCCCAGCCGTACTCGCTTGCCCACCCGGACTCCTCGCCGACAGCGCTGAAGGGGACGGAGTGACCGTCTTCAGAGTCAAGGAGCGCCCATTACAGGCGCGTGGCGCCCTAAGCGCGGCTACCGCACTAAGCGACCTACTCGGTCATGGTCGCGAGATCAGGAAGCTATCTAGGGATCTAAACCCAGCCCTGATCGTCTCTTGGGGTATGCGCTCGGCGATGGCATCGACTCTCACCCTGAAACGGCCTGGCTGCCCTCTAGTTGCAGAACATGTGGACCTTCTACCCCCTGGACCTCAAGGTCATGCCGCCCGCCGCGCGCTACTGCGTTGCGACCGGGTGATTTGTCTGTCATATGCAATTGCCGAGGACCTTGAGTCCGCGTGGCATGCGAGTGGGCGCATCTCAGTGGTGCATCCGGGGGTTGAACTTCAGGAGAACGCTGAGGCGCGGAGGTCTGAGATGCCAACAGCCCTGATGTTGGCAGCGATCGAGCCTTGGAAAGGGCAGCACACTGCGCTGGAAGCAGTCGCCAAGACTCCAGGCGTGAGGCTCGTGTTGGCCGGCTCCCCAATTGGCGGAGGCGAAACCGAATACCTCAGGGAGCTCAAACGCCGCGCCTCCCTTCCGGACCTAGCCGGGAGGGTTGATTTCCCTGGCTGGATAGATGGGGCAGGCGCCCTAGCTGACGCAACAGTCCTAGTCCACACAGCCCCATCCGAACCGTTTGGACGCGCACTGATTGACGCAATGGCAGCTGGGCGACCGGTAATTGCGTTCAACGCCGCCGGGCCGAGAGAGATCGTCACTCCAGACTGCGGACGCCTAGTTCCCGCAGACAACCCTGCTGATCTAGCCGCAGCACTCTCAGAAATTTGCGCGGACCCCACGCTCGCCGGAGCCATGGGTGCGGCCGGGCGGCGCCGCGTGGCGGCTGACTTTGACGCGGTCCATCAAGCCGCAAAGTGGCAGCGTGCAGCACTCTCACTGGCCCCCCTTCCAGCCGGGTCCAAACATGTTGGTCCCAGCGCCCTAGACGGACACCAAGCAGCGGCCGAGCATGCGGGTCCGGGCTCAAAGATTTCGATTGTGACGGTCATCCACAACAGCGCACCAGACCTCTCAAGGCTTCTCTCAAGCATCGCCCGCCATCTCCCAGCTGCCGAGGTCATCGTCGTAGATTCCGGATCCACCGATGGAGGAAGTTCCATCGCGGCCACCTGGCCCGGTGACGCAACCCTGCTCATGCTCGATGGGAACAGGGGCTACGGAGCCGGCTGCGTGACTGGGATGAGCTCTGCCACTCGGCCGATCACCGCGCTGGTAAACCCCGACGTGGAGCTGGTTGATGCATCCCTCGCGGTTCTGGCCGCAGACCTCCTTTCGCCAAGCAGACCGGACAGGTTGCTCTCCCCACTTCTAATTCACCCTGATGGGCGGAGACAGGATGCGGTTCACCCCCTTCCAGGCACACCCCGGGAGTTTCTGCGAGCACTGATTCCAGCCCAAGCGCTCCCCGGCAGACTCTCCACGGTTGCTGAGCCACACCGCTCCAACCGCTCCATTCGCGTCGGTTGGGCCGTCGGAGCCTGCCTAGTCGCCCGGACTGAAACCCTGCGGGCACTGGGGCCCTTCAACCCTGATGTGCACCTATACGCGGAAGACCTAGACCTGTGCCTCCGGGCAGCCGAAAGGGGTATCGAGACTTGGTATCACCCAGAAGCAAGAGTGATCCACCGTGAGGCGCACTCCACACGGCAAGTCTTTGATGGTGAGCCATCACGCCTTCTGGCTGAAAGGCGGCGGCAAGTGGTTGGGGAGCGCCTCGGCCGATTTGCGCAGCAGCGCGATGACGCAGTTCAGTGGATAACACTTTGCGACCGAATTCTCTTCAAGGAAATCCTCCGTCGAGATACCGCTAAGGAACGTTCGCGACTTTCAGGCCTCCGAGAGGCTAGAAGGGCCTAATGCCTTCCGGCTCGAGCGCGCCAGACCACTCAATCTCACCCCTCACAGCGGCAACGACGCCAGGCGTGACCGTTGTTATCCCCAACTGGAACGGGATGCAGTGGCTTGATGGCGTCTTGGGGTCGATTGCCAAGCAGGACATGGCCCCACTCGAAACGATCGTCGTAGACAACGGCAGCACCGACGGATCAGTTGAACACCTCAAAACCCAGTGGCCTGCCGTCGAGGTCATTCACTGGGATTCAAACCGCGGATTCGCCGCCGCAGCGAACGCCGGTTTCCACCATGCAAGCGGTGACCTTGTCGCCTTGATCAACACCGACATCGTCCTCGAGCCGGACTGGCTCCGCCGCGCGTCTGTGGCACTGAGATCGCGCACTGACGCGGCCAGTGTCGCGACCAAGATGCTCGACATGGGCGACCGGACGCTGATTTACGACACGGGCGACTTTCTCCGGCGTGATGGCGCCTGCGAACAGCGTGGCCGATTCCATATGGACACAGGCTCCTATGACACCCCAGGGGAAGTATGGAGCGCGTGCGCTGGAGCTGCCATCTACCGACGGCAGCCTGTGCTTGAACTCGGCGGGTTTGACGAACGCTTCTTCACCTACCTTGAGGATGTCGAGCTGGGCTTGAGGCTTCGACTGGCTGGCTGGACCTGTATCTACGAGCCCTGCGTGGCTCTTCACGCCGGCGGCGGCTCCGAGGCGGCACTCTCCGGCGGTGCCGCGAAGTGGGTGGAGCGGAACACCATCCTGATAGTTGCAAGGCATTTTCCACTGTCCTGGTTGGGTCCAGTTGTGTACCGCCAGACAGCATGGAAGCTCGCTGCTATCCGCTCCGGCACGCTGACCTCTTACGCGAAGGGGTTCTTCACTGGGTGCCGCCTCATAGGCTCAATGCTGAGATCGAGGCAGCTTGCAGGCCCGACCAAGTTGACAGTTCAAGAAGCTATTCCTTGGCGTCCGTGGCACGGACCCAAAGCTGGCGGGCACAGAGACTCAACCCACTAGGCAGACGGGCTGGCCGAACGCTGCCTTTCCGCCTCCCTCAACAGGGCGGGTATCTGAGCAATGTCGTCCCGGAGCAGGCTCCGAGTTTGAGTTGACCGAAGCGCGGCAGCCGGATGGAAGAGTGGTAAGACCAGCGCGGCGTGCCCAAATACCTCACGTTCCTCTGGAACTCCGTGGACGGAGCTAATCCCTGCTCGGTCACCGCGGACCAGCCTCAGGGCAAAGTTGCCCAGAGTGCAGATCAGGAGGGGAGCAATCAGTTGGACCTGCGCCTCCAACCAGCCAGAACAGGCGCTGATCTCGTCCCTTTTGGGGTCCCTGTTGTCTGGCGGTCGGCACTTGATAACACTCGTGATGAACACCTCCTCCTCGGCAACACCGGCATCGGCAAGGAGGGACCTGAGCAACACGCCGGACCTTCCCACGAATGGAAGGCCCTGTTCATCCTCAAGTCGGCCGGGTGCCTCCCCTATGAAGAACACGTTGGCATCAGCTCTGCCCTCTCCGAACACAACATGACCCCTACTCTCGGCGAGTTCACAACGCTGGCAGCCTTGGGCCTCCATTCGGATTACCTCCAGCTCAGCAATTCCACGCGAATTGGACACGGGCTGAGATTAGCCTCATATCTGCGTGTGATGTGCCGAGCTGCGCGGATCCCGCGCGCTAGGCGTTACAGTTCAGGGACAGCCTCGGGAGCAGGCACGGGCAACCGGCAGGACTCCCGCAGTGAGGCCCCAAGAACACAAAGCAAGTCGACCGGTATCTCCAATGAGAGAACTGGATCGGGATCAACCGACATACACCGCGTCCGCTCCGACGCTCGCAAGCCCCTCAGTTGGGGAGCACACCTTGCGGTCTGAGCGGCTCGATCTCGGGATTGTGGGGGCCGGCAGGTTGGGGACCGCCCTTGCCGTGGCGCTCGAGAAGCAGGGACACCGAATTTCGGGTCCTCACGGACGAGGCGAGCAACCCCCAATAGATGCCGACCTCATCTTCATCTGCGTGTCCGATGATGAAATAGCGGACGTTGCATCGGCACTGCCTTCTGATCAAGTCGTCGCTCACTGCAGTGGAGCCCGGGGCCTTGAGCTACTGATGGGGCGACCTGGCTTCTGTCTCCATCCTTTGATGACCGTCACCTCGGACGCGGAGGCCGCAACCTTCAGGGGAGCCTTTGCGGCTATCGATGCCTCATCGGCAGAGCATCTCCGCTTGGCAGAGGGCATCTGCGCCGACCTGCAGATGACCCCACTGCGGATTGATTCTGACGACCGTGCGACCTATCACGCGGCAGCGACCGTTGCCTCCAATTTCCTCGTCACAATCGAAGCTGCTGCCGAGCAAATCGCCGCGGCCGCCGGCGTCCCGCGCGAGGCCCTAGTCCCCCTCGCCCAGGCGACGCTGAATAACTGGGCTGCAAACGGACCCGAGAACGCCCTGACTGGTCCTATCGCCCGTGGAGACACCGGTACGGTTGCGGCGCAACGAGCCGCCATAGCGGAGGCAACACCAGATCTTCTTCCACTCTTTGATGCACTCTGCGAGGCGACAGCTCAGCTGGCAACAGCGAAGGGAGCTAAGGCGTGATTACCTGCCGCTCAAACAGCGAACTTCGCACCGCACTGGAAGCTCTCTCCTCTGCGGGCAGTATGAAGGAGAGTTCGACCAAGACCAAGGTCGGCTTCATACCCACCATGGGTTCGTTGCACGAAGGGCACCTGAGCCTTATCTCCCAGGCGGTGGCCGACTCTTCGATCACTGTTGCGAGCATCTTCGTCAATCCAACCCAGTTTGGGCCAGGGGAAGACTTCGACGCTTACCCACGTAATCAGCGCCGTGACCTTCGTCTACTGCAGGGAACCGGTGTGGACATAGCGTTCCTCCCCAGTGTGCAGGACATCTATCCAGCGGCTTGCTCGACCCCCATTCTGGCCGCCCCCTCCCTCTCCAGCTGCCTATGCGGAGACACCCGACCCGGTTCTCATTTTGACGGGGTTGCGACCGTCGTAGACCGCCTCTTCCGGATCGTCGCTCCAAGCACCGCCTGGTTCGGCGAGAAGGATTGGCAGCAGCTTCAGGTAATTCGTGAGATGGCATCGACCCTCCATCCCGCCCTCGAGATCAAATCCGGATTGACCGTTAGGGAACCCGATGGACTGGCAATGTCAAGCCGGAATGCCTACCTAACTCCCACTCAACGGTTCCAGGCCCGAGCCGTTCCCGTTGCGATGCAGGCAGTCCGACAGCTGACCCCTACGCTCGGAATCTCGGCTGCGCTGGAAGCTGGTCGCTCAGTGCTCTTGGATGCCGGCCTTGCCTGCGAGTACTTGGAAGTGAGGTCCGCTGAAACCCTCACCTCCTACCCCCACGGTGCCAGCGCAACGCCCCAGTCCCTAGACGGCCTGAGGCTGTTTGTGGCCGCCAGAGTCGGGGATGTTCGACTGATTGACAACGCCGCGCTGACCTACGCCCACCTGACCGAGACAGCACCAGCTGCTGGGTCGAGCCAATCCGCTCTTGCGGCCTAATCCAGTTTAGAAAGGAGCACGCCAACAATGTCAAGCCTTCCAAGTCGCCCTCAGGATGCAGCTAACGCCGCTGACAGACCAGCCGTGAGCTTCGCTGACCTCAATGAGATGGCACGCTCAGGAGAGCCGATCGTGATGGTCACCGCCTATGACCACCCGTCCGCTTCGGTCGCACAGGACGCCGGCGTGGACATAATTCTGGTTGGAGACAGCGCAGCAATGGTCGTTCTAGGTCATGACTCAACACTCCCAATCACGATGGACGAAATGGTCATGCTCTCTTCAGCAGTTAGGCGAGGCGCTCATACCCCACTGATCGTCGGCGACATGCCCTTCGGCTCCTACGAGGCAAGTGACGCGTTGGCAGTCAAGAACGCCCAGCGGTTCATCAAGGAAGCTGGCTGCGATGCAGTCAAGCTAGAAGGTGGTGGCACTAGCGCCCAGCGGGCAAGAGCCATTGCTGCCGCGGGTGTCCCAGTGATGGGCCACATTGGGCTCACACCCCAGACCGCAGCTGCACTTGGGGGCTACAAGGCTCAGGGCCGAACAGCAGGAGCAGCCGCCAGCGTTCTGGAAGATGCGATGCGCCTTCAGGATGCCGGCTGCTTCTCAATTGTGATCGAGTGTGTCCCCAGCGCAGTCACGGAAGTGATCGTTGAGCAGCTCTCAATCCCAACGATCGGAATTGGTGCCGGTCCTTCAACAGCTGGTCAGGTGCTCGTGTACCACGACCTGCTCGGACTGAGGGAGGGCCGCACTGCGAAGTTCGTCAAGCCCTACGCAACACTCCGCGATTCGGCGATCAGAGCGGTCACGACCTACGCCAGTGAAGTGCGCTCCGGTGAGTACCCCGGACCAGAGCATGGTTACTCAATTGAGCCGGCCGAGCTGAACTCTCTTCGCCAATCGTTGGGCCAAACGAAGGCGCCTGGGCGAGTTCAGTAAGCGGCCGTTACGCCGAGGGCGCGGCTGACATGCAACTGACCGCCGGCGAGCTCATCGAGCCTTGCGATCCGCTCTTCAAGCGGTGGATGAGTACTAAACATGCTCGAGGCCTTGCCGTTTCCCCCAAGCGGGGCAACGATGCACAGGTGCGCGGTAGCGGTTGACCCAGTCCGAGCTGGGACAGTGCTGCCGCCGAGCTTACGCAGTGCACTGGCAAGACCCTGCGGGTACTTTGTAAATTCGGCCGCTGAGGCATCCGCAAGGAACTCTCTGCGACGGCTGATGCTCATCTGAATCATCATCGCTGCGATTGGCGCCAAGATGACGATAAGGATGCTGATCACAACTCCCACGATTCCCAAGTCACCTTCCTCATCGGAGCTTCCGCCCCAGAAGATCATGTAGGAAACAAACTCCGCAATCAGGGCGATACCACCAGCAAGGACAGCCGCGTAGGTCATCAGCTTCACGTCCAGATTGCGGACGTGCCCCATCTCATGGGCAATCACACCCTCCAACTCCTCTTTGTCAAGCAGTTCGAGCAGGCCCTGATTGACACACACAACCGCCTGCTTCGGGTCCTTGCCCGCTGCAAAGGCGTTGGGAGCAGGATCCGGTGAGACATAGACTCGCGGCATTGGCTGGCCAGATGCGATCGCCATCACTTCGACGGCATCCCAAACTGGTGGGCACTCCTCGCGGCTCTTGATCTGCTTGGCGCGCGCAACTGTGACGGCCAGATCGTCGCCCATTGTCAGCGTCACAAGGACGATGACAATTGCCACACAGCAAAACACGACAAATGCTCCGGGGCCAAAACGGAGTGAGACGGCAAAGCCGAGGGCCCCATAGACCGCAAAGAAGAGCACGAAAAGCATCCGGCTCCTAAGCCGGTTGCTCTTGATCTGCTCATCAAGCGGTGGTAGGTCTACCCCGAGTCCCATCAGCTAACTCCTCAGTTGAAGGAAACGCTAGGAACTGCTGACTCAGCTGGATTATCGAGTTCAAAGAACTCGCGCTCCGTGACCTTTGCAATGGGAGCAATCCACTTGCTTGGGATTGTCTGGCACGCGGTGTTGAGTGCCTTGACTGTTGTGTTGTAGAACCGACGCGCGGCAGAGAGGCGGTCTTCTGTTGCCGTGAGCTCTCCCTGCAGCTGCAGGAAGTTCTGGTTTGCCTTCAGGTCTGGGTATGCCTCAGCAACAGCGAAAAGCTTCCCGAGTGCCTGGGTGAGCGCCCCTTCTGCTTGCCCCTGAGCGGCTGGCCCTTGCGCATTGACTGCGCTGGTACGGGCAGCAGTTACCTCTTCAAAGGTTCCTCTCTCGTGGGCTGCATATCCCTTGACGGACTCTACGAGGTTGGGGATTAGGTCGTGACGACGCTTCAGCTGCACATCAATCTCGGACTCGCCTTCCTCAGCTGCAACACGGAGGCTGACAAGGCGGTTGTAGGTGCTGAAAAAGAAGATGCCAACTACGACGGCGATGACTACAAGAACGATTACTGCGGTCACGATCTCTCCAATGCTCGGTGGACTGTGTGTTCACTATGGCACACGCCAAACCAACTTCCAAGCGGATTTGCCCAGCCGACCTTCAGTCTTTGGGAACAGTCCCAATTACCTTTGCCGGGGACCCCGCTGCGATGGAGAACGGCGGGAGGTCGCTGGTGACGACACTGTTGGCGCCAACAACGCAACGCTCTCCTACGGTGACTCCAGATGTGATGACGACATTGGCTCCAAGCCAGCAGTCTCTTCCGATGGTGGTCGGTCCCTTGCTGGCGAATCCTTGGAGCGTCATCGGCTGGGTTGGATCGTCAAACCGATGGTTCGCGTCAGTGATCACCGACCCGTTGGCAATCATGGTGTTGGCCCCGATCTCGACCAGGTCCACTGCGGCAATCAGGACGTTGATGTTGATCAGAACCCCATCACCAATAACAATTCGGCCCGTCTCACCACCGGTCAGCCATACAAGCGGTTCGAAGAGAACACCTGTCCCAAGCGTCAGTCTCCCCTCTCTCAGAAGCTCAAGCGGCTCCCCGTGGAGCGGCATCCGTGCAAACGCACCAGCTCGGGCGAGATGACGGTGAAGTGCCAGGCGACGCCAGGGCAGCATGTCCCGGTGATACCAAGCCCACTTAGACCGCCAGAGCTTCCAGCCCATGGGTACGTTTTGATCTTCTCTGCTACTCATGTCAGCCCGCAGGGGCCTTCGGCTTAGCCTTCTTCTTGACCCTGGCTACCGGCTTCTTTCCTGGCAGAGCCGCCTTTGCTCCCGGAGCAGCAAGGGCATCCTTAAGGAAGCCACCGGTATAGCTAGCCGCCACTCCGGCGACAGTCTCCGGGGTCCCCGTTGCGACGATCTCACCACCTCCCTCACCGCCCTGCGGACCAAGGTCCAACAGCCAGTCAGCCGCTCGGATCACGTCTAGGTTGTGCTCGATCACGACAACACTGTTTCCGCTGTCCACTAGCCGTTGGAGCACCTCAAGCAAACGCTCGATGTCAGCGAAGTGAAGCCCCGTGGTTGGCTCATCCAAGACATACAGAGTGCTTCCTGTTGCAATCTTGGACAGCTCGGCCGCAAGCTTGATGCGTTGAGCTTCTCCACCTGAAAGCGTCGTAGCTGGCTGACCAAGCCGCATGTAGTCAAGACCCACATCACAGAGCGCCTGGACTCGGCGTCGGATCTTGGGTATGGCCTCGAAGAAATCAAGTGCGTCCTCACAGCTCATCGCAAGGACGTCGGCGATCGTCTTCCCCTTGTACCGAACCTCAAGGGTCTCCCGGTTGTAGCGCTTGCCATCACACTGCTCGCACGGGACATAGACATCAGGGAGGAAGTGCATTTCGATCTTCAGCTGCCCATCCCCCCGACAAACCTCGCAGCGACCACCCTTGACATTGAAGGAGAACCGTCCGGGCTTATAGCCACGGGCAAGCGCGTCCGGAGTGCGGGAGTAGAGGTCGCGAATCTGGTCAAAGAGCCCGATGTAGGTAGCTGGGTTGGATCGTGGCGTCCGTCCGATTGGGGACTGGTCCACTGCGATCACCTTGTCGAGCTGCTCGAGCCCGACGATGCCCGCGTGGCGACCCGGCCGCTGCTTGGCGCGCTGAAGCTGCGCGGCCGCGCTCCTCAACAGAATGTCGTTGACCAGAGTGCTCTTACCGGACCCGCTCACACCAGTGACACAAGTCATAACCCCAAGGGGCACCTTGACCGTCACATCCTTGAGGTTGTGCTCAACGGCCCCCTTGATGGTGAGATTCCCCTTGGCCTTGCGGCGCTTGGCCGGATAGGGAATCTGTTTGGCCCCACTCAGGTACTGACCGGTCAGTGAATCCTTCACCCGGCAGATTTGCGCAGCCGTGCCCTCCGCAACGATGTGGCCCCCATGTTCTCCCGCACCGGGTCCCATGTCAATGACATGGTCGGCGGCTCGCATGGTTCCCTCGTCGTGCTCAACCACTAGGACCGTGTTGCCAATATCCCTGAGGCGCTCAAGTGTTCCAATCAAGCGCTCGTTGTCCCGCTGATGAAGACCAATTGATGGCTCATCGAGCACATAAAGAACCCCAACTAGCGCTGAACCAATCTGGGTTGCGAGCCGGATTCTCTGAGCCTCTCCGCCAGAGAGAGTTCCCGCGCCCCGGTCCAGAGACAAGTAGCCGACTCCGACATCGTCGAGGAAGCGCAAGCGCTCCTCAATCTCCTTCAGGATCAACCTGGCGATTCGACGGTCCTGATCTGACAACTCGATGGCGCGTACCCAGGCGAGCGCGCGTGAGGCCGAGAGGTGCGTGAACGCGTCCAGGCTTCGGTCCGCAACGGTCACGGCGCGTGATTCGGGGCGCAGTCTCGCTCCGTCACACGCTGGGCAGTCCACGAGGCTCATGTACTCCTCGATGCGGTCCTTGACCATGTCGGAATCGCTCTCGGTGTGGCGCCGCTTGAGCTGCGGGACCAGCCCCTCAAACTTTGTCGTGTACCTGCGTCGCCGCCCGTAGCGGTTCTTGTAGGCGACATCCATCTTCTCTCCATCTGTTCCCCAGAGGAACACATCCCTTTGCTCATCCGTGAGCTTGTTCCAGGGAACATCGAGCGGAACCTCGTACTTCTCGGCAAGCCCGGTTGTGAGCTGGGCGTAGTAGTCGGCCGCGCTGGCAGCCCAAGGAGCCAGGGCGCCCTCAGCTATCGAAAGGGAGGGGTTAGGAACGATCAGATCAGGGTCAACCTCAAGTTGAGCACCAAGTCCCGTGCAGCGCGGACATGCCCCGTGTGGACTGTTGAACGAGAAAACACGTGGCTCCATCTCCGCAATACCCGGCCCGTGCTCGGTGCAAGCGAACCGCTCGCTGTAGAGCGTCACCTCACCCGTCTGTGCATCCTCGATCTCAACGAGTCCCTCCGCCAGCGAGGCAGCCGTCTCAAGTGAGTCAGACAGGCGGCGGCGAATGTCATCGCGCATCGTGAGCCTGTCAACCACAACGCTGATGTCGTGCTTGAGCTTCTTGTCGAGCGCAATCTCCTCATCGAGCCGGAGGACTTTCCCGTCAACCTTCACACGCGAGAACCCCTCTCCCCGGAGTTCATCAAGCACATTCTGGTGCTCCCCTTTGCGGCTTCGGACAACAGGGGCCATGACCATGAACTTCGTTTCGGCAGGCAGCTCAAGCACCTGATCGACAATCTGTTCCACCGACTGACCTGTGATTGGCTTCCCGCAGACATGGCAGTGAGGCTTCCCGATGCGAGCCCACAGAAGCCGCAGGTAGTCGTAGATCTCCGTCACGGTGCCAACTGTCGACCGAGGGTTTCTGGAAGTCGTCTTCTGATCAATTGAGATCGCTGGCGAAAGCCCCTCGATGGAGTCAACATCGGGCTTGTCCATTTGCCCTAAGAACTGACGTGCATATGCGGAAAGGCTCTCTACATAACGTCGCTGCCCCTCGGCGTAGATCGTGTCAAAGGCAAGCGAGCTCTTTCCCGACCCCGACAGCCCAGTGATGACGACTAGCGCGTCCCGCGGAAGCTCAACATCAACATTGCGCAGGTTGTGTTCCCGCGCACCACGAATGATGATCTTGTCCTGATGGGCCATGGCAGCCAGCCTAGCGCTGCCCGAGGGTGCGCCGCGGCTGGGCTTTGGCTACGGCTGAGGTGGGTAAAAGCGGTCGAGCAGGCTTGAAATCTCAGCGTTTGGGTACTTCGCTGAAAGCTCTGCATCAACCTCATCCCGGCTGCGACCGCTGGTGGCAGCGTCGAGGGCAACCAGCCGCATTGCTGCCTCATCAGCATCAGCCGGCGGCCCGAGAGGCTCAAGTGGCTTCACCGCTTCGACTGGGGTCAGTGGACCTGAATCAGATGCCACACCAGCCTCGAGCTCCTCAGCATGCCGAATAAGCCCATTTGCAGCCTCTCTAAGCGCCTGGGCGGCCTTGGTGGCGGGATTATTCGCTGAACTCATTCTGTGGAGCCTAGCCCTGTTTACGTAAGGCTGCACCCAATGTGGGGTTTGCGCGCCTCACGCAGACCTGCCGAGAGCCTGGGCGATGTCCAATCGCCGCTTGAGTGAACGGATCTCGTCGCGGAGCTTGGTTGCCAACTCAAAACGAAGTTCCTCCGCCGCAGTGAGCATCTCCTCCTCCATCTCAATAATCGCGTGCTCAATCTCTGCCGCGCTCATGCCCTCGGCATCCACCTGACGCTTCCGACTGATCGGAACCTTCGACTCGCCTTGGAGGAACTCCCCGATGTCACTGATGCCCTTTGTGATCGTCCACGGCTCAATCCCATGTTCCTCGTTGTACGCAACCTGGATCGCACGCCGTCGATCCGTCTCCCCTATTGCCCGGATCATTGAGTCCGTCTCACGGTCGGCGTACATCACAACCTTCCCGTCGATGTTTCTTGCGGCCCGGCCAATTGTCTGAATGAGTGCCGTGTCCCCCCTCAAGAAGCCCTCCTTATCCGCATCGAGGATGGCCACCAGCGCAACCTCCGGCAGGTCCAGCCCCTCTCTCAGAAGATTGACCCCGATAAGGACATCAAACTCGCCAAGTCTGAGCTCCCGGATGATCTGAATCCTCTCGAGGGTCTCAATGTCGCTGTGTAGATAGCGGACCTTCATACCGGCCTCCAACAGGTACTCGCTCAAGTCCTCCGCCATCTTCTTTGTCAGGGTCGTAACCAAGGCACGCTGATCGCGGGCAATAACAGCCTTCATCTCTCCAATCAGGTCGTCCACCTGGTTGGTTGTCGGTCGAACGCTGATTGGCGGATCGATAATCCCCGTTGGGCGAACGATCTGCTCAACAACAGAGCCACCACAGCCCTTCTCGAACTTCCCGGGGGTAGCGGACACAAAGACAAGCTGCCCAGTGTTAGCGAGGAACTCCTCGAACTTCTGAGGACGATTATCAAGCGAGCTTGGCAGCCTGAACCCGAAGTCGATCAGGGTCTGTTTCCGCGAACGGTCGCCTTCGTACATCCCGCCAATTTGAGGCACCGTCTGGTGACTCTCGTCAATGAAGCAAATGCCATCGTCGGGGAAGTAGTCGAGAAGACAGAATGGACGATCCCCCGGGTTGCGTCCGTCAAGGATCCGCGAGTAGTTCTCGATACCACCACAGAAGCCCGTTTCCCTGAGCATCTCCATGTCGTATCTGGTCCGCTGCCGCAAACGCTGGGACTCAAGAATCTTGTTCTCGGCCTCCAGCTCATCACAACGAGCCTCGAGCTCAGCTCCAATCTCCCTGACTGCCCGCGCGATCAGATCGGGGTCAACGCTGTAGTGGGTGGCCGGCCAGATGGCGACATGCCCCATGTCGTCCTCAATCAACTCGCCCGTAAGAGGGTCGTAGGCCTGGCACCGCTCAACCTCGTCCCCGAAAAACTCCACTCGATATGCGCTCTCCATATACGCGGGCATGATCTCCAAGGTGTCCCCACGGACCCGGAAGCCGCCGCGCTCAAGCACCGTGTCATTGCGCTTGTACTGGTTCCTGACCAACCGGCCGAGCAGATCCTCCCTATTGACCGACTCACCCTTGCGAAGGGTCTGCAGGTTGGCGTCGTAGCTCTCAGGCGAGCCCATCCCATAGATGCAGGACACGGAGGCCACAATGATCACGTCCCTGCGAGCAAAGAGTGAGGCTGTAGCGGCGTGCCTAAGCCGGTCGATCTCCTGGTTAATAGCCGAATCCTTCTCGATGTAAAGATCGCGACTGGGAACGTATGCCTCGGGCTGGTAGTAGTCGTAGTAGGAAACGAAGTACTCGACGGAGTTGTCCGGGAAGAAGGTCCGGAACTCGTTACACAGCTGGGCAGCCAGCGTCTTGTTGTGAGCGATGACGAGTGCTGGCCGTTGCACCTCAGCGATGGTCGCGGCCATCGTCATTGTCTTGCCCGTCCCCGTTGCGCCCAACAGCGTCTGATAGCGCTCGCCAGCCCTCAGTCCCTTGGATAGATCGGCGATCGCAGCTGGTTGATCAGCGGCCGGTAGAAAGTCGCTGTCGAGGCGGAAGTCAGTCACTGTCGCGAACGATAGCCGCGCACGGGGAGACTTCTCTCAGACCAACTCAGCGGAGCAAGCCATCCGCTTCGAGAGTCTGCCTCAGGCCGGTCTCAAGTCCCCTCGGGCTATATCCAAGCTCAGCCTTGGCCTTATCGCTGCTGGCCCAGAAGGTAACCCCATCGGCACTGTCGGCGACCTCCTTGAGGTTAGGCCCGGCTCCGAGTGCTGGCCCTGCGATCCGTCCAACTGGGTTGAGCGCGCGGACTATTCCCGCTGGAACCGTCAACCGCGGAACCCTGCGGCCCAGAATCCTGGCTTCGGTAGCCACCACACCGCGCAGCGTTTCAATGTCGCCACCGAGCACATAGGACTCACCAGGACGACCCTTGTCTAGGGCCAGCAGGATCCCGGCTGCAACATCGTCACGGTGGACAACACTTAGACCAAGGTCAGGGAACAACATCGCGGGAAGCTGCCGCTTGGCGTACTTGGTGATGACTCCACCCAAGGCGCTGTGGTCAGCCGGTCCGTAGACACCGCCGGGCTGGACAATCACAAGCGGCAGGCCAGCCTGAGCAATCCGCTCAGCCTCTAGCTGGGCGAGCACCTTGGTCTCCTCGTAACAGGACGTATAACCCTTGCCCTCATGCGTGAATGTCTCATCAACTATTAGCCCCTTGGTATCTCCGAAGGTGGCGCAGGTTGAGACATAGACAGCCTTGCCAACCCCAGCCTTTCGGGCAGCCTCTAGAACATTGACGGTTCCATCAACGTTTGCTCGTCGCATCGGCTCCATCTCGGCCTTGCTGATCCCCACCTCATAGACCGCAGCGCAGTGGATCGCCGCGTCACACCCCTCCATTGCGCGCTCGATGGCAGCCGTGTCATCGAGGTCACCTTGAGCGATTGAAACTCCACGGCTCTTGAGTTCCATCGCCTTCTCCGGTGAGCGCACAAGCGCGACGACTTGGTCACCTCTCGCCTGCGCGAGTCGTGCGACTTCCCCGCCAATGAACCCCGTTGCTCCAGTTAAGAAGATCTTCACGTGAGAAAACCTAGCGCCTCAACCAACCTCAACGGACTGAAAGTTCCTTGGAGTACTTGGCCTCATAGTCAGACTTGGCCGACAACACGCGCTCGACATAAGCCTTGGTCTCGGGGAACGGAATCTCATCAACCCGGAGGCCGTGCCCGTCTGCTTTGGCGCTCGCGACCCACTTGTCCACATTGCCCATGCCCGCGTTGTAAGACGCGACGGCGAGAGTCGTATCACCGTCGTACCTCTGGAGGAGATACCTCAGGTACCAAGAGCCGTAACGGATATTGACCTGCGGGTCGCCAAGATCCGTCGGAACAAAAGCTGTACCCCCGCTCTTCTTCGCAATGAACAGCGCTGTACTGGGGAGAATCTGCATTAGACCCTCGGCCCCAGCAGAGGACGGACGAGGGTTGAACTTCGTCTCGGCGTAGATGACCGCGGCAATCAGATACGGATCAAGGTCCTTCGCGCGCGCCTGCTGTCTAACCACGCTTGCATGGTTCAACGGAAGGGTCAGCTCTCTCACCGCCCCATTTAGCTTCGACAGTTGGCTTAGTCCGACGACACCGGTCAGCCCGAGACACAGCAGGATGAAAACGCGCCGGCTCAAGCCGTTATCCCAGCAACAACCTCGCTCAGCTTGCTCTCGAGCTCAACCTCAGAGCCATCGTTGAGGACAGTCCACTCAGCGCGGGATGCCTTGTCCGCCTGGGAAAACTGTCGGGCGGCACGCTCGTCGACGGCCGCATGCCCTCTCGAAGCCGCTCGCTGGGCTCGGACATCCTCATCGGTCACCACGCAAATCGTTGTGTCGAAGACCGTTTCCATTCCGCTCTCAAACAGAAGGGGTACCTCAACAACGGCGAGCAGCGGCTTTGGCGTGCTCGCCCCCAAACCTGACTGCCACTCCTGAATGCGCTGGCCAACCCGGGGCCAGATCAGCTCCTCCATCCACTGCCTGCCCGCTGGGTCGCTGAAGACCGCCGTGGCAAGCGCTTGCCTGTCTAGTACCCCTTCAGTAGCAACCGAAGGACCGAACTTGGCAACCATCTCGCCGACAACCTCGGGCTCAGCCTGGATTTGATGGACAACCTCATCAGCAGACAGAACCGCGCAGCCGAGTCGGTTCAATGCACGCAGGGCGGTTGATTTACCGGCTCCCATACCCCCGGTCAGTCCTACAAAAGGTATTCCGTCAGGAGTCGGAATCCGCGGCCTCGCCGGCCGGTTCATCCTCTGCGTCGGCTGCCACGTCGGCGGCCGGCGATTCTTCCTCAACTACTGGCTCCTCAGCGGGTGCCTCTGCTTCAGCTTCAGCGGGTGCCTCTGCTTCAGCTTCAGCGGGTGCCTCTGCCTCAGCTTCAGCGGGTGCCTCTGCCTCAGCTTCAGCGGGTGCCTCTGCCTCAGCAGGTGCTTCGTCGGCAGCTGCGTCGGCTTCTCCAGAAGTTGGGTCAGCAGCTGCAAGAGGATCCTCTTCGCCAAGCTCAACATCGACAACTGACGCATCAAAGTCAGCTGGTGTCTCTGCGTAGGCTTCAGGCTGTTCGGCCTCAGCGCGCTTCATGGAAAGAGAAACGCGACGACGCTCATCGTCGATCTCAAGGAACTTGACGATGACGGTCATGCCCGGCTCAACAACCTCGCGAGGGTTTTCAACATGGCGGTCGGCCAGCTCACTGATGTGAACAAGGCCCTCAACGCCATCCTGGATCTCTACGAAGGCGCCGAACTGAACGCACTTAGTGACCTTGCCTGTGGTCTCGTCGCCAACACCAAACGTGTCGACAACCTGCTGCCACGGATCGGCCTGAGTCTGCTTGAGCCCAAGGCTGATGCGCTGACGCTCCCGGTCAATGTCAAGAACCTTGACGTTGACAAGGTCGCCGATGGCAACAACCTCACTTGGGTGATTGACATGCGACCACGAAAGCTCAGAAATATGGATCAGGCCGTCAATCCCCTCGAGGTCAACGAAAGCGCCGAACTCAACAATGTTGGAGACGGTGCCCTCAACGATCTTGCCTGGCTCGAGCCGGTCAAGGATGGTCTGACGCACTTCCTTGCGCTCCTCTTCAAGCACTGCGCGTCGAGAGAGAACAACGTTGTTGCGTGAGCGGTTGAGCTCAATGACCTTGCACTCAATTGGGTTGCCCATGAACTCGTCAAGGTTGGCCACTCGCCTGATGTCCACGAGCGATGCCGGAAGGAAGCCGCGAACGCCGAGGTCGATAATCAGGCCGCCCTTGACAACTTCGATGACTGTTCCCTCAACTGGGGTACCAGCTTCAGCAGATTCCTCAATGCGGCGCCAAGCCTTCTCAAAGCGAGCTCGCTTACGCGAGAGAATGAGTCGGCCTTCCTGATCTTCCTTAGTGAGGACGAGGGCGTCCACCTCTTCGCCGATCTCAACTTCGCCGTGAGTGTCGACCGACTTGCGGATCGAAAGCTCGTTGGCAGGAATGACGCCTTCGCTCTTGTAGCCGATGTCGACAAGGACTTCGTCGTTATCGATGCGTACGACCTTGCCGGAGACAACATCGCCTTCAGCAAAGTTGGTGAGCGTTGCTTCGTAGTTGGGAACGATCTTGCCGTCGATCTCGAGGAGCAAACCGTTGCTGCCTTCGACGATCTTCGCGTTAGTTGGGATTTCAGAGGTAGTTGACATTGGACGGGGAGGGTAGCGGGATCCGGCGCCCAACGAGTTCAGGGGCCACCTTCATGCCCGAGTGGCCACAGGACAAGCCCGGCCCCAGCAGCCAACATCGCAACCCCTCCGAGACGGCCAACCCCGATCGTGACGACAGTTAAGTCCAATATTCCAAGGGCATCTGCCGCTATCCCAAAGAGGAGACCACCAGCGATGGTGGCGGCAGCGACCCCCGCCGCGCCGATCACAGGCACGGCCTTGAGCGTTGCCATCACATACACCGCACCGAGCGGCCCGCCGAGCAATGCCCACCATGGGACCGGTGCCCCAGATCCCCCGTCATGTCCGAAGATCAGGACCACCGCTGAGATCACAAAGAGGTAAAGGCACCCCACGCAGGTTTGGGCAACAGCCGCCCCTAACCCCCCAACACGTAGCGCTAGGCGCGAGTTGACCGGTGGCTGAAACGCAACAAGAATGCCGGCCAGCAACGCGCAGGTAGCTGGCAGCACCTCAAGCCCCTTCGCCTCACCACCACTAATCACTGCGGTCGCCACGAGGAGGAGCGCGACGCCAAACCAGGTCCGGGCTGTCGGAACCCTTCGCCGGACACCCACAAAGCCGCGCCAGTCGATCAAGACGGCGCCAAGAAGAGTCCCGGCAACCGAGGCTGCGGCAAGACCGCCAGCCCCGAGGTCGTCAACTGTGAGGACTGCGACCAGAACATAAGTCCCGCCTATCAAGCCACCAGCAAGATCAACCAGAGAAACCCCACTCAACCGTCGCGGCAGTCCCGCCACCGAGCCAACCCCAGACACACAGACGCTCGCAATTACCAGCACCACAAGCCCACTAAGAAACGAGGACGTACTGGCGACAAGCACTCCGACGCTGTGCCCAAGCCTCCCATTGATCGGCCCCTGTAAGGCTGCCATTCCGCCCAGCACCCCGGCCGAGGCTGCTGCGCCTAGCCGAGTCACCGGCCTTGGACTACCTGGCGACGGCGATGCGACAGCGCAATCAGGCGTTTCTCAACCAGAGTCCATGACAGCCCAGCCAGACCAATGCTCACAGCAAGTGAGACCAAGACGGCGAGCAGAACAACGGGCCATGATCCGGTCACTCCCTCTCCACCTGGCTCTGCAAGGTACCCGTGCTCACCTAGAGCCCAGTGAAGGTTGCCAGCGAGCACGGTAAGCACAGCCAAGTGCCATAGATAGAGGCCGTAAGAGATCTCGCCCACCCGGCTTAACCAGCCCGAGCCCAGGGTTCTCCCCACAAGTCCTATGCCGGGGACCGCACAGACACCGGCCAACACGAGGCCGCCCGCAACCAGAGCCCGGAGCTCGTGGTCAGTGACCGTGGCTAGACCCCAGGCCTGACTCCCAAAGCCGATCGAACCAAAGGGAGAGTTGCCGTGGACAGCGCCAATCAGTCCGTAGGCCATTAGAGCTGCCAAAGCGGGAACCCAAGGGCGCCTCGAGCAAAGGGCAAGTAGGTGGCTACTACGTTCGCCGCCCTCTCTCATCACAAGCAGTACCGCAATCAGCATCCCCAAGGCAAACTGGTCAAGGGCCGCTGGGAGTGCCGTCAACGGAACAATCGCGCCAGCCCTGTCACCGCCGTAGTGAGACACCACCATCACCTTCCATGCCACTGACGCCAAGATCAGAAGTCCAAGACCTGCAAGAACAACCCGGCCGCGGGACTTCGTGGTTGCAGCCACCCGGCTGACTATCAGAGCGAGAAGGGCCGCCCAGAATGGCAGGAAGACATAGAACGCAACCTCCACACACAATGTCCAGGCCTGTCCGATCCCCCCGACAAAAGTCTCCAAGCGGTAGGCCTGCAGGAAGCCGAAGTAGGTAACAACCCCACCCCCAGTAAAGACCTGAGCGGTCCGACCTAGCAGTACCGCCACGAGAGGAAGCGCTAGCCAATAGGCCGGAACGATCCGAAAGAGGCGGTGCCGGCCGTAGTCCCTCGTCGAGGGGCGCTCCTCACCCTGAATCAGGCTCCTAGCGAATGGGCGGAAAAGAAGCAACCCACTAATGCAGTAGAACAGCGGAACGCCCACACTTAGGTAGTACCCGTAGTTAGTGGAGCTCAGGTGACCAGTAACAAACAGGGCGTGATAGCCGAAGATAAGAAGCGCTGCAACCGCACGGAGCGAGTCAACCAGTGGGAGCCTTGCCGACTTCGTGCCACCCCTCACCTTGTGGGAGCTCCACTAATCCGCAGCACCGTCACACAGCCCTGCTTCCAAACAACACGAGTGAAGGGACGAACTGTCCTGAAGAAGCCAGGTTTTGCCCTGCAGTCCTCGATGATGAACCCGCCACCCCGCCGTACAAGCAAGCTGCGAGCTTCGGCGGTGCTGAGCTGACCTGCGAAGAGCCTGTCTAGCTGCTTCCGGCGGACAGGGGATTGAGGAGTCCAAGAGTCAGCCCCCAGCCAAGACTGCCTTCCGGTGTAGGCGGGAATGACAGTGGCAAGATAATTCTCGGTCACGACTCCCCCCGACTCAGGGTTTTCATCCAACCAACGCAACGCGGATCGCTCATCAGCAGTCAGGAAGAAAGGCTGCAACCCAGCATTGACGGCATCGCGCATTTGCGTCACCCGGTACACCGTTCCCGGTACGACCAGAAGACCGACCAAGACCGCCGCGAGGAGCCGACCGAGCTGTTTGGTCTTGAGAGCATCCCTGAGCGCCAATACGGCCAGAATCGCAAGAGGAAACTGAATCCCCTGAACGGCATGGAACGGAAATGTGCCAAGCGGTGCGTAATAGACGAGAAGTGCGGCAATCGGCCACATCCGTAGCGCTACCGAGCCAGCAGAGCCCCAGCGGTCTCCTCCCGGCCGATAGGACCACGCGGCTGGTATCGCTAATGGGGCCAAGGTCGCGATCAGCACCCACACTGGCCACCTAGGTAGGTCATTCGCCTTGCCCGCAAGTTCCCAAGCCGGATCAGTCTTAGACAGAACGAAGTAGTAGATCAGCGGAACCAAGGGCGCTACGAGCACCGGTAGCGCAGATTTGGCTACCGCCCCGACCGAGCGCCCATCGGACTTGAATCTGATCGCTTCCGTAACAGCAATGGCGACCATCAGAGTGGCACCCTGCCATGGCTGAAGCCAGGCAGCGAACACCGCGCAGACGGCTGCGAGAGCGACCATCTTCTTGTTGCCATCACGACCGCGCTCCCACGCCAGCAGGCCCAGCGGGACCAGTCCGACGGCAACGGCTGAAAAGACATAACCCCAGAGGTAAGAGCCAGTCCAAGTCTCCCCCCCGGCAAAGTCAAGTTGAAACTTTGCAGCAGCCCCCGGCGCGAGGGTCCATCCTGCCAGTGCCGCTGCGGGAGCACAGTAGAAGAGGCCGATCACCATGGCAATCCGGCGGTCGGACCGCCTCGGGATATGCCGGTGAACTATTCCCGTCACCCCGAAGAACAGGGCGGCAATCGCAAATGGCTTGGCTAGGGCATAGCTGACAACCAGCCCGACTCCCAGCCGATAGGCCAGCCCGCTGAGGAGAACTCCTGGATGAACGAATGTGTAGTCAAGGGGCCCAAAGTCGTAGAGGTTGGCCGCCGCAAAGTGCTGGCTCGACTGACGCAGCCAGTTGAGGTACTGGAGTGGGTCGACAACCAGGAACCCGTCCCCTCCAGTAACTACGCCGCCTTTGACGATTGTCCGCAGGACTAGTCCGCCGAGCACAGCGAACGCGAGCAGGCCAAGGGCCGCCAAGACAAGCCACTCAAACCTGTCTCGCCGACCCTCGGGCGTACCCTCAGCCCGGCCGTGATGGTCAGTGAGGGTCGTTGCGTCAGTCACTTGGCATCAAGCCAGTTCGGGCCGAATCCGGAATCCACCACAAGCGGCGGATCCAGCTCATAGGCGGCGATCATTGCCGCCGAAGCGAGCTGGGCAACCTCCTCCGCCTCAGCCTTGGGGGCTTCAAGCAAGAGTTCATCGTGTACCTGCAGGAGGAGCCGTGCCTTAAGTTGACCAGCATCCAGGGCTTCAGCGCAGCGGAGCATCCCCAACTTCATGATGTCCGCAGCAGTCCCCTGCACCACAGTGTTAACCGCAAGCCGGGCGCCTAACTGACGCACTTGGGGATTACGGGCCCGCAGTTCGGGGATAGGACGGCGTCGGCCAAGCAATGTTTCGGCGTAGCCCTTTGTCTCCGCAACAACAACAGCCGAATCCATGTAGTCCTTGAGCGCTGGGAAGCCCGCGAAGTACCTCTCGATGAACTCTTTGGCTTCCGACTGAGGGATGTCAAGCCTGTCGGCAAGACCGAAGGCAGACAGCCCGTAGACAATCCCGTAGTTGATCATCTTCGCTTTAGTGCGCATGGCGCCATCAACACTGCCCTTATCGATGCCAAACACTTCAGCTGCCGTTGCCGTGTGGACATCATCTCCCTCACGGAAGATCTGCTTCAGGGCCTTGTCATCAGCAAGGTGGGCAAGGATTCTAAGCTCGACTTGGGAGTAATCACAGGAGACTAGAACCGAGTCTTCTGGCGCGACAAAGCACGCTCGGATTTCCTTGCCGCGGGAGGTCCGCACCGGGATGTTTTGCAGATTGGGGTCGGTTGATGAAAGCCGGCCGGTCGCAGTCGCCGCCTGATTGAAGGTCGTATGGATGCGCCCATCAACAGGGCTGACAAGCTTGGGGAGAGCGTCGAGGTAGGTGGAGATCAACTTCGTTGTCTCCCGCCACTCCTCAATGAGAGGAACTATCGGATGTTCAGACCTAATTGACTGAAGTACCCGCGCATCAGTTGAGTAGCCGGTCTTGCCCTTGCGGCCCTTTGTAAGCCCGAGCTTCTCGAAGAGGATCCCCCCAACCTGTTGTGGGGATCCAACGCTGAACTCCTCTCCTGCCAGCTCGTGGATCTGCTTCTCAACATCAGCGGCCGCCTTCCTGATCCGCTTGGCAATCGTCTCGAGGGCTTCGATGTCGAGCAGCACGCCCACCCGCTCCATCTCACGAAGGACAGAGATCGCCGGGATCTCAACATCACGAAAAAGCGGGGTCAGCTCAAGCTCACTTAGCTTCGGTCGCTGGACCGCAGCAAGAGCGTACGTACAGGTGACCGCCGCGACAAGCTCATCATCACTGGCAGCAGAGATCCCGGCCTCCGCGGACAGCTCATCCAGCGCATACCCGCGCCGCGCGGGGTCAAGCAGGTGCGCTGCGATCATCGTGTCGTGATCAACCTGGGCTGGCACCCAGCCCAAGCTCTTGGCGTCATGACTGATGATGGGACGGTCACCCAAGGCAACAACCAGCTCCTCAACATCACCTACTGGCCCGGTCAGGACAGACTTGCCATCAGCCGTCACCGCGAAGCGGACTCCAGTGTCGTCCGCAAAGAGCGCTCCCTCAGGAGGCTCATCACCCGAAACAGTGATGGCAAGTGGGCCATCGCCAAATGTGGCCGCTTCTAAGGCCGTCCCTTCCGTCACTCGGGGCTTGACAACCGCCACCGTCGCGCTCACTGCCACTGGCTCATCGGGCCCTGACTCAACCCCCAGATAGCGCTCGAGGCGCTTGAGCGGCTCTCTCAGCTCCCATCGCCTGAAGGTCTCTCTCAGCAAATCGGCATCCGGTGGTCCGCTCGGTGCATCAGATGGCGCCAGGTCGAGCGGGAGATCCCTCTGAGCTGTGGCAATGTCACGGCACATACGCGCGACATCAGCGTGCTCGCGGATCGCCTCTTGCCGCTTGGGACCCTTCACTTCGTCTACATGGTCAATGACTGCCTCAAGCGA
Source organism: Actinomycetota bacterium (assembly GCA_009699865.1). Taxonomy (GTDB): domain Bacteria; phylum Actinomycetota; class Thermoleophilia; order Solirubrobacterales; family Solirubrobacteraceae; genus WLNJ01. The sequence continues at coordinate 112,824 of WLNJ01000001.1, forward strand.
GCCGTATTGAGCAAGCAGAGCCGAGGCGGTCTTCTCTCCTACCCCCGGGACACCGGGCAGGTTGTCTGAGCTGTCCCCCTTTAGACCGATCAAGTCAGCAACGAGCTCGGGTCCGACTCCGTAGCGCTCAAGAACTGTCGCTGCGTCATAAGCCTTCACGTCGCTCACACCGCGCCCTGTGGTCACGACGGTCACTAGGTCGTCCACAAGTTGCAGCGCATCGCGATCACCAGTCACGATCGTGACGTGGATCCCCTCCTTCTTGGCCCGCTCGGCGAGAGTTGCGATCACATCATCAGCCTCACAGCCCTCCACGGCGGCATTGAGATGGCCGAATGCAGAGCAAAGTCCTTCTAGGTGTGGCCACTGCTCCTTGAGGAGATCGGGGCGTGAGATCCGTCCTGCTTTGTATTCCGGGTAGATCTCGCGGCGTCCACTGTGCCCTTTATCCCAAGCGACAATGGTTGGTCGGAACCCGTAGTCGGTGATTAACCGGGTCAGCATTTGGGCGAATCCGAGGATCGCATTTGTCGGCTCGCCCTTGGATGTCGCGATCGTCTCGGGGAGCGCGTAAAACGCCCGGTAGGCCAGTGAGCTTCCGTCGATCAGAACCAGTTCGCGCTTTTCTTCACCCATTGCCGGAGACGCTACCGTCGCCGGCGGCCGCCCGCCGCGCACGCCTCGATGATCCACGCCGACCAACGGCTGCGTATGATCGGTGTCCCTTCGGCATCGGCTATTCGAGCCTGCCTCTCAGTCCACCCGAGAAGACATGACTACAACAAGCGCCCAATACACATTGACCATCCGAGTCGAACTGCTCCATCACCCGGGCATGCTTGGCCATGTCACCACTGCCATCGGAGCCGCCGGCGGCACCATTGGAGCAGTCGATCTTGTCGAGGTCGACGGAGACATCACCCTCCGCGATATCAGCGTGATGGCCTCGGACCGCAACCACTGGTCCCGGATTCTTGAAGCCATTGACGGCGTCGAGGGATCACGAGTCATCGACACCACCGATCGGACATTCCTCATGCATGTTGGAGGAAAGATCGAGCAGCACAACCGCTTCCCGGTCAAGACCCGTGACGACCTTTCAATGGCCTACACGCCTGGCGTGGCCAGAGTTTGCAAGGCAATCCACGACGATCCCGACAAGGCTTTCCAGTACACAATCAAGCGCAACACGGTTGCAATTGTTTCTGACGGAACCGCTGTGCTTGGACTCGGCGACATTGGCCCTCGCGCCGCAATGCCCGTCATGGAAGGCAAGGCTGTTCTCCTCAAGGAGTTTGCTGGCGTCGACGGATTCCCAATCTGCCTAGACACAACGGATGTCGAAGAGATCATCGCGACAGTAAGGGCAATCTCACCGACTTTTGGTGGGATCAACCTGGAGGACATCTCAGCCCCCCGCTGCTTTGAGATCGAAGACAGGCTCCGCGCAGAGCTCGACATCCCCGTATTTCATGATGACCAGCACGGCACCGCTGTCGTCGTCCTCGCCGCCCTGATGAACGCGGCAAAGCTGCTTGACAAGGAACTGAGTGACATGAAGGCCCTTGTCGTCGGCCTCGGCGCCGCAGGCGTTGCGGTCACAAAGATGCTGATCGCTGGTGGCCTCACAGACATCATCGGCTGCGACTCCCAAGGCGCCGTCCACACAGAGCGCGCTGACTATGTTGACGGCTCGATGCCGCCAATCAAGCGCTGGTATGCCGAAACCACAAATCCGGCCCACCTGAGCGGCGGGCCTGCCGATGTCATCGAAGGCTGCGACCTCTTCATTGGCCTCTCCGGTGCCAAGGTCATGGCCCCAGAGGCCCTGAAAAAGATGGCCGACGACGCAATTGTCTTCGCTATGGCAAATCCCGATCCCGAGATTGCCCCAGAAGAGGCAGAGAAGTACGTCAAGATCGTCGCTACTGGTCGCTCGGACTATCCCAACCAGATCAACAACGTTCTCTGCTTCCCCGGGATGTTCCGCGGAGCACTCGACGTCCGCGCTAGCGACATCACGGAGGGCATGAAGCTCGCCGCAGCCGAGGCAATCGCGGCGATTGTCAAGCCTGAGGAGCTCGCGTCTTGCTACATAATTCCATCTGTATTCAACCGTGAGGTCGCGCCAGCCGTAGCAGAGGCAGTGGCCCGCGAAGCACGCGCCTCCGGACACGCCGTAGCCGGGAACGAACTCGGCTTCGCGCAGTCCGACTCAGACCAACTGCACGCCAGCTAGAAGACTGGCGGGCGAAGGGAGCCCCCAGAACATGAAGATCACCGTCACAGGAGCCACAGGCATGATTGGCCGGAAGCTGGTTGCCGAGCTCAAACAGCGAGGCGACGACGTCACCGTCCTTTCGCGCAATCCCGAAGCCGCCGAAGCTGCCCTTGGAGTCAAAGCCGTCGCTTGGAACCCAGAATCCGAGCAGGCACCTGTTGCTGTTATCTCGCACTCCGAGGCCGTCATCCATCTCGCGGGCGAATCTGTTGCCCAGCGCTGGACCGTCAAGGCAAAGGCGGGAATCCGCTCCTCGCGAGTTGATGGAACCGCCAACCTTGTTGCCGCAATGCGCCAGGCAGATGTCAAGCCCCGGGTCTTCATCAGCGGCTCAGCTGTTGGTTGGTACGGGCCGCGCGACGCATCCCCCGTCACGGAGGGTTCAAGCCCTGGTGAGGATTTTCTTGCCCAAGTCTGCGTTGATTGGGAAACCGCCGCACAGGAGGCAGTTGAGCTTGGTATTCGGACCGTAATCCTGCGTACCGGAGTCGTATTGAGCTCAAACGGTGGAGCGCTCTCCCGCATGCTTCCGCCCTTCAAGGCCGGAGTTGGAGGCCCCGTTGCTGGGGGGAAGCAGATGGTCCCTTGGATTCACATCGACGACATTGTGGGTTTGATTCTGGCGTCGCTTGACGGTGACGAGCGCTGGTCTGGAGTATTCAATGCCACGGCTCCCCACCCCGCTTCCAATACGGAGCTCTCTAAAACCCTTGGGCGGGTTCTGCGCCGGCCGGCCTTCGCTCCCGTCCCAGCCTTTGCGATCAAGGCTATGTACGGAGAGATGGCTCAGATCGTTACTACCGGACAGAACGCAGTCCCAGTCCGTGCCACCGAGCTAGGCTTTCGGTGGACGCAGCCGGAGCTAGAAAGCGCCCTCCGTCAACTGCTTTCGCGCTGAAGTTCAGCCGGCCTGATTTCCAGCCGCTGGGCGTGGCGTTGGCCTAGGCGCTCGTAGTTGCTTGGCGAAGATGATCCGGCCACGACTGATGCGGTATTGCCCATAGGAGTTGACTGTCGTGTCGCCCCTCCTCAGGACCCTATAAGCCCCTAGAACCTTGCTCACGTGCCGATGCCCAACGGCGCAAGCAATGATTGATGAACGGTTGGGAAAACCCTTAACCAGACGAGTCTGACTAAGGCATCCCAGGGCCAACTCGGCTGCGGCATAGCCCGACACGACGGCCGGAGCAACCAGCGAGCCGCCCACAGTTGAGAGCCGGTCAATCAAGTACCGGCCGGCCCTCGGATAGAGCCCGGGATCACCGAGGGTGCCCACCAATGTGACCCGCCTTCCGAGGGCGTTGGAAATCCCGCCCCACCTCGGATCACTGATCGAACGGTTGATCAAGGCATCCGGGAGAAGGATCTCGGACTTTGGATTCGCCCTAGCGGCGTCTGTGATGACCCTGACTGCGTCCTTCCCCGGCTCTCCCGCATAGAAGATGCAAGCAGCTCTAACTGAATGGACCTGCGCTCGGTAGGCGTCATCCCTGGGTTGCACTGTGGCCGTGGCGGTAACCGGAAGACCACGCGCTCCCGCCTCAAAGGTGACGATCTCTCCCAGTCCAGCTCCGTAGATAGAGCCATCGTTTAGGACTGCGAGGGAATCGCACCGTCGTCCCTTCGCTAACTCAACCGTCAGGGCCCCCTGCATGCCGTCCCTAGCTACTAGCCTGACCAGTGTGCGGCGGCCGGTGGGGAAGTACTGGTAAGGCTCGCCCGGCCCAGCGCCAACCCCTCCGACAGTAAGTCCCTCCGCCGTGGACGAAGGAGTGAGCTGAAGTACCCCAGCCTGATTGAGGATGGGCAGAGCAACAGCGGTTCCACCCGATTCAACCTCCCCGATATAGGCAAAAGTAGTCGCGTCAAGAGTCGCGCGGCGGGCGTTCTCAGCCGCGACACCGGCGTCCCAACCCGTGCCACCCACCGCCGAGCTGTCTAGAGCCACATAGTGAACGCGGTAGGTTCGCTCCCTCTTGCTCAGGTCATAGACTGCGCCGCGAATAGCCCTCTCGACCAACCGCGATTGCAGACGCTGGGGTCCCCTGTGGGCCATGCTTGACCAGAGCGTCACAACATGCCGAGTGTCCTTTGGTGGTTTGACATCCCCTCCACCGCACCCAGCTGCCACTAATACAAAGAGGATTATTAGGGCCCCGACCGCACGATGCTTCACGGCAGAACCCCGACAAAGACGGGTCCGCCTGGCGCTGCTTTCCAGGCCCCAACAGGAGCCGTAGGCCAGTTGCCAGCAGCGTCTAGCCGGATAGGGCCAAGAAGTGAGTTGACAGTCCTGACCCTCCTCAGCTCGTCCGTGACCCTCAGCCGTAGGGCGTCCAAGCTCGGGATCGGATGCTCCCCAGCGTGCCTCGCGCTGCTGAGGGCACGCAATACAGCCTTCATGGCGGCCGCTCCGCGCAGCGCACCCGGAGTAGGAAGCCACCCCCACTCCTCCTTAAACAGCTTCTCGAGCCTCGCTCCCTGACTGCCCTGCAGCGCGGAGGGAAGGGCGCCTGAGTAGCCAATTGTCCCACCAGTGACCGCTGGGAGCGATTGGAGGAACCCGGGTGGAACTGCTGGGCCGGTCACCATCAGCTGCTCAGCTCTGCTGTCCTTAATCGTGGACCAGAAGGAAGCCTGCGCCACACCTGGGGATCCAGTCCAGATGATCGCTTGCGCTCTCAATGTGTCTGCCTCTGCGGCAATCCCCTCCCAATCTGCGTTGCCAGCCGGGACCGACTCATGTCCAACAAGCGTGATCCCAGAGCGCGGTGCAAGCTGCTCGACGGCCGAGGAGTAGGAGTCCCCCGCAGTATCTCCCCCATCGACGGTGAGGACACGGGTGATCCCCCGCCGCCTCAAGTCCGAGAGCATCTTTCCAGCAATCGCGATGTCTGTTGAAGCCGTCCTCGCGAAAGTCACACCGAAGGTTGCTATCGCTGGGTAGTACTTGATTGGGGCTCCTGGAAAGGCTGGGTCAGCCTGCGTGAAGGGAAGCCCTGAGGCTGATGGGGAAACCGCAATCACCCCAACTTCATTGAGCCTCGGAAGCTCGACTGCGAGGGTGTCGGAGTCAATCCCACCAACCCACGCAACAACTGGACTGCCTGACTCCAATGCATCAGACACGAGGGACGCAACGTGTTCAGGATTGAATCCCTCGGCACTTGGGTCGGACTCGTCTAGAACCGCAAGCCGAATGCTGTCGGGTCCCGACTCGGGAAGTCCCTCTGCTTTCAGCTGCATTCGCGCAGCACGCACCGTGTCGCGGCCAAGCGGCCCATCGGGTCCTTGAAGCGGGGCCGCAAGGACAATCGTGGTCCGCGAGTCAGGAACCTTGGACTGCCCCTCATCTCCGCAGCCGGCTAGTGCAACGATGAAGACGGCGAAAATGGGTAAGTGAGAAGTTGCGCGCATCGGAGAGGATCCAAGTCTAAGCCCGGGCAGGGGCTCACGTAGGGTACGCTCGCCCAGATGCGCACACCAATCGCTCTAACAGTTGTCATCTCAGCTGCCATCGTCGGCTGCGGTCCGGGCCCAGGAGCCACTCCTGGCGGCTCCCTCACGCCCGCCCAGCACACAGCGAGACTTGCCCTGATCACCGACAACGCCAAGTTGAATGATCGGGAGCTAGCTCACCTTTGCCCCGCCGCATACCCTGCTGATGTCCTTGATGACCTTAAGAAGTACGGCTACGACCGACAGAAGATCACAGTCAAACGGTTTACGTCCGCCCAGCTCGCACAGGCCCTCTCCGCGCGCTGCGGCAAGCCAGTACCGCTCGGTCAGCCGGTAGCTAAGAAGCCGGCGTCCAAACAGCCAGCTACTAAGACCAAGTAGTCGGTCAGTCGCCGGGAGGCGTCTGATTGCCCGGCAGGTTAGGCAAGATCGCCTTAAGCGTTGCTGAGATCAAGACGATCAAAACAACCAGCATGAAGGCATCGAAGCCCTTCACGTTAAGCGACCAGAGCACTAGCCAAAGGCAAACTGCTCCGAATGTGGCTGCTGCCATTCCCATTCTTGGCATGCTAGCGGAGTGAGTCCGCGAACCCCTTGACGACGAGTCCCACCGCTGTGGAGGGATCAGCTGCCGTTGCTGCTTCTCGGATCAGTCGGCTACCAATGATTACTCCTTCAGCACCTGCGTCAGCAGTGCTTGACGCCTGCTCAGGAGTGGAGATCCCGAACCCAACGGCCACGGGGACTGATGTATTAGCGCGTGCCCGCTCGACCACCGCGTCAATTCCAGCAGCAGGACCACTGCGCTCACCAGTCGTGCCGGCGACCGAAACTGTGTAGAGGAAGCCACGGGCCCGCGCGCCAATCTCTGCGAGTCGGGAATCGGGGGTTGTCGGTGCGACCAGCGGGACTAGTGCAAGCCCGTGCGCGTCGAGCGCCGCTAGGGCCTCCGGGGCCTCCTCAAGGGGAAGATCAGGACAGATCAACCCGCTGACGCCTGCCTCTACTAGTTCAGCTGCAAATGCCTCCCAGCCCATCGAGAGCACAAGGTTGGCGTAACACATGACAACGGTGGGAACCGCCTCGGATACAGCTTTGGCGACTCGAAGCGAGGCCTGCACTGTCGCGCCATTTCGCAAAGCTTGAGTTGCAGCCTCGTGAATTACGGGGCCGTCGGCAAGGGGGTCGCTGTACGGGATGCCAACCTCCACTAGGTCAGCTCCGTTAGCGGCACACGATAAGCCGATTGCTATTGACGTTTCCTCATCGGGAAAACAGGCCATCATGTAGGGCATCAGCGCCGCGCGGCCCGTGCGCTGCTCAAAAGCTGCCCCAATTCGCTCGCAGCCAGTCATGAGGTCCGGGCGATAACTTCAGCCAAGTCCTTGTCGCCCCGCCCCGAAAGAATGAGCAGGTCTCGCTCCCCGGGATTGGCCATGGCCCACGCGAACGCATGCGCGGTCTCGAGCGCGGGGATGATTCCCTCCAGCTCGGAAACTCTCCTGAACGCAGCAAGGGCGTCTGCGTCCGTAACGGCTACATATGTGGCTCTACCAGTCTCGCGCAGCCATGCGTGCTGGGGGCCGGAGCCGGGGTAGTCAAGCCCGGCGCTCACGCTGTGAGCCTCTGCGATCTGCCCCTCGTCGTTCTGCATGATCGCTGAGAGCGAACCGTGGAGAATCCCTGGCCTTCCACCAGCGGTAAGTGGTGCGCCATGCCTCCCTGAATCAAGTCCTTCTCCTGCTGCCTCAACACCAATTAGCTCAACCTCGGCGTCCTCCAGAAACGCTGCGAAGCCTCCAATCGCATTACTTCCTCCGCCTACACAGGCGATGACCCGCTTAGGTAACTCGCCAGTCCGGTCAAGCATCTGGGCCCTAGCCTCGTCCGAGATAACCCGCTGAAGATCGCGAACAATTGCGGGAAATGGGGCTGGACCAACCGCCGAGCCGATGATGTAGTGGCTTGTCTCAACGCTTGCCACCCAGTCACGGATCGCCTCGCTGACAGCTTCCTTCAGAGTCTTAGCACCGGATTCAACGGGTGCCACTGTTGCTCCGAGCAGGCGCATCCGCTCCACATTGGGCTGCTGCCTGCGAATGTCCTCTGCGCCCATGTAGACGACACACTCAAGGCCTAGTCGCGCGCAAGCAACAGCCGTAGCAACCCCATGCTGCCCGGCCCCAGTCTCCGCGATTATGCGACGTTTGCCCATCCGCTTGGCCAAAAGGGCCTGACCAAGAGCGTTGTTGATCTTGTGGGCGCCTGTGTGAAGGAGGTCCTCGCGCTTAAGCCAAAGCTCCCCACCGGTGAGCTCACTGAGCCGTTCGGCTCGATAAAGGGGTGTCGGACGGCCGGCGAAGTCCCTCAACAAGATTCCAAGTTCAGCCTCATAGGCCGGGTCATTCCGCGCGGCAACCCACGCCTCTTCAAGCTCAACGAGGGCTGGCATCAATGTCTCCGGCACATACCTGCCGCCAAAAGGGCCGAACCTGTGCTCAACCTCGGTCACGATGCCTCCTCGGGCGCCGCAGCAGCTTCGTCAACCTCCAAGGGTGGACCATCTAGGCCACCGTCAAAGACTTCTTCCTCGGGAACAAAAGGATCCGTCGACCGAACAGCGTCCGCAAAGTCGCGCATGCGGACAGGGTCCTTAATCCCCGGCGCTGCTTCAGTCCCGCTGGCCACGTCTACAGCAAATGGGTGGGCCGCGCCAATGGCATCAATCACATTGTCCGCGCGCAAGCCGCCGGCGAGGATGAACGGCACCGGACCTTGGTGAGTTCCCGCGAACTCCCAAGGGAAGCTCTCCCCTGTGCCGCCTGGCATCTCGGGTACATGAGTGTCCAGCAGGTGGTAGGCAGTTGGGTAAATCCGAAGGTCGAGAACGTCTGCCGGACTCTTGACACGCGCGGCCTTGATCACGCCGCAGCCCGTTCGTCGAGAGATCTCGGAGCAGTAATCAGGGCCCTCATCTCCGTGGAGCTGGATCAGAGTCAACCCGACGAGATCGGCGATGCGCGCAACGCTGTCAAGGGTTGCGTTGTAGAAGACCCCTACTGACTCGGCTTTGCGCTTAACGAGGGTCGCGATCTCGAAAGCGTCATCGATCTCGCAGTGCCGCGGAGACTCCCGATGGAAAACCATTCCGACGGCCCACGCTTCCAGCTCAAGCGCGAGCTCGGCATCTTCAAGGCGGGTCATTCCGCAGAACTTGATTCTCGTCGGTTGTGTGCTCACGGGCTGGATGGTAGTCGCCAAAGCAAGAACGCCCCGCCCGCGGGATGCGGACGAGGCGTTGTCTGGCTTACTCGACGAGGGAGGAGTCCCGTCAGAGCTTGGCCGGCCGCACCCCAAGCGTCACGTTCAGGGTGATGGTCTCCTTGCCTCGCCGGACCTTCATCGGGACCTTCGTCCCGGGCTTGTCTCCGGCAATAACTGCAGCAAGATCGTCTGAAGTCCTGATCTCATGTCCTCCAGCGGCGATGATGATGTCCCCACCAACAAAGATCTGCTGACCCCCAGTGGTGCGCTGTCGACTCCCCCCGCGGATGCCAGCCGCAGCGGCCGGGCTCTTTGGAACCACCCGCTGGACAAGTGCCCCATAGCCCGAGGACAGGCGCAGGCTGGACAGTGACGCGTCAACTGTCGTGGACTCGACCCCAAGCCAGCCCCGTTCGACCCGGCGACCCTGAGACAGCGCTGGGAGGATTGACTTTGCTGTGTTGATCGGAACCGCAAAGCCGATGCCAACGTTGCCCGACGAGCCGGAGCCACCGGTCTCAATTTGGCTGTTGACACCAATAACTTCACCAGCCGTGTTTAGAAGCGGACCGCCGCTGTTGCCTGGATTGATAGCTGCGTCGGTCTGGATCACATCACTGATCTGGAATCCGTTGGGTGCCGCAATCCGACGCTGCAGGGCGCTCACCACTCCCGTCGTCAGTGTCCGATCAAGGTTGAACGGGTTGCCAATAGCCAAGACTGGATCGCCCACCTGGACAGCACTCGAACTACCGAGAGTGAGTGGGTGCAAGTCGAGACCATCGGTGTTGACCTTCAGTAGCGCAAGGTCAGTGGAGGGATCCTTGCCAACAAGGGTTGCTGGGGCAGTCTTTTTGTCGTCGAATCCAACTCGGATCGCCGTCGCACCATTGACGACGTGGTAGTTGGTGAGGATTAGGCCCTTCTTGTCAATAACAAAGCCAGACCCCGTGGCCTGCCCGGACTGCTGGCCGCCGAATCCAAACTGATCTTGAGTCTGCTGAACGATGGTTGAGCTGATGAACACAACACCTGGCGCATCGCGTTTGTAGATCTCCCTTGCGCTCAGCGGGCTGCCACCATCAGCGGCAGGAACAGCACCACCTGAGCTAATGCCCGCGGAGCCGTAGACAGTGGTGGTCGTCGAACCGACTCCCAACACTCCGATAACGAGCGCGACTACGCCTCCACCTGCAACCCCGGCTAGTCCCATCGAAACTGCGTTCTGTTTGTTCATGACCCGATCATGCGGGTCATTCCTCAAGATTTCCTAAGTACGGTCGAGCAAGACCTTTACCGCATCAGCTATGTCAGTTGATCGCATCAGTGCCTCTCCAACAAGAACAGCGTCAACCCCCACGCGCTCGAGCTCGTGGAGCTCCTCGGCCGCCGAGATACCCGACTCAGAAACCACAGTCTTGCCGGCTGGAACATCGGCGAGAAGCTCAAACGTACGTTTCAAGTCAACGCTGAAGTCCTTCAGATTCCGGTTGTTGATCCCGATCAGCGTCGCTGCTGAACCGAGGGCCACCTCAAGCTCAGCCTCGTCGTGAACTTCGGTCAGTACATCGAGTCGGAGTGAGTGTGCTTCAGCCGCAAGCTCCGCAAGCTCTGACTCTTCGAGCGCCGCGACGATCAAGAGAATGGCATCGGCTCCAGCCTCCGCCGCCTCAAGCAGCTGGTAGCTCCCGACGATGAAGTCCTTTCGGAGGATTGGGAGATCGGTCAGTGACCGAGCGAGCCGGAGGTCGTCCAGCGAACCCCCGAAACCTTCCTCCTCAGTCAGGATGCTTAGGGCACTGGCTCCACCGGCTTCGTAGGCACTGATGACATCGCTCAGTTCTAGATCGGCTCTAATCACGCCTGCTGAGGGGCTTCTCCGCTTGTGTTCAGCAATCAGTGAGATCCCAGGATGCCCAAGCGTCTGGGCAAAATGACGCTCCGGGCGTGAGGTGTCGATCCGAGAGCGCAGGTCCGCCTCCGGGATCACTGACATCCTGCGCGCGACTGCTGCACGTGTTGATTCGAGAATGGAATCGAGGCGACTCATAGGAAGCTACACAGAGGCAAGCTGGTCAACGACAGCTTGGGCGGCACCAGAATCGATGGCCTGTTCTGCTGTGCGTACGCAGGCGGCGAAGTCTTGTGAGTCGCCAGCAGCAAGTATTGCGGCGGCAGCGTTCACAACGGCCAGATCTCTTGTTGGGCCCAACTCACCGGACAGAATCGCCCGGGTGATCCGAGCGTTGTCAGCAGGGCCACCCCCGGCCACATCGTCTGGATTAGCAACCGCAATGCCATAGTCCTGCGGGTCGAGGGTCCAATGTGTGATCTTGCCCTCGCGAACCTCAACAACCCCAGTTGGGGCCGACGTACTGATCTCGTCAAGACCGTCATGGCTGGAAAGAACAAGGGCGCGAACGGCACCCAGCTCGGCCAAGGCACCGGCAACTACATCAACGGTTGACGGGTCACTAACCCCAACAACTTGACGGTCGGCCCCCGCAGGATTGGTCAGCGGTCCCAGCAGATTGAATGCGGTCCTCGTCCCCAGCGCCTTCCTGACTGGAACAACATGCTTGGTCGCCGCATGGTGGGCCGGAGCGAACATGAATCCAAACCCGATGGAATCAACATCAGACGCAATCTGCTCCGGAGAGCGATCAATGGGAATCCCAAGTGCCTCAAGCAAGTCTGCTGACCCAGATAGTCCTGTGGCTGATCGGTTTCCATGCTTGGCAATGCCGATGCCGGCTCCTGCAGCAATAAGGGCGGCGGTCGTGGACACGTTGAATGTTCTGCGCCCACCCCCAGTGCCTGCTGTGTCAACAAGATCACCACGAGTTGGCCTTACTGGCGTCGCAAGTGACCGCATTGCTGCCGCGAGGCCCGCCAGTTCCGATGCGGTCTCGCCCTTAGCTCTGAGCGCAATCAGAAACCCAGCCGTTAGCACCTCAGAAACGCGTCCCTCCATGATCTCAAGAAGCACCGCCTCGGCGTCACTAGCTGAGAGATCGTCTCCAGCGCAGAGAGATTCGACAGCCTTGATCAGTATTTCGTTGGGGACTTGCTCGTCAGTCATTGCTCTAGAGCATCGCTGCTGGCAAGGAAGTTCGCAACCAGTGCGTGTCCGCACTCAGTCAGAATCGACTCGGGGTGGAACTGCACCCCTTCAGCTGGGAGTGTTGGGTGCCTAAGTCCCATCACCACTCCTTCAGAGCTCCTGGCGACAACCTCGAGCTCGCCCGTTGAGTCAGGTTTAACGACAAGCGAGTGGTAACGCCCGACCGTCAGCGGTGAGGGAAGCCCGAGATAAACGCCCTTCCCATCGTGCTCAATAACTCCGGTCTTGCCATGCACAGGCTCCCCCGTGATGACAGTGCCGCCAAAAGCCTGAGCCATTGCCTGATGCCCAAGGCACACGCCAAGTGTCGGAATGCCCGCCTCCGGGAAGGCGCGGACACAGTCCAAGGTGATCCCAGCCTCATTAGGCGTGCACGGGCCAGGCGATACAACAAGTCGGTCGTAGCCACGCGCGACTAGCTCGGCGGCTTCAGCCTTGTCATTGCGAACCACGTCAACCTCAGCACCAAGCTCGCCCAAGTATTGGACGAGGTTCCAAGTGAATGAGTCGTAGTTGTCAAGTACAAGAACGCGCATCAGCTTCATGCCCAATCAGGCCTGGTCGACGCCATCTCAACCGCACGCATGACGGCCTTGGCCTTATTGACGGACTCAGTCAGTTCATTCTCAGGAAGGGCGTCGGCAACCGTGCCGCCACCAGCCTGGATGTGGGCCTTGCCGTCCTTCACTACAACGGTCCTGATGTGGATGCAGACATCTAGATCCCCGGTGTATGAGAGCCATCCGATTGCGCCCCCGTAGCCCCCGCGCTTGACTGTCTCAACCTCATCGATAATTTCCATTGCCCGAACCTTTGGCGCCCCTGAGAGCGTGCCGGCTGGAAGCACAGCGCGGAGTGCGTCAATAGCCGAGACGTCATCCCTCAACTCGCCTCCAACTGAGCTGACGATGTGCATCACATGGGAGTACATCTCTACTGCCATCAGCTCTTCAACTTCAACGCTTCCGTACTTCGAGACGCGGCCCAGATCGTTGCGACCAAGGTCGACAAGCATCACGTGCTCTGCCCGCTCCTTCTCATCTGCAAGTAGCTCTTCTGAGAGAAGGCGGTCCTCCTCGGCGTTCTCGCCCCGCGGCCGCGTACCAGCAATCGGCTTCGTCGACACTCGGCTACCGGTCACCGTGAGGAGTGGCTCTGGGCTCGCTCCGGCTACCTCGAAGTCTCCAAAGTCAAGGAAGTACATATATGGGCTTGGATTAACTGCCCTAAGTCCCCGGTAGATGGCAAAGGCAGAAAGGTTGGTTTCAGCACTCCACCTCTGGGATGGAACAACCTGGAACGCATCCCCGGCTCGGATGTATTCGATGATCCGGGAAACACGGGACTTGAACTCATCCGGAGTTGTGTTTGAAACGAACTCAGGAGCTGTCACCGGGTCGCCCGTCGTCGCAGGAGGGACTGGCCCTTGAAGCCGTTCGCGGATGCTCGTAATTGTCTCAACAGCCCGATCCCACCCAGCTCCTGCATCACCCTCGGCTGAATGGATCAGCGAGAAGACAATCAACCGGTTCTGAAGGTGATCAAAAACCACCATGGCATCAGTCATCATCAGGGCTAGGTCGGGCAGTCCGACCGGATCAGGATTTGGCTCGCCCAGTGGCTCAACTGTTCTAACCAAGTCGTAACCGAACATCCCAACTGCTCCGCCAGCAAAGGGAGGCATTCCTTCTACTGGGGCGAGCTCACCCTCCCCTGTGGCGGATGCGGCGAGGTCAAACGGGTCCCCCTCGTCGCCCAACGACCAACGGATGACACTCTTGGGCTGGTAGCCGATGAACGAGTAGCGCCCAACGCGCTGACCCTGCTCTGCGGACTCCAGTAGGAATGAAGGCTCGTCACCCCGGAGCTTGAGATAGGCGGAAACGGGTGTTTCTGTGTCCTCAACAATCGAATGGACCACGGGGACTAGGCCGTACTGCGCAGCCAGCGCTATTGCCTCATCCCGTGTTGGCGTGACCTCTTGCCCAATCCCAGAGGTCATGTCAGGCACCCCGACGCGATGCGAGGACTCGCGCAACATCCGCAAAGTCAAGGCCCCGGGTCTTCAGCAGCACAAGCAGGTGGTAGAGCAGGTCTGCGGCCTCTTCGGCACAGCGTTCGTCAGTCTCCTCACGCACTGCGCGAACAACCTCTTCAGCCTCCTCCTCAACCTTCTCGCCAGCAAGACTCGGGTCAGCAAGGAGCTTCGCGGTCCAGGACGAATCCTGATCGCCAGCGATCAGACGTTCAGAGATCGTCCGTTCTAGACCAGGCAGCACTTCGTGAATCGCGGGACTGTCCGGCTCGCCATCCTGGAAACAGCTCCGAGCGCCCGTATGGCACGAGGGACCAGCAGGGTCAACCAGCGCGACAAGAGTGTCGCCATCGCAGTCAAGCCGTAGCTCGGTGACCGCGAGGGTATTTCCAGAGGTTGCCCCCTTGTGCCAGATTTCGCCGCGGGATCGACTCCAAAAGTGAAGATCCCCAGTCGATTCAGTCAAGTCAAAGGCCTCACGGTTCATCCATGCGACCATCAGCACCTCGCCGGTCGCCTGGTCCTGCGCGACACACGGCACCAGTCCTTGGTCGTCAAAGCGGATGTTGTCAGCGTTAGCCACAGCCCGAGCGATCGTAGCCGCCAATGACCACTAAAGCCCTGCCCGGCAAGCTCTGTGCGTCAGGTTCGCCTCAGGTCCCCGCCAGACTGACTGCTCTGTCAGCCGCGTTTGAGGCCGGCCGCAACAGCCACGAACCGCTCTCGCACTGAAAGGCCCGCTGCGACGCTGACGGCATCGAATCCGTTCCCCTCAACCCGATCAAGCGTCCGTTCGTAGACCGAACACGCAAGCCGGATGCCGCGCCGGACCCTCGGAGACACTGATTGGGCAGCAAGGTCACCATCCGAAAATAGCTCCCGAGCGCGGATGACTTGCCGTTCAATCACGCTCCTCAACTCAGCCGACGCCGTTGGGGAGGTGCCACCAAGCTCGATGCGGTCAACTCCCCCGGCGTCCAGCTCATCAGCAGGAAGGTAGACACGGCCGAGCCTGTAATCCTCTGGGATATCCCTGATGAAGTTAGTCAGCTGAAAAGCCAGTCCCAGCCGCGCGAAGCTCTCATGGGCCTCACTGGCCCCAAGAAGCGGCGCCATCAGCCGGCCAACTGTCCCAGCCGAACCGTTCATGTAGGAAAGCAAGTCATCCCAGTCCGCAATCGAGACCGGCCCCACATCCCTTCGCATCGAGTCTAGGTACGCCTCAAGCTCGTCAAGCGGGAGGTTGTGGCGGGCTGCCGCGTCAACCAAGGCGTTGACAGGTCCGATAGAAGACTCGATTCCCTCTCGCGCTTGGGCCAGTTCGGTCGCTAGCCGATCCAGGCCTGCCAGGCGCTCACTTGCATCACTCAAGCGTGACGGCCCGTCCACCAGCTCATCAGCGGTGCGAACAAACCCATAGACCGCCCGCACGGCCGGCCTTATCTCAGCGGGAAGCCTGCCCGTAGCAAGCCAAAAAGTGGGGTCATGCCGGCGCTGCATGCGGGCACACTGGGCATACGCTCTGCGGAGACTGGTCGCCTGTTCACCCGGTCCGCGCACGGTCGCTCGCTCCATCAAGTTCTCGTCCTCTGTGGTCGCCTCCTCCATCAGGTGTCATAGTCGCACAAGAAGTGTTCACCACAGAGAAAAGCGAACTGATTGTTGTCACCGGCAAGGGCGGAGTCGGGCGCACGACCATCTCTGCTGCCCTAGGGATCGCCACCGCCTCAGCCGGTACAAGCACAGTGGTCTGCGAGGTCTCCCAACAAGCCGTCATCCCCGCCCTCTTGGGCGCAAGCGGGAAGCCAGTTGACGGAGTCATCAGCGCCGGGCCCGGTCTCTCGGCTGCCAGCATCGACCCAGACGCCACACTTCGGGACTGGATTCGCGGGCAGTTCGGCGGAACGATTGCCAAGACACTTGGCTCAAGCAAGTCCTTCTCTCAGCTGATCGCAGCGGCACCCGGGGCTGCCGAACTCCTGACTATTACGAAGGCTTGGGAACTTGGCCCGGGGCGTGGCTTCGGCAAGTCAAGCGTTGACCATGACACCGTGATCCTCGATGCCCCAGCCTCCGGCCATGGGATTGCGATGCTGCGCTCGCCCCGTACCTTTGCCGACATCGCTGCTGGAGGACAAATCAGAAAGCAGGCTGAAAAGGTTTGGGATCTACTCCGGGACGAGACCCGCTGCGCCATCGTTGCTGTGACCCTCCCTTCGGAACTACCCGTCACTGAGACAGTTGAACTTGATGGCTGGCTGCACGATGTCCTCGGTCGCCGACTGGACCTAGTTGTTGTTAACCGCTGCGAATCGCATGGATTCACCTCGCGTGACCTTGGCAGAATTGGCGCCTCGGTCACATCAGGGGAACTGAAGCGGGCAGCCATTGACGTGGCTGATGCCGCGGCCGACCGACAGAATGAACAGGACGCCCTGATCGGCGAACTTGAGGATCAGGTGGGCGCACCAACCATCCGACTCCCTGAACTCTCAGCTGGCCTGACCGGCCCTGAGATCGTCAGCCAGCTCGCTGAGCTAATAACTGCTCAGCTGACTTGAGTTAGTTGATTCCCAGCCGGTCGAGCAGACGCTCGTCCCCGCGCCAGTCCTTACGAACCCGCACAGAGAGCTCGAGGTGGCACCTGTTGCCTGTCAGGCTTTGGATCTCTTTCCGTGCGGCTGTTCCAACTGCCTTGACCATTCGGCCACCACGGCCGACGATGATTCCCTTCTGGGATTCGGCCTCAACAAAGATCACAGCGCGAACCGTTAATAGTCCATCGCGCCGCGTCTGAATTTCCTCCACCTGCACCTCAACCGCATGAGGAACTTCCTCTCGGGTACGGCGGAGAATCTGCTCACGCACAAGTTCAGCTAGCTCAACATCCAAAGGCTGGTCGCTGCGCTCGTCAATCGGGAAGAGAAATGGCCCTTCTGGCATATGAGCTGTGAGCTCGATCAGAAGCTGCTCAATCCCCGTTCCCTTGCGCGCACTGATGGGAACGATCGCATCGGCCACACCGAGAGCCTCCGTGGCAGTAAGAACCTCAAGCATCTGACTGTGGGAAACCTTGTCCACCTTGTTGACCGCTGCAATGACTGGCGCCTTCGCCTTTTTCAACAGCGAAGCAATGAAACGGTCGCCAGGCCCGACGCCCTCAATTCCGTTGATCACCAGAAGCACCACGTCTGTGTCGCCAAGCTCCCGCTCGACTCGCCGCTGCATCCGGGTCGTGAGTGCGTCGCGCGGGCGTTGCACTCCAGGCAGATCAGTGAGGATCAACTGTCGGTCGTCAGTGGTCACAACACCACGGATAGCGCGCCGGGTTGTCTGTGGGCGGTCGGACACGATCGCCACCTTTTCGCCGACCAGAAGGTTGGTGAGGGTGCTCTTACCCGCATTCGGGCGGCCCGCAAGGGCCACAAAGCCACACTTGGTCACTTCTGCTCCCATCGGAGTATCTCCGCTTCCAGCGCAAGCATCTCGCCATTGTCAGTTTCATGGTCCATACCAACTAGGTGAAGGGCGCCATGAACCACCGCACGCTCCACAGACTCACACAGTGGCGGGCAAATGACGATGTCGCCGAGCTCACGTGGGCCGATTGACTCGCCAGCTCCGTCCATTGGGAAGGAAAGCACGTCGGTTGGCTTGTCCAGATTTCGATGCTCAAGATTGAGGACCGCGATGGCAGCCTCCTCAACAACATCGAGGGCAACATGTCCGTCATTGACTCCCGCTGAGGAGAAGGCGAGTCGTAGTAAATGCTCCAGCCGCTGGGCAGTTGGAGCATCGCCAAGAAGCTCCAGGCCAGTCAGGTCAATGTCGATCAAGTTAGGCGCCGCGGCTGTCAGCTGGTCGCAGCTTTGTCGCGGCCCGGTTCGAATGCTCGCGGTACGCGGTGACAATCTTTTGGACGAGCCGGTGGCGCACAACATCCTGATCAGCAAAGTGGACAAATGAAATGTCCTCAACACCCTCGAGCACGTCGTTGACAGTGACAAGACCTGAGGGGCTTCCACCCGGCAGGTCAATCTGGGTGATGTCTCCGGTCACAACAACCCGCGTTCCAAAGCCAATCCGGGTTAGGAACATCTTCATCTGCTCCGGTGTCGTGTTCTGCGCTTCGTCAAGGATCACAAAGCTGTCGTTGAGAGTCCGGCCGCGCATGAACGCCAGCGGCGCAACCTCAATCACGCCGCGCTCAAGGTGCTTAAGGACTTGTTCGGCTCCGAGCATGTCGTGGAGAGCATCAAAGAGTGGACGCAGATAAGGGTCCACTTTGGCCATCAGGTCGCCGGGTAGGAAGCCGAGTCGTTCGCCCGCCTCAACAGCAGGGCGGGTCAGGACAATCCTGTTGACCTCGCCTCGGGAGAGCGCCGCGGCAGCCATCGCAACAGCGAGGTAGGTCTTGCCAGTACCAGCGGGGCCAATCCCAAATGTGACCGTATTGCGGCGGATAGCGTCTACGTACTCCTTCTGGGTTGGAGTCTTGGGGGCCACTTTGGTGCCGGCGTGAGACCAGACCACGTCCTGAAGGATTGGAGGAGCGCCCGTTTCGACCGAAAGAGAGGAGACAACAGCTCCAACGGTTGCCGGGTCAAGTGCATGCCCCCGCTCCGTCAGCGAGGCAAGTTCGCGGATCACAGCGGAGGTGCTCTGCACGGCAGCGTCATCGCCCTCGAGCGTGAGGACATTCCCTCGCATCAGGATTGAACAGCTGGAGCGGGCCTCTAGTGCCCTTAAGACGCGATCGCCCTCGCCGGCGATCTCAGTCGCCGCGGCGTTGTCAAGCTCTATCCGACTACGCACCCAGCGCCCCGCGCGCAGCCGCATTGACTCGCTTACCGTCAGCGCGGCCACCGGCATCTTCCATCGCAGCTCGCATGACCAGTCCAATGTCCGCTGGTCCGCTGGCACCTGTTGATGTAACGGCCCTGGCAACAATCTCCTCTAGCTCAGCGTCAGATAGTTCGGCTGGAAGGTAGGCGCTGATCATCTCGGCCTCGTCACGCTCAGGGCCAGCAAGGTCGTCTCTGCCAGCAGCGTCAAACTGCTCAGCGGCCTCAATGCGGCGCTTGCGTTCACGGCGGAGCACTGCAAGCGCATCGTCACTGCCTTCCTTCTGGTCCTTCTGGAGTTCAGAGAGCACGAGGCGCAGGGCACTTGCGCGCTTCTTCTCACCGGCCTTCATGGCGGTTGTGACGTCGGCTTGGAAGGTCTCGATGATTGACACTGAACTGAAGGGTAGCCGGGCCGCCGTCGTTACCTGTCCAAGGGGTGATCCCAACGCTAAATCGGCCCGTAAACATCGCATGGAACTTGATGGAAAGATCGCGCTCATCACAGGTGCGTCAAGTGGGATTGGACGTGAGGTTGCGCTCCAAATGGGGGCGGCCGGAGCCGTGCTGGCGCTCTCTGCAAGACGGGAGGCTGATCTCACCGCCGTTGCGGAACAGGTCCCGTCTGGCTCCTCAATTCACGTCGCTGATCTTGGCGAGTCGGTTCAGGCTCTGCGCCTAGCGGATTCCGTCGTGGCAGAACACGGCCGGGTAGACATTCTTGTCGCGGTGGCTGGCACCAAGGTTGCTGGGCCGATCTCAGCGCTGTCACTTGATGACCTCTCCCGCGCGTACCTGGTCAACGCCGTGTCCCCGATGGCGCTGGCTGGCCGCTTAGCGCCGGCAATGGTCGAGCGTAAGAGTGGCCTGATCGCAACTGTCACAACGTCAATCAGCGGAGGACGTCGCGATCTGGGCGCCTACGCTGGCTCCAAAGCGGCCTTGGCCTCAATGACTCAGAGCCTGAGGCAGGAGGTTGGCGCCAAAGGAGTGGCCGTCTTCTGTTTCGACCCAGGATGGGTTAGGACGCGAATGGCCCCAGACGGAACTGAGGAACCCTGCACCGCAGCCGCGCGCTTGGTTGAACACATCAAGCTCGGCAAGGGATCCAGAGAGACCCTGACCTAGTTCTTCTGTGCGGGGCCCTTAGCCCTGCAGCAAGAGCGCCGACCAGCCCTCGCGCGAACGCCTCTCGCTCTCCGCGTAGCCCAGCGGAGTCCAAGCGTCAACTACCCCATCAGCCTGCTCATCCAGGATGCCCGAGAGGATGACCGCCCTCGGGTGCCAGCCGCCCATCAGGCCGGCGAGGTTGATCAGCACTGGAGCAAGAATGTTCGCGACGAGCACATCCGCCTCTGGCAGAGGATCCGTCCTTAGATCGCTCTTGGTGACAGTCAGGTCAACCGCGTTCACGATGGCGTTGGCGGCAGTGGCGTCTACTGCCAGCTGGTCATAGTCGGCAGCAGTGACAGGGCTGAAGCCCATGCGGGCAGCCAAAATGCCGATGACGCCCGACCCGCAGCCAAGGTCGTGCAGCGAGCCGCGGCCTTCCACATCCAGCAGGAGCTCGAGGCAGAGACTGGTGGTCGGGTGCGCGCCAGTTCCAAAGGCTCGACCCGGGTCAACTACAAGGTCATGTTCCTCACTGCCAGCTGGCTCCCAGGGCGGACGGACTCTTAGGCGGTCAGCCACAACAAGTGGCTTGTGAAACTCACGCCAGCGGTCCTCCCAACCATCCTCAATCTCCGTGGTACTGACCTCGACCTGGACTCCGCGGATGACCGCTTCCAAGTCAGGCAGTGTGGGAACCTCGCCCGGCGCGCCGTAGATCGCATACTCAATCTGCTCGCCAAGGTCGACCTCCTCAACGCCGCTGGGAACGATGGTCAAGAGTTCCGCGAGGACAATCTCCGCGTTCTCCCGGGGCACTCGGACCGCGAGCCGAAGCATTGGACTCAGTGACCGCTGACCGAGCCGCTTACGGCCCGTCGGATGCGGTCGAACAGGCCAGGCTGCAGCTCGGCAGCATCGGGAAGGTCGTCAACCATGCTCTCTAGAGCAGAGCGTTGTGCCTCCTCAAGATGTTCTGGCACATGGACTGAGACAACAACTCGCACATCCCCACTTCTACGGCCGTGCAGCGATGGCATTCCACGACCGGCAATCCGAAGCATCGCCCCGGGCTGAGTGCCTGACGGAATTACAAGTTCCACATCACCGTCAAGTGCTGGAACAGTGACTGTCGTACCCAACGCTGCCTTCGCAATCGAGATGTCCACAACACCGACAAGGTCGTCGCCGTCGCGCACAAAGCGCTCATCAGCCTCCACATGGACCACCACGTAAAGGTCACCTGCTGGAGAGCCTGACGTACCAGCGTTGCCGCGCCCTGAAACCCGAATCCTCTGGCCGTCATCAATCCCCGCTGGAATGTCCACCTCGACGGTCCTCAACCCTGTGGTGCTCCCCCGCCCGTGACAGTCCTCACATGGCACCTCAGGGGTCCGCCCAGCGCCCTCACAAGCCGGGCAGGCTGCCTCTCGCACAATCTGGCCGAACGGGCTGCGTTGCATCGTCCTGACCGCGCCGTGGCCACCGCACTGCTTGCAGGAAATCAGGGGAGTGCCGGGCTTGGCGCAGTTGCCATGGCACGTCTCGCAGGTCGTGACGGCCTCGTACTCGAGCTGCTTCTTGATCCCCGCGAAAGCGTCATCCAGTGTGATCTCAACGGCAATCCCGAGATCAGCCCCTTGCCTTGGCCCGGCGCTTCCGCCGCCACCAAAGAAGGCCCCGAAGAGATCCCCAAAGTTTGCAAAGCCGTCAAAACCAGGTGACCAGCCTTGTCCCTTGAGGCCCTCATGGCCATAGCGGTCAAATGTGGCTCGCCTCTCCTCATCCGACAGGACCTCGTAGGCCTCTGCCAGCTCCTTGAATCTGTCCTCAGCCTCCGGCTCAGGATTGACATCCGGGTGCAGTTCACGGGCAAGGGACCGGAAGGCCTTGCGGATCTGCTTCTCGTCGGCAGTGCGCTCGACTCCGAGCACCTCGTATGGATCGCGTGGCATGGGGCTGATCAGTCCGTGTTGTAAACGTCTTCAACTAAGTGCGAAAGCTCAGCGGAGGCAGCGCGCACGGCAACGATCGCCCGGGCGTAGTCCATCCGTACTGGCCCAAGGACGGAGACTGTCCCGACTGATTTACGGAGTGGCCCGTAGGCCGCCGCCACCATTGTCATCGAGCGCATCTGGGGAGCCTCATTCTCCTGGCCAATCCGTACAAGAACGTCGGGCTCTGGGAGTGCGGTCTTCAGCGCCGTCAGCAGCTCGACACGGCGTTCGAGCATCGCGACAACAGTGCTGATTTCCGACTCATCGGCGAGCCGGTGGTCCTCAACCATTCGTGAGGCGCCATCGACAAAGAGCGAGTCCTCCTCCGTGTCAGCAAGCTCCGTGAAGACTGGCGTGACCAGTTCAAGAATTGTTCGCTCTCTTGGGTTTAGCGATGGGTCATCAAGGCGCTTGCGGATCATCCGCTCGCCAATGCCTTTACCGGCAAGGCGCTCATTGAGGAAGCTCCCCGCCCAAGCGACAAGGCCGGGGTCAAGCGCACTGCTGGTGGCAACCATGCGCTTGGTCACTCCACCATTGGATGTGATCACAACGACCATCAACCTGTGCGGCTGCAGCGGCAGGAGCTCCACATGCCTGACCGTGCTTGTCGACAACGGTGGGGCTGTGACGACCGCCAACAGCTCAGTCGCCTCAGCGAGCTGCTCGGTTGCCTCACGCATCGCTGTGTCAAGTTCGTTGGCAACGTCACTTGGCTCAAAGACTGGTTGGCCACCGCGGCGCTCGCTGAGGTACCGGTCAACCAGGACTCGGTATCCGGCCTCTGTCGGAACCCGCCCGGCGGAGGTATGGGGGTGGTCAAGCAGCCCAAGGTCCTCAAGCCCAGCTAGTTCAGCCCTGATCGTGGACGGACCCCACGAAAGGGTGCGGGCAAGTGTCTTTGAAGCAACTGGCGCACCCTCGTCGAGGTGTCGTTCAGCTACTAGGCGGAGAACAAGTTCTTGGCGCGGCGTCAGCATTGAGTACTCAAGGATAAGCCCAGCGGGGACCCAACCAAGTGTGACTTGTGTATTTAGCGCTTGTTGGCGCCGCTGTCGGAGTTGTCGCCCAGCTCGAGGACGGCAAGGAAGGCCTCCTGTGGGATCTCCACTCGCCCAACTTGCTTCATTCGCTTCTTGCCTTGCTTCTGCTTTTGGAGGAGCTTGCGCTTACGGCTGATGTCGCCGCCGTAACACTTCTCTGTGACGTCCTTGCGGAATGCCTTGATTGTCTCTCTCGCGATGATCTTGGCGCCAATCGCCGCCTGCACAGGAACGTCGTACTGCTGGCGTGGAATGCGCTCCGACAGCCTTTCGGTCATCAGTCGCCCTGCGTCGTATGCCTTGTCGCGGTGAACAATCATCGAGAGCGCATCAACAGGCTCGCCAGCAAGCATGATGTCGAGCTTGACCATGTCTGCTTCACGCATCTCAGAAATCTCATAGTCCAGCGACGCATAGCCCTTGGTCCTGGACTTGAGCTGATCAAAGAAGTCAAGAACCACCTCAGCGAGGGGGAGTTCGTAGGTCAGTTGGACTCTGTCCGCTGACAGGAAGTGCATGCCGTTGTGTGTGCCGCGCCGTTCTTGGCAGAGCTCCATAACTGCCCCGATGTATTCCTTTGGCGTGACTACCGATGCGGTGATGCACGGTTCAAGAATGAAGTCGATCGACCCGGGATCAGGCATCGCGTAAGGGTTGTGGACCTCAAGTGTTGTGCCCTTGATTGTCTTCACAGAGAACTCCACAGAGGGCATCGTTGCCAGCAGGTCCAAGTTGTATTCGCGCTCAAGCCGCTCCCGGACAATGTCCATGTGCAGCAGGCCAAGGAACCCGCAGCGGAACCCGAAGCCAAGCGCGTCTGAGGTCTCCGGCTCCCACGACAGTGCAGCGTCGTTGAGTGACAGCTTCTCGAGTGCGTCACGTAAGCCTGGGTACTCGTCGCTGTCAGTTGGGAACAGGCCACAGAAGACCATTGGCTTGACATCGCGGTAGCCGGGCAGCGCCTCTGTGGCCGGGTTGACCAACGTTGTGAGCGTGTCACCAACACGGAGCTTGCTGACGTCCTTGATCCCGGTGATCACATAGCCCACCTCGCCAGCAGACAGTTGACCGAGCTTTGTCATCCGAGGGGTGAACACACCGATCTCGTCAATGTCAGCCTTCGTTCCATTCTGCATGGCGATGATCTGCTCGCCCTGCTTGAGGACGCCATCCACGACGCGGACATAGGCAATCACTCCGCGGTACTGGTCGAACTCAGAATCGAAGATCAACGCTCGGGCGGGAGCATCAGGGTCACCGGCCGGTGGTGGAACCCGCTTGACGAGCTCCTCAAGAACTTCGGTGACACCCTCCCCTGTCTTGGCGCTGATTCGCCGAACGCCATCAGGCGACTCGCCAATCAGCTCTGTGATCTCAGCCGAGACCCGCTCTGGGTCGGAACCGGGAAGGTCAATCTTGTTGAGGCATGGGATTAGCTCCAGGCCTGAGTCAACCGCGAGGTATGTGTTGGCAACTGTCTGAGCCTCTACGCCTTGGGAGGCATCAACAACGAGCAGCGCGCCTTCGCAAGCAGCAAGGGACCGTGAGACCTCATAGGTGAAGTCAACGTGGCCTGGTGTGTCAATCAGATGCAGCGTGTAGGTCTCGCCGTCCTTGGCGTCGTAGAGCACGCGCACGGCTTGAGCTTTGATTGTGATGCCCCGCTCCCGCTCCAAATCCATTGAGTCCAGAAGCTGTGCGCGCATGTCCCGAGCGGACACAGTCCGGGTCACTTCGAGGATCCGGTCAGCGAGGGTCGACTTGCCGTGATCAATGTGGGCAATGATCGAAAAGTTTCGTATGTGGGATTGGTCAGCCATTCGCGCTCTCGGCGAAGGGTAGGGCGGCGCGGGTGATGAGGGCAGTCCTAGGGAAGATCCGGTGCAAGCTGGGTGCGGTGATCGGCACCAAACAGCGGTACTGGAGGCGACATCTCAGCGAGCCGCGATGACACTCTGTGACCGATTCGCTCGACGAGAGTTTCAGCGCCAGCGCCCTCACCTCCGGGGAGTGCAAGGTTGGTCGTGTAGACCACGGACCGCTTGGCTTCATAGCGCCCGTCAATGACAAGGAAGATCTGCTCGGCCGCCCACTCTGTGGGGCGTTCAGCGCCGAGATCATCAAGTTGGAGAAGGTCAACCTCAACGAGCTTGTCTAGGAATGCTCCGTAGCCGTCAGTGGCATCGTCGCGGTAAGAGTCTCTGATCGAGGCGAGCAGGCGTGGGAACGAGTAGACCGCAATTGTCTTGCCTGCCTCAAGTGCGGCGCGACTGATCATGAAGGCCAACATTGTCTTGCCGGTTCCCGGGTCACCGTGGAAGCCGAGCCCTGCACCGCTCTCAAGCTGACTGTCAATGGTCTCGCAGTAACGCCTGGCCGTGCGGACCTGCGCAGGTGCCCGTGCCGCAAGTTCCTCAACCTCGGGGCTGTTAATCCCAATGTGTCGGTATCGCTCTGGGATTTCCCTCGTCAGAGTGCTGGTTCTGCTTGCCGAAATCCGTTGAGGCCGACAGCGGCACGGTGCCGCGGTTCTGGTCTCTGGGTCAACAACCCACCCATCGCCCTCGCACTCGCCATAGGGGCATGGAGCTTGCGCATCGGGCAGACCTTTGAACAGTCCGCCGCGGAGCGAAATCACTTCAGCCTCATTTGATTCAGAATCCACCAGCCGAGCGTAGTGCGCCGAGCGGCTACAGCGAGGGGAATCTTCCCGCTAAGAGCGAAGGATCATCCGCGCCGGGCTCGCAGTGCCTGCCCAAGCCGGTCCCGGATCACAATCGCTTCAGGAACTTTGAGCAGCATCACGCCAACGCCGTAGAGCGCTATCCCAACGGCCAGCCCTCCGCCGACGCTTGCGAGCTGACCCAAGAGCGACTGACCCAACGCACTGTCGATCACGGACCAAACACCCCATGCTGCGACGGCTGAGATGGCCGATGCGATGCCAACCTGAATGGTTGATGACACGAGCGTTCCCATCTCGATGTGACCCAGCCGCTTGCGCAGGAACCACAGCTGCCCGGCTGTCATGCCAATACTGGCGATGACGGTTCCGATCACAGGCCCGGCAATCCCAAGCGGCTTGTAGAGCGCGAAGCTGATGATCGCGTTGACAATCAGGTTCCCGAGGGCAAGGAAGGTGGGGATCCACGCGGCCCGCATCGCAAAGAAGGTGCGGGTGAGCAGCAGGTTGGCCCCCGCGAAGGGAAGGCTGACTGAGAACCAGATCAGCGCATCCGCAACCAGCTGCGTGGAGGCAGGACCGAACTCACCGCGCTGGTAGACGAGCTGGACAATCGGAACAGCCAGAATCGCTGTCAGCGCAGCTGCTGGAACAAGCAACAGGACGATTGTGCGAACGCCCCGCGCTTGAAGTGCTCGCAGTCCATCTGTGTCATCCGTCGCCACAGCGCGACCCAGCGCCGGGAATAGAACCGTCGACACTGCGACCGAGAAGATCCCTTGGGGCAGCATGTAGATCCGGAATGCTGCGTCAATCGCTCGCGGTGCCTGATCGGAGATCAGCGACCCTACGGAACTATTGATCAACAGGTCAACGTTGATTACCCCGAGCCCGACAGTCACCGGGACCATCAGCCGCAGGACTTGGCGAACGTGCGGGTTCTTCCAGTCGAACGCAAACTCAAAGTGAAACCCAACCCTTGAGAGCATTGGGAGTGCCATCAGCAGCTGTACCCCAGTGGCCACGAGCACGCCGATTGCATATGCGTAGATCTGATTGTCCCCGTGGAACTGAGGCCGGAGGAGCACCAGCGCCGCGATGATGACCAGGTTCCAGACAACCGGAGCGATGGCCGGAATGGTGAAGTGGTCCCTTGCGTTGAGAATCCCCACGACAAGCCCGTTCAATCCCAGCAGCACCAGAATTGGGAAGAGCACTTGGGAGAGCCCAACTGTCAAATCCACCAATGTGGGCGAGAACCCACCCCCAATAAACAGGGGCATGATGAACCCGGCAAAGAGTATGAACAGGCCGGAGAGAACTCCGAGCGCAAAGAAGATCAGCAGCGCCAAAGTTGACGCGAGCCGGAATGCCTCCTTCTTCTTCCCCGTTGAGAGGAGTTCTACAAAGACGGGTACGAACGCTGCTGAGAGCGCGGCGTCGGCTACAAGGCTGCGGACAAGGTTGGGTACCTGGAATGCGAGCGTGAAGGCCGAGAAAGGCCCACTGGTACCGAAATAGCTGGATGCAACCACCTCACGGCCAAGCCCTGCAATACGGGACAGCGAGGTGGCCACGGCGAAGATCGTGGTGTTGCGCGCCACCCTGGGCGCAGGCCCGGAGGATTCACTTGCATTCTCTGAAAGCACCGGTGCGCTATCCTACGCCGAGTCGCGGCAATACCCCCGACCAACACACCAAATGGCCAACATCGAGTCACAACGCAAGCGCAACGCACGCACCGAAAGGGAGCGTCAGGAAAACCGACGTCTCACGTCGCGCGTTCGCACATTCTTCCGTCGTCTCGAGTCCGCCTCAGAAGCCGGCGACTCTGCCGCAGCAGCTACTGAGCACCGCGAACTGGTCAGCGCCATTGACCGCGCAGTTGGCCGTGGCGCAATGCATCGCAACACGGGCGCCCGCCGCAAGGCACGCGCAGCCCGTCTCCTCACCCCTTCTTCCTGACCACGACCTAAGGGTCCAGTCGCGAATCTTGCCTTGCCGGCTTTAGTCGGCCATCTCTGCGAGTGCCCGGGCAACCGCCGTTGACTCCTGCATTGGGAGTCCGCCGCCCCTAGTCGTGAGTTCGAGCTTGGCGAGCGCAACAAGAGCGTCGCGTAGCGCTTCACTGTCAGTCGACTGAAGGTCCCTCAAGAATTGGTCAGCTGCCTTTGGTGGCATCCGTAGCGACCCTCGGATTGACGCGGGCGGTTCCCCAGCCTCTAGGCGCTCGGCAGCGGCGACCGCGTCTCGAAGCCGTCTCCCTCCCACTCCTACCAGTGCCCCAGCGCGCTCCCCTTGCTGTTCAAGCTCCAACCAGGAATGAACTGCCTTGCGCGTTTGGCCGCCAATCAGCGAGTCCGCGAGCGTCCAGACCTTGCGCTCAGCCGAGCCGGCACAGAGTTCGATCACTGTCTCAGAGTCCACGCTTGAGCCTGGCTCTAGGGAGAGGGCCAACTTCTCGAGTTCCCGCAGGAGCCGCTGCTGCCGCTCACCAACCACAGCAACAAGTGTCTTGGCGGCGGTCGCGTCAATCTTGAGCCCTAGCTCAGCCCCACGTTCCCTCGCCCACTTAGGGAGATCCCATGGCTTGACTGCTAGCTCAGCGACGACTTTGCCTTTGCTCTTAGTGACGGCATCAAGGAGGGCCTTACAAGCTTTCTGGCGCCCGTCCTCGCGGGCAAACATTGCGAGCGTCGTGTCTGGTGGCATCGACCCGAGCAGCTTTTCCAATGGCTCTGTCTCGTCTGCCTTCCAACGCTCAACCCCGTCAACGATTACAAATCTTCGGCCGAGCGTGAGGCTCATCGCGCAGACCGCAGCAACCGTCTCATCGACGTTCGCGCGGTCTCCTTCCAGGAGCTCTACCCCACCTTCGCCGGTCTCAATCTCTGCCATCCGGCGCAGGTTGGCGCGCCTCTCTCCGATCCGACCGTGGTCGTCTCCGTGGATTAGGTAGATGGCGTCAAACTCAGGCACAGAGGCCGAGTCTAGGCCTCCGAGCGGCTGCGTCCCAACATGCCCGCGCCGAGGGCAAGCACCCCCAGCATTACGAGCACTGCCTCACCAGATGGCTTCCACGGAACACTTGCCCACGAGGGCTTGCCAAAGAGCTGCGCAAGTTCCAGTAGGCACGAGACTGGAACTGCTGCCGCATAAGCGAACGGCGCTGCGACAGCCTGTGATACCTGAGCCATTGCCGAGCCTCCAAGCCCAAGCCACATCGCCGGTGCCACTGCTGGGGCTGCGAGAAGGTTGGCCGGTATGGCAGCAAGCGACAGCCGACCGACCTTCCATGCAATCACCGGTGTGGTCGCAACTGTTGCCGACACCGTGGCAGCGATTGCCTCTGCGATCAGCTCCGGGCAACCCAGCCTAACCAGGCCACGCTGCAGCGGTGGTCCAAGAGCGAGCATCCCGGCGACGGCGACAAACGAGAGTTGCCAGCCAAGTGATTGGCTGGAGTTTCTGTCGAGGAGGAGCGTGATGACACCCGCAAGACCAAGTGCGTGCCACGCGTCCGCAGGCCTCCCGCGCAGCTTCCCGGCCA
>WLNJ01000010.1 GCA_009699865.1 Actinomycetota bacterium
CCGGACGCGTGCCGTCGCTATCCTCCGATCTTCTTCAACCACGGGGGGATGTCCGAGTGGTTAAAGGAGACGGGCTGTAAACCCGTTGGCTCTGCCTACGCAGGTTCGAATCCTGCTCCCCCCACTGCCGTGCCCGAGTTCTAGCCCGCTAGACAGCCGTCAAGAGAGGCCGGGCTGGAACTTTTCGTGCGGTTGACTAGCGCTGGGGTCATCAATAGTCTTTTCCCGATGAAGACAAGATTCATCTGGCTGACGCTGACTGGCGCTCTGCTCCTTGCAGCGCCTGCGCAGGCCAAGGTGCAGACGGTGACGATGAAGGCAGGCCCGTTCACCGTCGGCGGTTACGAAGTGGCGCTTCAAGGGCAGCATCTCCTCGTGGGCGCCCCGAAGGTTGACGGCTACATCACTCGCATGGAGACCGATGTGGTTGACGTCAAGACGGGGAAAACAGTCCCGATCAGTCGGATCATGCTGCACCACATCGTCTTCGCCAACCTCGGCCCGAACTTCTCACATGTGAATACCCCAGAGCCCTTTTATGGCGATGGTGAGGAGCGAGCGAAAATGGACCTTCCGGCGGGCTACGGATACCCAATCACCAAGAATGACGCTTGGGGTTGGGTCTGGATGCTGATGAACCACAAGCCGACGAGTGACAGCGTCTACATCCGTTACAAGATGGAGATAGTTACTGGCGAGACGCGCAAGTCTGTGATTCCCATGGTCTGGGACACATCCCATGGGCGACAGGCGCGCGTGTTTGACGTTCCGGGTGGCGGCGTGGCAGGTTCGCTTGACGTGCGTACCGACACGCAGACGGCACCCGTGTCGGGCCGCCTTGTAGCCGGCTTAGGGCATGTTCACGGCGGCGCGTATGACCTGGCTCTCTCTGAGCCAGACTGCGGTGGTCGCACCATCTACCGGTCTTCCCCTACCTGGGGTCTTGCGTCGAATGCCTTCTACAAGGTTCGTCCTGTGCTGCACGAGCCGGGTCCAATCAACATGACCCAGTTCAAGTCAGCCACAGGCATTCCCGTCAAGGCGGGTGAGCGACTGACAGCTACCTCGCGTTACGACAACGTGCGCCCACACACTCGGTCCATGGGTCTACTACTGGCCTACCTGTCGCCAGATTCCTCGGTCGCGGCGAATTGCGGCCGTCTTCCTAAGGACATCAAAGTTCTCAAGACGACGACTAAGGGGCGTTCGATTGCTCCTGTTGCTCGCATCAAAATCTATGACTGGAACGGGAGCTCAACTGCCAAGCAAGTGTTTGGTCCACCGGGGGCTATGGCAATTGCTCCTGGGAATGCTGCCGTCAGAGTCAAGGATTTTGCTTTCACAGCGGGGAATCTCTCAGTGCTAGTTGGATCCACAGTGACTTGGACATTCGACGATGCAGTCCGCCATAACGTGACGGTCGCGGATGGCCCCGAAGGATTTTCGTCGAACTGGCTTTCCGGCGGGGCCTCGTTCTCTAAGACGCTAACCAAGGCCGGTACCTACACCTTCTTCTGCGAGCTGCACCCTGTGGGAATGGTGCAGCGAGTAGTTGTCCGCCCCTGAGTCGGGCCTAATGGCAGATCTCTAGTGGCGAGTTGTTTGCCCGGCTCGGTTACTCTCGAGTTTCAATGAGCGCCACCCGCATGACAGTTGAGATCTGGTCTGATGTTGCTTGTCCGTTCTGCTGGATTGGCAAACGCTCCTTTGACGAGGCTCTGTCTCGCTTCGAACACGCTGAGGAGACTGATGTCGTCTGGCGGTCCTACCAACTCGGTCCAGCAATGCCGCGCGACTACGACGGTGACATCTATGACGTGCTCGCCTCCAAGTACGGGGGAACGCGTGATCAAGCAGTCGCAATGAACGGCCGGGTCAGGGAGATGGCCGATGGGATTGGACTCGAGACCGACTTTGACGCGATCAAGCCAACCAACACACTTGATGCGCACCGGCTCGTGCACCACGCTCGCCGCAGCGGACTGGCCGACCAAACCAAGGAGAGGCTCTTTGCCGCCTACTTCCGCGATGGCAGCAATGTCAGTGACACGGGAGTGCTGCGCAGGACAGGCGCCGAGGTGGGACTTGACCCAACTGAGGTGGCGGAGATGCTCTCCAGTGGAGACTTCACCCAAGCCGTTGCTCTGGAGCAGGAGCAGGCCAATGACCTTGGTATTTCGGCGGTCCCAACCTTTGTCTTTGACCGCACATCCGCGGTACAGGGAGCGCAGTCCGCAGACTTGCTCCTTGACGCTCTCAATACAGCTTGGACCGCCCAGTCCCGCTGAGGGGCTGACGTCGCGGCGCGGCCACGATTATCTGGGGTAGGCTCCGCAGGGTATGGATCTCACGTTTTCAGAGGAGGAGACTGAATTCCGCGACGAGCTTCGCGCGTGGCTTGACGCCAACCACCCCGGCGAGGAACCGGTCGGAGATGAGAACGCAGAGTTCGCTTGGCGGGTTGAGTGGCAGCGACGCCTGAACGAGGGAGGCTGGGCCGGTGTTCATTGGCCTGTCGAGTACGGCGGCCGTGGCGCAACGTTGATGCAGTCCGCAATCTTCTTCGAGGAGCTGGGTCGGTCTCGCTCCCCACTGCCAGGTAACGGCCTCGGTCTGCTGCTCGCTGGTCCCACAATCATGGCGTGGGGTACTGATGAGCAGAAGGACCGCTACCTCAACCCAATTCTTTCGGCTGAGGAAATCTGGTGCCAGGGCTTCAGCGAGCCTGAGGCTGGCTCCGACCTCGCATCGCTCAAGACCAAGGCGGTTCGCGATGGTGACGATTGGGTCATCAACGGTCAGAAGGTTTGGACCAGCGCAGCCCAGTGGAGCAAGTGGTGCATGCTCGTGGCCCGAACGGACTTTGATGCGCCGAAGCACAAGGGTCTCTCTTACTTCCTGATGGACATGGAGCAGGAAGGTGTTCAAGTTCGTCCGCTCAAGCAGATGACCGGTGGGTCCGAGTTCAACGAACTGTTCATTGAGGACGCACGGATTCCACACGACAACCTTGTTGGTGGCGAAGGCAACGGCTGGATGGTCGCGTTGACCACGCTGATGAACGAGCGCTCCGGCCTTGCATTCTTCCTTCAAGTTCGCACCCGTCAGCTGCTGGAAGACCTGTTCGGCTATGCCAACGAGAGCGGCAAGATCCACGACCCATGTGTTGCCGACAAGCTCGCTGGCTTCTACACCCGCGCCGAGGTTCTCCGTCTGACCGCCTACCGCGGACTCACCCAGATCGAGCGTTACGGACAGCCCGGCCCTGAAGGCGCGCTTACCAAGTGGATGTGGTCAAGCCTCAACCAGGATGTAACTCAGTACGCAGCTGATCTGATTGGGCCCGAGGCTGTCACCTCAGATTCCCATTGGTCGTACGAGTTGATGCGCGCCCGTGGCAACACGATCGAGGGCGGCACCTCAGAGATCCTTAAGAACATCGTTGCTGAGCGCGTGCTCGGCCTGCCAAGGAAGTAGCCCAATGCGTTTCGGATTCGACGACGACCAGATTGAAATCCAGCGCACGGCAACAGCCCTGCTTGAGGCGCGCTCTGCCTTGGACCGCGTACGCGAGAACGCTGAAGCTGGCACTGACGACAATGGCCTTTGGACTGAACTGTCTGAACTCGGTTGGCCTGGCATTGCTATTTCGGAGGACTTTGGCGGCCAAGGCTTTGGTCTTGTTGAGCTGGCGATCCTGCTAGAGCAGGCTGGTCGCACGCTGGCAGCAGTCCCGCTGCTTTCAACTGCAACCGCTGCGCTGGCAATCCAAACTGCTGGTAGCGATGAGCAGAAGGAACGTTGGCTTCCAAGCCTCGCCACCGGAGAGAT
This sequence comes from Actinomycetota bacterium, assembly GCA_009699865.1. Taxonomy (GTDB): domain Bacteria; phylum Actinomycetota; class Thermoleophilia; order Solirubrobacterales; family Solirubrobacteraceae; genus WLNJ01. Next base: position 3,832 of record WLNJ01000010.1, read on the forward strand.
CTCCGGTGCGATTGGCGTTGCTGTCAATGGTCGTTGCGAGGTTGCGGCATGTGCTCCGACTGCAGCAGTAGCAGTTCTCTTTGATGAGGAGGGCGGAGCGAGGCTTGTTGACCTTGCCGATGCTCTTGTCGAGCCTGTAGCCACGATTGACCCAACTCGCCGTTACAGCTCCATTGAAGGTCCTGGTGTTGAGCTTCCTGGTGACACTGACGCCGCCTTTGACCGTGCGATCAGCGCAATGTCAGCAGAGCTGACCGGTGTTGCCTCACGGGCTACTGAGCTTGCCGTCGCGTATGTAAAGGAGCGCAAGCAGTTCGGCACTCCAGTTGGCGCGTACCAAGCTGTTGCTCACATGTGTGCGGGAATGCTGCTTGGTACTGAGAGCTCCCGCTCAGCTTCCTACCACGCTGCATGGGCTGCTGACGCTGACGAGTCCAAACTTTCCGAGGCCGCTGCTGTCGCGCATATCGCTTCAGTTGAGGGCGCACGCGATGTCACCTCAGCTTGCATCCAAGCTCATGGCGGGATTGGCTTCACATGGGAAGCTGACCCACACTGGTTCTACAAGCGCGCCCAGTTGGACGCACAGTTGCTTGGCGGTACCAGCGAGTCTCGCGCACGCTTGGCTGACAGCGTTGCCGACCGCGTTGGTGCGGCCGACGAAGCTGACGAAGACTGACCTGACCGGTTAGACAGGCTCGGTGTGGACGACGACGCCGTCCAGTGACGGGTCCAGTTCCTGTGCGCGGGCTTCAACCCGGCTTGCCAGTGCGTGAGCGTCGGCAAGCAGCAAGTCTGCGCTGACGCCAATGGTCAGCATGGCAACAAGTCCACGGCTGGTCCTGCGGAGTTTGATGTCTTGCGGTTGGGTGCCGGCAACCTCAAGGGTGGCTTGGCGCAGGGCCGCGTCAGCAGCCGGCACGTCGTTGGCGTCCACGGCCTCGCCGTCGAACTCCTCGGCGAGAGGCTCAATGTGTGAGTGGACTACGGAGAGTTCGGGAACGGCGCCTAGGATTGCCTGCTCGGCACTGTCGGCAGCTTCGTGGGCGAGCTCTAGCGAGAGGTCGCGGGGGAGCTTGATGTGGAGTGAGAGCTCCAGTCGGTCTCCAACGCGAACAAGTTCAACATTGTGGACTTCGCGGATCTCGGGGATCGTTAGCGCGGCAGCGCTTGCCCGAGCCCGGGCGCTGGCACCATCCTCGTTTGGTTCGACATGCACGACCACGTCACCATCACCGAGGGCTTCCTCCACGGCTTCCTCAACAGCATCGGCCATCGCATGGCCGGCTGCCAGCCCGGCGTCAGGTTCAACGGCAACAACTACATCCGCAAACGTTCGTCCTCCAGCAGACCTCATGCGCAGACGGCGAAGTTCAACACCGGGGCCAAGCTTGGCGATCGCCTCGCGGGCAAGGTCTTCAGCTCCTTCCGGCGTGCTGTCCATCAGGACGGAGATGTTCTGGCGCATCAGACGCGTCGCGGCGAGGACAACAATGCCGGCGACCACAAGGGCGGCAACCGAGTCAGCGCCCGGAGTGCCTCTTGACGCAAGGATCAGACCAAGCAGGACAGCAATGGACCCGCCCATGTCCGCGGCGAAGTGGACCGCGTTTGCGTGGAGGGCAGCGCTGTGGTGTTTCTCGGCAGTTCGGTGGGAGGCAAATGTCCGGCTGAAGTCCACGACGATCACCACGCCGAGGACGGCGAATGTCCACCATTGGGTATTGAGCTCTGGTTGATCTCCTCCGGTCAGCCGGCCAATTGCTTCAATGGCAATCACTGCGCTGGCTAAGAGAAGGAAGGTGCCTTCTGCCAATGCTGCAAGGTGCTCTGCCTTGTTGTGTCCAAATGGGTGAGTGTCGTCGGGGGGCTGCTCGCTAACCCCGACGGCGAAGAAGGTGAGCAGGGCCGCGACAAGGTCAGTGGCCGAGTGGGCTGCCTCAGCGAGCAGGCCGAGTGAGCCGGATGCAAGGCCAGCAACAAGCTTCAGCGCAACAAGCGCTGAGGCTGCGACGATTGACAGCAGGGCTGTTCGGCGGATCGCAGTCACATCTTCAGCGTACGCGATGGGGAAGGTTCTAATCTGGTGGGGCAGATGCCCACCGCTTTTCACCTAATCGAATCCGTTGGCCCTGAGCGCGACCAGCTGGCGTCCCTAATGCAGGCTGAGGGCGTTGCGGTGAGCGTTTCCGCTCCGGCTGACGTTCCCCAGGTTCCCGCCTGCGATGCGGCTGTCTTTCTTGCCAACGAGGACCCACTTGCCCCAAGTGGCGTGCCGTCACCAGGCCAGGTTGAGGCTTGGGCTAATGCTGCTGCGAGGGTCGGCGCGCGCTTCGTACTCTGTTCAACAGTTCTCCTCTACGCAGATGGGGGTGAGACGGAACTGATGGCTAACGACCCTGAGCTGGACGCTGCTCCCCAACTGCAGGCGCTTGCAGATGCTGAGCTTGAGCTGTTTGGCTCCTCCGCTGAAATCCTGCTCCTCCGCCTTGGTTTGATTCTGGAAGCGGGCGGAACGGCGGCTGAAAGCCTTCGCCGTGGTCTTACCGCAAGGAGTTTGCTCAACCCGGAGGGGGAGGGCAGATTCGTTCCATTGCTAGACCGCGCGACGCTTGCCCACGCTCTCGTGTCAATAGCCCCAAGCGACTTGCATGGGGGCTGGGATTTGGTGGCCAGCGATGCTCCCCTAACCGAACTTCTCCACGCGGCAGCAACTCTGCTCACGGTCCCCGAACCGGAGGTCGCACCGCTTGAGAGTGCGATTGCCTCTGCTGGCACACACAACGGTTTGCGCTGGCTTGTCTCCCGAAGGGTCACCGGCCGCGATCTGCGCGAGACTGGAGCGGTGCAACCCCACGATTGGAACTTGATTCTGAAGGAGGCACTCGCATGAGCGAGTCAATGTTCAGAACTGCGCCTGGAACAAAGCTGTCGCGCATTCTGCGCTGGACAGTCCCATTGCTCATGATCCTCACCGGGTTGGGTGTGATGGCCTTTGGTGTTGGAGCTACGGCCACTGGGATTGGCGTGGCGCTGATTGGTGGTTCCGTTGTTGTTGTCTTTGCGGGTTGGTTCGGCCGTCTTGGCGATGACACTGAGCGGATCCGCGAACAGGCTGCGCGGGATGAGTTCCTTCGCACGGGCATCTGGCCAGAAGACTGAACAGCTGATTACCAGTTCTTTGGAAGCCCGGCGCTACTTTCAACTGATGGGACGGACAACAGCATTCGTGGTGGTGGCAGCAGTCGTTGTCGGCTGTGGCTATGGCGTTGCCCAACCGAAGGTCAGTGGGCAGGCTCAAGCAGCAGGCCCAAGCGCTGCCTCGCTGGGCCCCGTGACTGCCCGTGTGACTGCTGCTGGTGACATTGCCTGCGCTACCCCAGAGTCCACCAAGCCCGGGTGCCAAGCCGCTGATACCACCGCGCTGACCGAACGCCTCCACCCAGCAGCCGTCTTGGCGCTGGGGGATCTTGTTTATGAGAGCGGCTCCATCGATGAGTTCACGAACGGCTACGCCCCAACATGGGGGCGCTTTAAGGCCAAGACCTTCGCGGTACCTGGCAACCACGAGTACAACACCGATGGCGCTGCCGGCTATCGCAGCTGGTGGGGTGCGACCGCCCTTCCATCCGGGACGACCTGGCACTCCAAGCGGATTGGTGGCTGGCTGATCTTGGGGTTGGACTCCAACTGTGGGGACAACGGCGGTTGTGGGCCCACATCACCACAAGGCCGCTGGTTGGCAGGCCAGCTGAAAGCTTCCCCACGCTGCGTCCTTGCTATCTGGCACCACCCACGCCGTTCGTCCGGGCCACACGGTGACAACAGCAGTACACAGCCACTCTGGGCAGCGCTTAGTGCCAAGCACGCTGACCTTGTCCTCAATGGGCACGACCACGACTACGAACGTTTCCAACCAATGAACGCAAACGCCAACCCGGCCAAGACTGGTTTGACCGAGGTTGTTGTTGGAACAGGTGGCAAGGAGCTCTACCCGTTCACCCACACGGCCACGGGCAGTGCCAAGCGCATCCAAGGCTTTGCCGGCGTTCTACTCCTCAGCCTCCGTCAGCGCGGTTGGTCATGGGCCTTCACCACAGTTGATGGCAAGGTCCGCGATAGCGGGTCGGCCGCGTGCCAAGTGTGAGTTGACGCATTGTCAACTGCCCCCGGACCTGTCACTCTGGGCAGATGAACTTCCCGACCCCAACTGACATCAGCATTCCTGGGGCCGACTTGGTCAAGCGCGTCAAGCCAAAGCTTCGCGGTTACGTCCACCAGTACTCGTTCTTTGTCGCCGTTGTAATGGGCGTCCTACTCGCAGCCTTCGCCCACGGGGCAACAGCGACCGCCGCTGCAGCCATTTACGGAGCGTCCCTTGCTGGCCTGCTCGGAACTAGTGCTCTGTACCACCGGGTGACTTGGTCTGAAGCAGCTAGAAGGCGCATGCGCAAGCTCGACCACTCAATGATCTTCGTGCTGATCGCCGGCACTGTTACCCCAATCGCCCTGCTTGCCGTCAAGGGAACATTCGGCATTGTGCTGCTCAGCCTTGTCTGGGGTGTTGCCATTGCTGGCGTTGTCATGTCACTCGCGTGGATCTCCGCCCCCAAGCCACTGACCGCCGGCATCTATGTCTTCGCTGGCCTGCTCGGCGTGATCGCCGTTGGGCAACTCGCCGGCACGGTAGGCCTTGTAGCCGTTGGCGGCCTTGCCCTGGGCGGCCTCCTGTTCATCATCGGAGCAGCGATCTACGCGACCGAAAAGCCCGACCCGTTCCCCAGCATCTTTGGTTACCACGAGATCTTCCATGTGCTCGTCGTGGTCGCAGCCGCAATCCACTTCGGTGTGATCGCAGGCTGGGTCGTTCCCCTCAGCGCCTAGGCAAGCGCGGGCGCGATACCCTCTCGGCATTGCCCTCCTAGCTCAGTCGGTAGAGCGCTTCCATGGTAAGGAAGAGGTCATCGGTTCGAATCCGATGGAGGGCTCTTCTTGTTTCCTCAGTAAGGGCGGACTAAAACCGGGTATGTGCCCCAGGCTGGCCTGACTCCTGTTTTGCCTCGGCGTACATCTGGCGTACATTCTTCTCGAGATCGCAATGCCAACGGCGGGTAGCTTGTGGTTATAAGAGTGAGCGAGTAGCCTCACTGCATGATCAAACTCAAGCGGCTGATAGGTACCGTCGTTCTCATGTCGGTGCTCGGTGCACTAATTGCCCAGCCAGCGTTGGCGAGTCGCACTCATGTGAGAATTCTCTCGGTTCGTACGTTCACGAGTCATGGCGGGCCGGTCCAGAAGTTTGATCAGGTTCTGATTCGGATTTGCGGGTATGGCAATGTCAAGAGCGCCCGAGTTACCTATCGCGCAACATCCTACATTTTAGATACTTGGCCTTACTTCGAGCCTCCCGACCCATGGGGCCACAAGAAGGGCTACTGCTGGAGTAACGTCGCCAATCTCTCTTCCCCTTGGAACTACTCGTCATATTTCGCCAGTGACCTAGTTCCACACCGCCTCTGGAACCACCGGCGGACAGTGTGTGTGCGTGCTAAGACGCGGGGCAGCGAGTGGAGCGACCTAGCCTGCCTCAGGTATCGCGGCTAGTGGTCGTCTCTGACAATCCCTTCACCCTCGTTCACTCAATGATGCCCGCGCTTACACCCTGACCTGCAAGATCACCAAGGCAGGCCGTAAGGCACTGCGCCAGGCAGCCATGAGCTTGACTCTCACCACCACCTTCACCCCAACTGGTGGAACGAAAGCAACAAAGACTCAAGTAGTCAAGCTCAGGCGTACGCGCTAGGGCCGCGGCCCTAGTCCCCACGGCCCCCCGTCGACGGATAGGGTCAGCGAATGAACAAGACCCCGCTGCTTCCCGTACTTGCCCTGACCGCCGTTCTCCTCGTTCCAGCCGTTGCCGTAGCGGAGTCAATTCCTAACCCCACGGCCAAGATCAGCTCGACGCGCGGGTCCGGTGCCGCCGGTTGCGTGCAGTCAACGAAGCGGGTTAGGTTCACCATTGTTCCCAACTGGCGGTATTACACGATTCACTCGGCGACAGTGCAACTTGATGGACGCCGTATTGCTTCGCGGACTTATTCCCCTGGTTCGAGCATCTTGGCCAAGAGCTTCGTCGCCACAGTCAACCTTTCCCGCCTCTCAGCTGGCAGGCATACCCTCAAGCTGACGGGCATGGTTGGCGTTCCGGCTGGGCGACGTGCAGCTAGAAGCGCCAGTGTTTACACACCAGCCATGCCGCCGTCGTATCTCGGCAAGGTTGTTCAGACGGCTCGTATCACCAAGTGTGTGGCCTTCACCGGCTAGATCAGCCAACAAAAAAGGCCGGCAGCTTTCGCCACCGGCCTCTTTGAAACTGGGTTGGGCTAGACCGTTGTTGGGTCAGCCACAATCCGGATGTATGGGCGTGGCTCTTCCCAGCCCTCCGGGTACTTCTCTTTCGCAGCCTCGTTGCTGACTGAGCCGGCGATGATCACATCGTCGCCTGGCTGCCATTGGGCTGGTGTTGCCACCGCATGCTTGGCTGTCAGCTGGAGTGAGTCGATGACACGCAGGACCTCGTCGAAGTTACGCCCTGTGGTCATTGGGTAGATCAGGACGAGCTTGATCTTCTTGTCTGGTCCGACAACGAACACATTGCGCAGCGTCTGGTTGTCAGCGGGGGTCCGCTCGGTTGGGTCACCTTCAACGTCTGATGGGAGCATCCCGTAGAGCTTGGCGACGTTGTAGTCGGTGTCTGAGATCAGCGGATAGTTAGGTGCAGTGCCCTGAGTCTCGGCAATGTCAACAGCCCACTTCTCGTGGTTCTCAAGTGGATCAACGGACAGGCCGATGATCTTCACGTTGCGCTTGGCAAAGTCTGGCTCGATTGACGCCATGTAGCCAAGCTCAGTGGTGCAGACAGGGGTGAAGTTACGTGGGTGGGAGAACATCACTGCCCACGAGTCGCCGATCCAGTCGTGGAAGTCGATCGTGCCCTCGGTGGTTTGAGCGGTGAAATTGGGTGCTGTATCGCCGATTGTTGGCATCTTGGGTCTCCTTGGGAGTTGGTTTTGGGGCGTATTGACAGGGCATCCATAGGCCCCGCGTTCTTAAAGCATACAAACCTGATCGGTTTTTCGCAATTAGGTGTCCGAGAGTGCGGCGACTACCATCATTCGTCGAGGTGAGCACAACGACAGACAGGCCAACAAGCCCTAGCGCTCACCGCGCGCGAAAGGCCATGCCACGCCGCTACTTCGCTGCGCTGCTGACCATCCTGGTTACAGCATTCACATTCCGGATCTGGGGAATCAGCCACGGACTGCCATACGCCTACAACCTCGACGAAAGCAACTACTACGTCACGCGCGCAATCAGGATGGTGGACGGAGGACTGAACCCACACTGGTTCGTCAACCCACCTGGCTTCACGTATCTGCTCGCACTCGGGTTCAAAGTCCTCTCTGGCGGCGGCCGCGGCTTCGCAGAGGTCTACGCCCGCAACCCAGAACCGGTCTGGATTCTGGCCAGGACAATCAGCGCACTGCTCGGCACACTCGCCGTGGGCTTGGTCTACGCCACTGGCGCCAAGCTCTTCAACCGTCGAGCCGGGCTATTCGCGGCCGCTGCCTTGGCCGTGGGGTTCCTCCCCGTCTACTACGGCCACCTAGCCCTCAATGACTCACCGCTCCTTGTGCCGCTGACCCTCGCACTGTTTGGCGCAGCAGGAATCATCAAGGGCCCAGGCAAATGGGATTACCTGATCGCGGGAATTGGACTCGGGCTGGCCTGTGGGATTAAATACACGGGCGGATTTGTCCTCGTTGCCATCATCTGTGCGGCTTGGCAGGACAAAGAAGGACGCGCCCGCGGCATGGCCACAGTCGTTGGCGTCGCAGTCCTCATGTTCGTGATCATCAACCCGTACAGCCTGCTCGACTTCGCAGCCTTCAGCCGCGACCTAGGGCATCAAGCCGAGGCCTCATCAGGCGCTGGGAAGCTGGGGCAGACAGGGACAGGCGGGGTGCTCTACTACCTCGGGGTTCAGCTGTGGGGACTGGGGTGGGTCCCGACATTGCTGGCGGCATTCGGTGCGGTACAGCTCTCCCGAGAGGACTTTCGCCGGGCAAGAGTGCTGCTGCTTGCGCCGGCCGCCTACATCCTCTTCATGGGCCTCCACGCCAGGTGGTTTGGCCGTTGGGGCCTCCCATTGATTCCATTCACATGCCTACTGGCAGGCTGGTCTGCGAGCTGGCTGATTAGCCGGGCACAGCAGCACTCGCGCAACATTGGCCTTGCGGTAACGGCCCTGCTGGCAGTAGCGGTCTGTGCGCAGGGGGTCGTAGCCAGCATCCACCTAGACACGGTTCTGTCCCAGCCAGATACACGGGCGGTGGCGCGCGCCTGGATGAGCGACAACATTCCCAAGAAGGCAAAGATTGTGATCGAGCCAGGCGTAGTTCCTGAGGCATGGGTGCGCGACCTGAGCCGCTCAACACAAGCACGGATTCGCAAACGCCGCTGGGAAATCTGGTCACTCAACCAATGGCACATTGCGACTGCGGATCAGTATCCGGCTGCGCTGAATAGAGATCTACTCAAGCACTACACGCTCTTTGGCTGGTGCTGGGTTGTGACCTCGTCCCTCCAACGCGGAAGGGTTGAGCGCGATCCCGCCCGATCACCCGGAGGAGTTGAGTTCTACCGATCGCTGTTTGCCCACGGGAAGCTCATGTTCAAGGTCTCTCCATGGGAGCGAAGGAGCGTGGACTTGCCGTTCAGCTTTGATGACTCCTACAACTACAGACCGTCCGACTACAACCGGCCTGGCCCCGTGATCTCCGTCTACCGCCTCCACGGCGGGAAGTGTGGCCCCGTCAACTAGCGACTCAGCGCGGACGGAGAGTCAGGCTAGATCCCGTCCTCAGCGCTAACGCGGCCGGAATCAATTGCCGCCAGCAGTGCCGCGTGGTCGGCATCGTTCTGATCGGCGTAAGCGCTCGAGAAAGCGGCAAGTGATTCACCCATTACTTCACCGTTGCCCACATAACCGCTGATCACACCTGGGTAGCCGCCCCTTGCATGGGCGCGGGCCAGAGTCGCACCGCAGAGCTCGGCATATGCGGCCAAGCGGATTGCGTCCATTGTTTCCACCTCGGCTGAGCCCTTCATGTCCCGCAGCTGACGAACGTAGAAGTCCCTCTGCTGAGGTCCGGTTCCGGTGAACCAGCCAAGGAAGGAATCGCTCGCAGACTGCATGAGCCGCTGCCCTTGTACAACTCGCTCGCCCTGATGCGCGTATTCGCTGGCCCCAGCGTAAGGAGCCAAAACTGACTCCTGTGCTTCCTTGAGCTGGAGGAAGAGGGGGTCATCCTCGCGATCGCCCATCAACAGGATCATGAACGCCTCAGTGCCAACGGACCCGACGCCAACAACCTTGCGTGCGAAGTCAACGAGGTGATAACGGTCAAGCAGGAAACGGCGGTCAGGTTGGATGGTTGTCAGATAGTCCGTCATCGCCTGAGTGACGATTGCCTGCGCATTAGGGAACTCAGCCTCAGGGAAGCGGACAATCAGAGGTGGCTCCTCGCGGATCTGAAAGCTGCCCTTGCCATCCGGCTCGGCAAACCGTGTCAGTGCGCCAATGCTCGTCTTACGCCTAGCCTTGCGGATCTCGCGTTCAGTGGCCTTACGGCCCTTCGGACGGCCAGTCTCCTGGACCAAACGCTCAATGTGGTCAAGGTCAATCCTCGCGTACCAAGAGTCCGCCCAGCGGAGGTTGGCGAGCATCTCCATCGCCTGCTGATAAGCCGTGACACATGACTTAACCGCAGCACTCCTGTCCTTGGCGGGAAAGCCATTGTCGCGGCCGGCGATCTCAACGCTCGCTGTTAGCCGCTTGAGGTCCCACTCGAACGGAGCGGGAAGCGTCTCATCGAAATCGTTGAGGTCAAAAACAAGCCGACGATCCGGAGCCGCATAGGCCCCGAAGTTGACCAAGTGTGCGTCGCCGCAGCATTGGACACGGATCTTGGTTGTAGCGGAATGAGCCAAGTCCCAGGCCATGATTGCCGCCCCGCCGCGGAAGAAAGCAAATGGGGACGCGGCCATCCGCCCGTGCCTGATTGGGATCAGGTCTGCGACGCGCGTTTGGGCTTGCTGCTCAAGAATTGCGATTGGGTCAGGCCGCTGCGGAGCCGGTCTCCACTTGCCGTGCGCTGACCGCGGTACGTCCTTACGGAAGTTGCGGCCACGGGACAGACGTTCCTTGTTAGCGGCGGACGGCTCTGTCAGGCGGGGGTCGGTGCTTTCACGGCCACCCCAATCAAACAGGCGGCGCGCGTCAGGTGTGGTGGAGTCCGCTTTGCCCATCCCCCGAGGTTACTCAGTGCCAGTTAGCGCGGGTACTAGATGGCGGAGTTGCCGCGGCGAGCACGACTTGCGGCAAGGCCAAACGCACCGATGATGCTGCCCAACAGTGCTGCTGGCAGTACAAGGCCAAATCCACCGGATCCACCGGACAGCGTGGTGGTCAGAGCGACGGGAATTGAAGTGGCGGTGACTGTTGCCATCCGGTCGGCCTTGGAGAGGTCAGGAGAGCGGGGAGGAACCGTGGCAGCTGTGACGCCAGCGAAGAGATCCCCACCAGCTCTGTTGAGCGCGGCGACCTCTGAAGCGGAGAGTCCACTGGGGAGCTTCTCTGCTCCAGTGCGAACGGCGCCGGTCGGAGTAGGTACCTGCTCGATGTACTGGTCAATCCAAGGGTCGCTTGTCACGGCGGCAGCTGCTGCCGCAGGCGAGGCAAGTGCGCCACAAGTGACGAGACCGACCAGTAAAAGTGCGAGACTTCGATTCCGCATGGACGACCCGATCATGACACAGGAAGCCACCGCTGTCAGCAAGGAACCGTCGGTTCAGCACGGCGACACCAGACGAGCACGCCTTGTCGGTCTTGGTGTTGCCGCCTTCGTGGGCCTGATCGGCTACCGCCACGGGGGGTACGAACTTCCCGTCACGGGCGAGATCGCCCTCTTAGTCAGCTGGGCGCTTCTTCTGGGAACCGCCCTTGGGCTTGTTCCAAGAGTTCGGCTGACCGGTGCTCGGGCTTGGGCAGTAGCCCTGCTGACCGCCTTTCTTTGCTGGGACCTTGTTTCAGTGCTCTGGTCGCACGCCGATGGCAGATCTGTTGCCGCAGGCGTGCAGATAGCCGCAGTTCTCTCAGTTCTTCTGTTGGCCTCCTTGGTGATCAGCGCCAAGGACCGTGAGGCTGTCCTAGCAGGGGTGCTAGGCGGCGTAAGCGTTGTGGCAGTGCTCGCCGTTGGCTCCAGATTGCACCCCGCATGGTTCCCCAGCACTAATGCCGTGGGCGAGCTTGGGCGGCTCAGGCCTCGCCTCTACTGGCCTGTCGGTTACTGGAATGCGCTCGCGTACCTCTGTGGGATGGTCCTGCCGCTCGCAGTTCACTTCTCTGGAAGTGCGAAGAAGGGGATCACCCGTGCCGCAGCCGGCTTGGCGATTCCCGTTCTCGCCTTAGCTGTTCTGTTCGCTATTTCTCGCGGTGGTGTGGCCGTTGCCCTGTTTGCCGTGACCTTGGGCTTTCTGCTCGGGCCAATCACAGTTCGCACGACCATCAACCTGATCACCGCCCTAGTGACATCGGGAGTAGTTGTCCTGGCAGCCTTGGCGGGCAACGCTCTGATGGACGGAGTTACGGAATCCGGCCTTGGGGCAACTCAGGCAAAGACCGCTCTGTTGGTCCTGATCGCCGCAGGAATGGCGATGGCAACCGTTGCCGCAACCATCAACCAGCTGCCCGGCGGAGCCTCAGGCGAGGAGCGTAATTCCGCGCACCCTTGGTTGAGGCTGGTCATCGCGTTAGCGCTTGTTGCCACGCTGACCGGCTCGTTCTTTGCGGCTGGGGGCGGGTCCACTGCTGATCGGGCATGGAACGACTTCCGGAACCCAAGCCTGTCTGTTGACCGATCGAGGATTAACTCCGTGGACCGCCTGGCCGCCCAGAGCTCCAATGGTCGCTGGCAGCTTTGGCAAGGGGCAATCAACGCCGGGTCCGAGAAGCCGCTGACGGGAACTGGAGCCGGCACTTATGAGCTCTGGTGGACGCAACACCGCAAGGACAACCTGAGTGTTCGTAATGCCCACTCGCTCTATCTGGAAGCTTGGGCTGACCTTGGGCTTGTCGGACTGCTCTTGATCCTCGGTTTTGTCGCCGCGCTCGCGATCGCCTGCATTGCTGCGCTGCGTCGAGCCGGCAAGGAACTTGGGCTGGTCGCAGCCGGGACCTCAACGGTTGCGGCGTTTGCGATTTCGTCCGCAGTGGACTGGGGTTGGCAGGTGACGGTCCTGCCGGTCGTTGCCATGCTCGCGTTTGTGGCCACTACCGCACCAGAGCAGCCACGGGAGACTGGCGCCCCCAAGCTTCTACGCCTTGGATTTGGAGCGATGGCGCTCGCCCTGATTGCCCTAGTCCTGCCGCCAACAGTGGCAAGCAATCAGCTTGTCAGCAGCCGTGATCAAGCACGCAACGGCCACCTCAATGCAGCTCTTGCCGATGCAGAATCGGCAAAGCGCTGGCAGCCCTACGCGGCCAGCGCGTGGCTTCAGGCTGCGCAGATCCAAGAGGCGCGGGGCAAGTACCCGGAGGCCCAGAAGTTGCTCGTTGGTGCGATCAAGCGCGAACGCCAAGCATGGCAGCCATGGCTCCTACTCGCTGGCGTTGAGGCACGCCAAGGTCATACGGCTGCTGCGCTGCGCGACTACCGCCGTGCTCGGGATCTGAACCCGACATCCCAACTGTTTGCCACCGGTAACTAAGCCGGGAACCAACAGCGAGCAGGTCAGAGAGGCTCGGCTGTCTCCGGTTGACCGTGGTCAAGTCCGTGCGGCCGCGCGGTCGCGGCAATTAGCAAGCCCCCGAGGGCTCCGCCAGCACCGAGCAGGAACGCCGCCGAGTAACCGCCGGTAACCGCAGCGGCAACCCCAACTAATGGTGCGCCGAAGGCAAGACCAAGGTCAAAGAAGGCAGTAAACGTGCCCATTGCCGCACCGCGCTGAGCAGGTTCGGCCCGGGCCAGAACAAGCAGCGCGAGGGAGGGGAACAGCATCGCGAAGCCCGATCCCATAATTGCCGAGCCGATCACAGCAACCGCAAACGACTGCGCTTGGGAGAGGATCACAAGGCCAACAAACTCAAGGCTCGCGGCGAGCATTGCGCCCCGGCGGCCACCGAGTCGGTCGGACAGGTCGCCGAACAGAAAACGGTTGATGACGACCGCAAACGCAAATGCCGCGAATGCTGCTGCTCCATGGCCGATTCCGCGCTTGTCAAGCATCAGGACTAGGAAGGACGAGAGCGCGGCATAACCAAGGTTGGCTGTCATCAGGGCAAGGCCAGGGCGGATTGAGGCTGCAGGGATGAGACTCCCAATACCGCGGGTCACGTGTTCCTGCGGGTGGATCTTCTCCTTGCGGGGCATCCAGAGGACGGCAACGCAAGACAGCAGCGACAGCACTGCGCAGAGAACCCAGACCGCATTGAATGAGCCCGTCCAGTCGTAGAGGCCCTCCCCGAGGAGTGGGCCCACTGAGACGCCGCCCCAAATAGCTAGTCCGTACAAGCCGATGATCCGACCCCGTTCAGCGTCGGGCGCGCGGTCGGCCATCCATGCCGCCCCCGACGTGTAGACGACTCCCTCGCCTGCGCCGAGGATCACGCGGGCGATCACAAGGCCTGCGACACCCCAAGGGATTGCGTACATCACCCCTGCCAGTGCAGTGAAGAGAGTCCCAAACAGCATCACTGGCCTACGGCCATGCCGGTCCCCGAAACGGCCGGCGAATGGCCGAGCGGCGATGGCGGCAAAAGCAAAAGCGCCAATTACAAGACCAACTTGGACATCACCACCAGCAATCGGACCCTTCACGTACCTGGGTAGCACGGGCAAAGCGGCGCCGACGGAAAGCATGTTCAAGAAGGTTGCTCCGAAGACAGCTAGCGACCCCGCGGGGAAATCTGGGATCGTCGGTCGGCGGCTTGCTTTGAGCATGACTTGCGAGACTACGGTTCCGCGGCCCTCGACGGGCGAGTGCCTGCGTGGCGTCGTCAAAAGCACCTCCTCGCTACACTTGCAGTCCCTGCCGTTCGGGAGGCTGTTTCTTAGCCCCACCCGGACGGCGTAAGCATTGACCGGAAGAGATTAAAACCAATGGCCCGCGGAGACGTACGCATCGCTGTGACACTTGCCTGTGAAGACTGCAAGCGACGCAACTACCAGACAAATAAGAGCAAGCGCAACAATCCCGACCGGATTGAAATGCGTAAGCACTGCCGCTGGTGCAAGAAGCACACGCAGCACAAGGAGACACGCTAATCGTGTCAACGACTGTGGACGCCCCAGGCGGAGACGACTTCGACCGGGACGAAACTCCCATTGACGAGTCGGCCGAACAGCACCATGCCGAGGCGCACGCGCAAGCCCCTTCCCGTTTTCGCTTCATCAACTTCCTTCGTGGTTCCTGGCGCGAGCTTCAGCGCGTCCAGTGGCCTGACCGTCAACACGTTTCCCAGGCGACCGCAGTTGTCGCAGGGTTCGTTGCCATTGCCGGCACTTACCTCGGCGTAGCCGACTTCCTGTCCACGAAGTTCATGGACCTCATCCTTTAGGTGGCCTAGACATGTATCGCTGGTACGTCATCAACACTTACTCCGGGCACGAGAACAAGGTTCGTCAGAACCTTGAACATCGTCGTTCCGCCCTCAAGCAGCAGCGCGCAATTCGCCGAATTGTTGTCCCGACCGAAACGGTTCAGGAAATCAAGGACAACCAGAAGATTGAAGTTGAGAAGCGCACGATGCCCGCTTACGTGCTCGTCGAAATGAACCTTGATGAAGATTCCTGGCAGCTCGTCAAGGGCACGCCTGGCGTGATCGGATTCGTTGGCGCTGCCGACGAGCCAATCCCACTTACTGCTGCTGAAGTTGACCGCCTGCTCAAGGTTGAGCAGGGTCCACAGGTACCAGGAGCAACTGCTGCAACACCGCCTCGACCAGTCGCTCAGTACAACGTTGGCGAGCAGGTAAAGGTCATTTCAGGACCGCTCTCAGACTTCTCCGGAGAGATCGCCGAAATCAACGAGGACGCAGCGAAGCTCAAGGTACTGGTATCCATCTTTGGACGTGAAACCCCTGTCGAAGTCGGATTCGACCAAGTGAAGAAAGTCTGACCATGGCGAAAAAAGTAATGACAATCATCAAACTTCAGGCTCCAGGAGGCCAGGCAAGCCCTGCTCCACCGGTTGGTCCTGCGCTTGGTCAGCACGGCGTAAACATCATGGAGTTCGTCAAGGCGTTCAACGCTCAGACGCAACAGGACAACGGCACGACCATCCCCGTCGAGATCACCGTTTACGAGGATCGCTCCTTCACATTCATCTGCAAGAGCCCACCTGCATCCGTTTTGATCCTTCAGTCACTGAAGATCAAGAAGGGCTCTTCAGAGCCAGGTCGGACCGTTGTTTCGTCGATCACGCAGGCCAAGCTTCGTGAGATCGCTGAGACGAAGATGAACGACCTCAACGCACATGACATTGATCAGGCAGCAAAGATCATCGCCGGCACAGCCCGCTCGATGGGAATCGAGGTAGAGGGCTAATGGCAACAGGAATCGCACGTCGCGGTAAGACATGGCGCGAAGCACGCCAGAAGTACGACAGCATGCGCGAGCATTCAGCCGCCGAAGCCGTCGCACTCGTCAAGAGCCTGCGCGAACCAAAGTTTGATGAAGCCGTAGAGCTGCACGTACGCACCGGACTTAACGTCCGCCATGCTGAGGAGCAGCTCCGTGGAACAGTCGCCCTGCCCAACGGGCTCGGTAAGAACGTGACCATCGCCGTCTTCGCTCAGGGTGACAAGGCCCGTGAGGCAGAAGAGGCCGGAGCCGACCATGTCGGTGCCGAGGACCTCGCCAAGAAGATCGAAGAAGGCTTCACAGACTTTGATGTGGTCATTGCCACACCTGACCTGATGCCAGTTGTTGGGCGTCTCGGCAAGGTGCTTGGGCCCTCAGGCAAGATGCCTAACCCGAAGGTCGGCACTGTTACAGCAGACCTGACCAAGGCCATCACTGAGTCCAAGGCCGGCAAGGTTGAGTACCGCACCGACAAGGCCGGAATCGTCCATGTAGTCATCGGACGCATTGGCTTCCCTGAGGCAGACCTTGTTGAGAACTTCACGGCCGTAATGGACGAGATCCAGCGTGCCAAGCCATCTGCAGCTAAGGGTCGCTACATCCACACCGTCACTTTGGCGTCGACGATGGGCCCTGGCGTCCGCGTTGTCACTGATGGCGGCGGCGATGGCGATCTGGCCCCAACCCCTGCACCAGCCGCCAAGGCCAAGGCACCTGTAGCTGAGAAGCCAGCAGCCGAGGCTCCAGAAGTTGAGGAGCCAGCAGCCGAGGCTCCAGAAGTTGAGGAGCCGGTAGCCGAAGAAACACCAGCAGTTGAGGAGTCGTCCGAAACGGCCGACTGAATCCAAAAGCGCACCACCGCGCCACAGAAACCGGGCATCCGTAAGGAAGAAGACCCGGCGAGGTGACGGGACGGACACGAACTGGGAGGGGCTAGCGCTCATCCCTGACTCGAACACCGCCCGCTCCAAGCGGGCGGTTCGCTTTTCTAGAGAGAAATGACAGGAGCAACATGAACAAAGAAGAGAAAGCAGTGGTGATCGAAGAGCTCACCACTGACATCAAAGAATCTGACGCGATCTTCATCGTCGATTATCGCGGGATGACAGTTCCCCAGGCGGCTGAACTTCGACTCAAGCTGCGCGAGGCTGACACAAGCCTCCGTGTTGCCAAGAACACTCTCACCGAGCGTGCAGCTGACGCTGCCGGCGCTGATGACCTCAAGCCTTTCCTTGCGGGACCGACGGCAATTGCCTTCGTCCGCGGTGATGTTGCACTTGCAGCCAAGGAGCTTGCAGCTGCGCAGAAGAAGTATGAAATCCTCGCTTTCAAGGGTGGCACCATGGGCGGCAAGCCGATCTCAGTTGAAGAGATCACCGCGCTTTCCAAGCTGCCAACACGGGAAGTCCTCATCGGTCAGCTGGTTGGTCTTACAGCCGCGCCACTCGTTGGACTTGTACGCGGCCTTGGCGGCCTGATTGGCGGGCTTGCAAGCCAGCTCGGTCAGATCCGCGATCAGGGTCTCGTTGGCGGGACAGCTGCACCAGAGGCTCCAGCAGCAGAAGAGGCTCCAGCAGCAGAAGAAGCACCTGCCGAAGAAGCTCCCGTAGAGGAAGCTCCAGCAGCAGAGGAAGCACAAGCTGAAGAGGCTCAGGCTGAGGAGGCTCCCGCTGAGGAAGCCCCAGCAGCTGAAGAAGCCTCCGAAGAGACGGCGTCTGCGGATGACGCCGCTGAAGGTGATGCATCCGCAGAAAACAACGACGAAGGCGACGGCGCTGACAGCGCCGGCGCATAACAAGGAGGACACATGTCAACCACCGACAAGTGGATTGAAGAGCTCAAGGGCATTACCGTGCTCGAGCTGGCAGAACGGATCAAGGCTCTTGAAGAAGAGTTCGGCGTTTCGGCAACCGCAGTTGCGGCAGCCGCGCCTGCAGCCGGAGGAGCTGGTGGCGGAGACGCAGCCGGTGAAGAAGAGGGTGGCACGGTTGACGTGATCCTCACCTCAGGTGGCGAAAAGAAGATCCAGGTAATCAAGGTTGTACGCGCAGCGACGGGTCTCGGTCTCAAAGAGGCCAAGGCAGTTGTCGATGACGCACCACAGCCAGTCAAGGAAGGTCTTGAGCGCGCAGATGCAGACAAGCTCAAGGCTGAAATTGAAGAGGCCGGCGGTACCGCCGAGCTCAAGTAGTCACGACTTTCAGGCAGATCAGCAGCGGAGGCGCTATCCTCCCTGTTGGTCAGCCGATAGTCGCAGCCATCTGAAGTTTGCCCGGAGCCAATACGCTCCGGCCAAGATGGGGTCCGTGAGAGCAGACCTGCCCGTTATTCGGGTGCTGTTTTGTTTCTATAACTTAGGTGGTCGCGCCAAAATGGTGTGAGCCGCCAGTCCATCATCTCCACGCCTAGGAGGCAGCCAAGTTGGCTTCTGTATCTCCCCGCACGCGCCGTTCATTCGCGCGTCTCTCACAGGACCAAAAGGTCCCAAATCTCATTGACATCCAGAAGAAGTCCTTCTTCGATTGGCTGATCCAGCCAACCGCAGGCGGCGGACTCTTCGAGACAATCAAGGACATCTCGCCGATCGCGTCATACGACGGTTCGCTTGCTGTTGAGTTTGGAGAGTTCCGTTTCGGCGATCCACCCGAGACAATCGAGGAGTGCCGCAAGGCATCCAAGACTTTCTTCCGCCCACTCTCAGTTGACGTCCGTTTTGTCAACACCGAGACCGGCGAAATCCGTGAGCAGGAAGTATTCATGGGCGAGTTCCCATGGATGACTCCCCGCGGAACATTCATCATCAACGGCACCGAGCGCGTAGTTGTCACGCAGCTTGTCCGTTCCCCAGGCGCCTATGTGATGGAGCCAAAGGACCCGGAGAAGCAGATGTTCATCGCGAACCTCATGCCTTCCCGTGGATCATGGCTTGAACTTGAGATCGACAAGAAGGGCAAGGTCTTTGTCCGCATCGACCGTAAGCGCAAGCTGCCCGCAACCGTTCTCCTTCGGGCAATGGGTCACTCAATCGACGAGCAGATTCGCAAGCTCACCGATGACTCGCTCTACATCCGCAACACAATTGAAGGCGACACCGTTGGCCACCCCGACTGGGTGCTCCGTGCAACCGACTGGGTCAAGGTCCGTGGCGGCAAGGACAAGAGCATTGAAGGTCTTAAGCACCTTCTGAGCGAACTGTCCGACGTTGACAAGCCAGGCGCAGCCTGGACAGTCGACGAGAGCCTTGCATTCACAGCCAAGGCGAAGGCACTTGAAGAGACGGTCCAGGCTGAGGCAGCCGAGGCCCGCACTTCAGTTGAAGCCGCACGCAATGAGCTCAAGAAGGCACGCACCGAGATGAAGAAGGCCGACACCTCCACAGCCGCAGGCAAGGCAGTGGAAGCCAAGGTCACCAAGCTCGAAGCCAGCGAAGTTGAACTCGACGCTCGCATCGCGACCCTCGAAGAGGACCTCATCATCATCTCTGAGCCAAGGCAGATCCGTGAGGACGCCCTGATTGAGCTCTTCCGTAAGCAGCGTCCGGGTGAGCCACCGACCCTTGATGCAGCAGAGACTCTGCTCAACAGCATGTTCTTTGATCCCAAGCGCTACGACCTTTCACGGGTTGGCCGCTACAAGGTCAACGCACGCTTGGGCGTGGACCTCGACCTTGAGCACCGCACACTTGGACAGGAAGACATTCTTAGCCTGCTCAAGTCCTTGATCATTCTTCCCAAGGAGCTCGGCATTCCCGAGTACCCAGAGGAAGGCAAGGAAGTGAAGGATTACGCGGCAGAAGCAATCACCTACCCGCGTGAGCCAATTGCCCACATGCTCGACGAGTACGAACACTTCGGCAACCGCCGTCTCCGTACGGTTGGCGAGCTGATCCAGGACGCATTCCGTGTTGGCCTGTACCGCATGGAGCGCGTCATTCGCGAGCGCCTCACCACTGAGGACCGCGACACGATCACGCCACAGTCGATTGTCAACATCCGTCCAGTTGTTGCCGCACTGAAGGAGTTCTTCGGTTCGTCACAGCTGAGTCAGTTCATGGACCAGGTCAACTCGCTTGCCGGGTTGACTCACCGCAGGCGCTTGAGTGCCCTCGGTGCTGGTGGACTGACCCGTGAGCGCGCACCGATTGAGGTTCGCGACGTTCACCCCACCCATTACGGCCGCATGTGTCCGATTGAGACACCGGAAGGCCCGAACATTGGTCTGATCGGTTCCCTCTCCTCGTACGCAGAGATCTCCGATCTCGGCTTCGTCACGACCCCGTACCGCGTGGTCAAGGACGGCATTGTCACCAAGGAAGTAGTTCACCTTGATGCGACAAGCGAAGAGGACAAGAAGATTGCCCAGGCTCATCAGGAGCTCGACCCCAAGACGAACAAGATCAAGGGCACGGACATCATCTGCCGTACCCAGGCTGGTCAGTACGTCACGGTCAAGCCAACTGAAGTTGACCTGATTGACGTCTCGCCCGAGCAGATCTGGTCCGTTGCCACGGCAATGATTCCGTTCCTCGAGCATGACGATGCCAACCGTGCGCTGATGGGTTCGAACATGCAGAGGCAGGCTGTTCCGCTGCTCCGCACGGACGCTCCTCTGATCGGCACCGGCATGGAAGCACGCGCAGCACTGGACACCGGTGATGTGATCCTCGCGGAGAACGCAGGCACCGTTGCCTACGTCGACTCGGCCAAGATCGTCATCGAGACCAAGGCCGGTTCCGACAGCTACGTGCTCAACAAGTTCACACGTTCCAACCAAGGCACGATCATCCACAACAAGCCGCTTGTTTCAACAGGCGACAAGGTTCTGGCTGGCGCAGCACTTGCGGACGGCTCATCAACAAGCCAGGGCGAAATGGCCCTTGGTAAGAACCTGATGGTCGCCTTCATGTCATGGGAGGGCTACAACTTTGAGGACGCGATCATCCTCAGCCGCCGCCTTGTCAAGGACGACGAGCTGACATCGATTCACATTGAGTCCTACGAGACTGATGCCCGTTCGACCAAGCTCGGCGACGAAGAGATCACGCGTGACATTCCGAACCGTTCGGAAGACTCACTGCGCAACCTCGACGACCGCGGAATCATCCGTGTTGGCGCCGAAGTCAAGTCAGGCGACTTGCTTGTCGGCAAGGTCACGCCAAAGGGCGAGACCGAGCTGACCGCTGAAGAGAAGCTGATCCGCGCGATCTTCAAGGAGAAGGCTCGTGAAGTTCGCGACACCTCGCTCAAGGTTCCTCACGGTTCCGGCGGCGTTGTGATCGACGTTCAGATCCTCTCCAAGGAGAACGGCGACGACCTCGGCTCTGATGTCAACGAGTCCGTTCGCGTACTCGTTGCCAAGAAGCGCAAGATCTCGGAAGGCGACAAGCTCGCTGGACGACACGGCAACAAGGGTGTTATCTCCAAGATCGTTGACGAGGAGGACATGCCGTTCCTTGAGGACGGAACTCCCGTTGACGTGATCCTCAACCCACTCGGCGTACCAAGCCGAATGAACATCGGTCAGATTCTCGAGACACACCTTGGCTGGGTTGCAGCCAACGGTTGGTATGAGGGAACCGAAGCCGCTGACAAGGATGCCTACAAGCAGGCGCACACTGACGGCAATGGACGCGTTTACGTTTCCACCCCAGTGTTCGACGGAGCAAGCGTTGTTGATGTTGATAACGCCCTCTTCCGCTGGCAGGAGGAGCACACCAAGAAGGGTGGCCGCATCCGCATGGATGTCGATCCAAAGGCCCGTGACGGGCACAAGGCATCGGGCAAGATGACCCTGTTCAATGGCCGCACAGGCGAGCCGTTCGAGCAGCAGGTAACTGTCGGGTACAAGTACATCCTCAAGCTCCACCACCTTGTTGACGACAAGATTCACGCACGGTCAACTGGCCCCTACAGCCTCGTTACCCAGCAGCCGCTGGGCGGCAAGGCGCAGTTCGGTGGCCAGCGATTTGGCGAGATGGAGGTGTGGGCACTTGAGGCATACGGTGCTGCTTACACCCTCCAGGAGATGCTCACGATCAAGTCAGATGACACCATCGGACGCGTAAAGGCGTACGAGGCGATCGTCAAGGGCGAGAACATCGCTGAGCCGAGCATCCCCGAGTCATTCAAGGTTCTGCTCAAGGAAATGCGCTCACTCGCGCTTGACGCTCAAGTCGTCAGCGATGCGGGAGAACGCACCGAAATGGGCGATGAAGACGACGACCTGATGAGGGCAGCCGAAGAACTCGGCATCGACCTCTCCGGCATGAGCGGTGGAGCCCGCCCAGCCGCCAAGGAGGACGCCGACCTGCCCGCCGACCAGCAGCTCACCGAGACCGAGGTTGAGGACGCGTAGTCCTCAACTTCACTCCAGAGCAAACGACAAAGAACTGACTAAGGGAACTCAATGATCGACATCAATAATTTCGACGCAATTGAAATCGGACTCGCTTCATCCAAGCAAATCCGTTCATGGAGCTCAGGCGAGGTAACCAAGCCTGAGACCATCAACTACAGGACGCTCAAGCCAGAGCGCGACGGCCTCTTCTGTGAGCGTATTTTCGGCCCACAGAAGGACTGGGAGTGCAACTGCGGCAAGTACAAGCGTGTCCGTTACAAGGGCATCGTTTGCGAGCGTTGCGGCGTCGAAGTAACAAGGTCGAAGGTTCGCCGTGAGCGCATGGGTCACATTGACCTTGCTGCTCCCGTCAGCCACATCTGGTTCTTCAAGGGCGTTCCGTCACGTATCGGCTACCTGCTGGACATGGCACCCAAGGACTTGGACCGCGTTCTTTACTTCGCAGCGTCAGTCATCACCTCCGTTGATGTTGATGCGCGTGACAAGGATCTCGACAAGCTCGAGAAGGAAGTCCTCAAGCTCGTTGACGAAAGCAAGGCAACAGGCCATACCCAAGTCAGCAGCCTTGAAGAGTCCGTCGCCCGTCGTGAGGAGTACCTCACAACAGGCAAGACACCAAAGGGCTTCAGTGAGGACGACATGCTTTGGGCAGACACGCTTGAGCTTGACCTCAGCAAGGCTTCGGATGAGGAGCGCGATCGCGAGATCAAGGAAATGCTCAAGTCCGGCAAGGCAGAGATCCAGGACAACGCTGACTACTACGAGGACTCAGCACAGCTGGTTCTTGACGCGTGGGAGCAGTTCAAGACGATCAAGCCAAAGGAAGTTGTTGACAGCGAGCCAGTGTTCCGTCGCATGGTTGACCTCTTCGGTTCGCCATACGGTCTTGGCGAGTACTTCACAGGTGGCATGGGCGCACAGTCCGTCCGCGACCTGCTTGATGCCGTTGATCTTGAAGCCGAGCGCATTGAGCTCGACGAAATCGTCCGTGAGGGCAAGGGGCAGAAGCAGCAGCGCGCAGTTAAGCGCCTGAAGGTCGTTTCAGCCTTCCTCAACTCCGACAACAAGCCGGGCATGATGATCCTCGAAGCTGTTCCGGTTATCCCACCGGAACTGCGTCCGATGGTTCCGCTCGACGGTGGCCGTTTCGCCGCATCGGACCTCAACGACCTCTACCGCCGTGTGATCAACCGCAACAACCGACTCAAGCGTCTGCTTGACCTTGGTGCTCCGGAGATCATCGTCAACAACGAGAAGCGCATGCTCCAGGAGGCAGTCGACAACCTGTTCGACAACGGCCGCCGTGGCCGCGCAGTGACCGGACCGGGCAACCGTGCTCTCAAGTCACTCTCCGACATGCTCAAGGGCAAGCAGGGCCGGTTCCGTCAGAACCTGCTCGGCAAGCGCGTTGACTACTCGGGCCGTTCAGTCATCGTTGCCGGTCCTTCGCTCAAGCTCCACCAGTGTGGGCTTCCGAAGCTGATTGCCATCGAACTGTTCAAGCCGTTCATCATGGCCAAGCTCGTTGAGCGCAGGTCAGCACAGAACATCAAGGCTGCCAAGAAGATGGTCGAGAGCGAGATCCCAGAGGTATGGGACGTACTCGAAGAGGTCATCCACGAGCACCCAGTGCTGCTTAACCGCGCACCGACGCTCCATCGTCTGGGTATCCAGGCGTTTGAGCCAGTGCTTGTTGAAGGCAAGGCAATTCAGGTTCACCCAATGGTCTGCGCCGCATTCAACGCTGACTTCGACGGTGACCAGATGGCCGTTCACGTTCCGCTTTCAGCTGAAGCACAGGCTGAAGCCCGGATCCTGATGCTCTCAAGCAACAACATTCTGTCCCCGTCGAACGGTCAGCCACTGGCGACTCCGACACAGGACATGGTGCTTGGTGCCTACTACCTGACCTACGGTCCTGAGGAAGAGGAGCTTGCAGCACTTGAAGCTGACCTCTTCGCAGGCAAGTGGCCAAAGGGCGAGGCTCGTCCACGCGTTTACCGGACTGCACAGGAAGCAGAGTGGGCTTACGAGCATCGCGTTGTCAAGCTCCATGACCTTGCTGAGTTCCGTCCGATGCACGCAAAGGGTGGGCATAAGCTCACGACCATTGGTCGCGTCATCTACAACGACCGAATTGAGCGCGCACTTGAGGAAGCTCTTGGCGAGCACTTCGATCCACTCAGTTACGAGTTCGCTAACCGTTCGATGAAGAAGAAGGACACGGCCGCGTTCGTGGACGACCTTGTTCATGAGTACGGCGCATCGACAATCAGCCAGGTGCTTGATGCATTCAAGGACCTTGGGTTCGAGTTCGCAACCAAGGCCGGCATCACCATCTCCAAGAACGACGTTGTTGTTCCACCGGAGAAGGCAGCCATCCTCGAGCGTTTCGACGCAGAGGTCAGCGAGATCCAAGAGCAGTACGCAATGGGTCTGATCACGCAAGAAGAGCGCCACGAAGCCGTAACCGGCAAGTGGACCGATGCCACCGATGAGGTTGGTGAGGCAATGAAGGACAACCTTCACGTGCTCAACCCAATCTTCATGATGGCCAACTCGGGTGCCCGTGGTTCCTTCAGCCAGATCCGTCAGCTTGCTGGTATGCGAGGCCTGATGGCGAATCCAAAGGGTGAGATCATCGAGCGTCCGATCAAGTCCAACTTCATGGAGGGACTGACGGTTCTTGAGTACTTCATCTCCACCCACGGTGCCCGTAAGGGACTTGCCGATACGGCTCTGCGAACAGCAGACTCCGGTTACCTGACCCGTCGTTTGGTTGACGTCTCACAGGACGTAATCATCCGCGAGCAGGACTGCAAGACCAAGGACGAGCCAGTCATCATGTCCGTGCTCGACGACCGCGCCGCTGCCAACCAGCAGCTGATCGGCCGTGTTACTGCCACCAAGGTTGAGACCAAGGCCGGCAAGGAAGTTATTGCCAAGGGCGTTGAAATCGGCCGCGAGGAACTCGCAGAGATCGTCGCCGCGTTCGCAGCAGAGGAAGGCGCAAGCTTCGGAGTTCGCTCCGTCCTCAACTGCCGCGCTGAGGTTGGCGTGTGCCGTGCTTGTTACGGCCGCTCACCAGCTTCCGGCAAGCTCGCAGAGATCGGCGACGCGGTTGGCATTATTGCCGCGCAGTCAATCGGCGAGCCTGGCACCCAGCTGACCATGCGTACGTTCCACACCGGCGGCGTCGCCGGCGCGGACATCACGCACGGCCTTCCGCGTGTAGTTGAGCTGTTCGAAGCGCGTAAGCCAAAGGGTGTGGCCAGCATCGCCAAGATCGACGGCAAGGTTTCCATCGAACGTGGCGAAAAGTCAATTGCCATTCAGGTCTACAACGGTTCCAAGCCTGATCCGGAGGACACGGACAATCAGTACGAGTTCCCACTCCGGACCCGCCTCCTCGTTGAAGAGGGCGACACGGTTGCCGCTGGCACGCAGATCACGGAGGGCTCGCTGTACCCAGCAGAGCTCCTCGAGCTCCGCGGCCGCACGGAAACTGCGCTCTACCTCGTAGATGAGGTCCAGCGGGTTTACAAGGCTCAGGGCGTGGACATCGACAACCGCCACATTGAGCTGATCGTCCGTCAGATGCTCAAGAAGGTCCGTGTTGACCAGCGTGGCGACAGCGACTACCTGCCAGGTCAGTACGTTGACCGCACGGTGTTTGCTGATGCGTGTGCCGTCATCAAGAAGTCAAAGGGTGAGCAGCCTCAGTACGAGGAGATCATCCTCGGCATCACGAAGGCATCGCTCAACACTGACTCCTTCCTGTCAGCCGCTTCATTCCAGGAGACCACCAAGGTGCTTACCGACGCTGCCCTCGAGGGCCGTCGCGACCGCCTCATGGGCCTCAAGGAAAATGTCATCATCGGTAAGTTGATCCCCGCTGCGACAGGTCTTCAGACCTACCGCCGTGTGGAGATCACACCAACCGAGCCGCTTCCGGCCGCTTATGGCGCCGGCAGCCTTTCGGAAGAGGAGCTCGCAGTTCTTGGCCTTGAGCCAGGCGGCGACCTCCCCGGTGAGAACCTTCCCGGCGACGCTGTGGGAACCGATGTTCTCGGTGACCTCAATCGGAGCATGGGTGCAGGCGCTGACGGTCGAGCAGACGAGCTCGCCTCGGAGCTTCCTGAGTAATGGCAGAGCTGCCGCTCGCAGGTCGGGCGGCAGCCATTACCGGTGCCTCATCAGGCATCGGTGAAGCAACGGCGATCGCGCTGGCCAAGGCCGGCGCGTCCGTTGCCCTTGGTGCCCGCAGAGTTGATCGCCTAGAGGATCTTGCTGGTCGGATCAACGCTGATGGTGGCAAGGCCGTCGCTATTGAGTGTGATGTTGCTGACGAGGCCTCAGCTCATGCCTTTGTCAATGGTGCTGCCGAGCAGCTTGGTCGGCTTGACATTCTCATCAACAACGCTGGCGTCATGCTGCTGGGCCCAGTTGAGGGTGCTGATACCAACGACTGGCGCACGATGATTGAGGTCAACGTGCTCGGTCTTCTCTACTGCACACAAGCTGCACTTCCACTCCTTCGCGATAGTGGCCAAGGCCACATTGTCAATGTCTCTTCGATTGCCGGCCGTTCAGCATCAGCTGGTGTTGGCGTCTACAACGCGACCAAGTGGGGCGTTACTGGCTTCAGCGAGGCGCTCCGTCAGGAAGCAGCCCATTCCAAGATCCGCGTGACTTGCGTTGAGCCAGGCCTTGTGGAAACAGAGCTTCAGGGTCACAACAAGAACCCGTTCGTGATTCAAACACTGGACAAGATGATCAAGGACATTGGCGACGTGCTCCAACCAGAGGACATTGCCGACGCGATCATCCACGCGGTCACAGCACCGGCGCGCGTCAGCGTCAACGAAGTACTGATCCGCCCTAGCGGACAGACTCGCTAACTCCAGCCCTTCGGCTTAAGCCCCGGTTGCTGCCGTCAGGTCGTCTGCCCACGCTCGCAGCCTTGCCACGTCTGCTTCAGTCAGGCCCACGGCGGTCTCGGTTTCGATAAGCAGTGTTGGCGCCGTCCGCGCGGCGGCCCAGGCACGGCATTCGTCGTCAAGGGCATCGTCTATCCAGGCCAGCGGTCGGCTGCCAGAGTGCGCTTCCAAGGCGCCCAGCTTCCAGTGGGCCTGATGGTCGTAGCGGCGCGTCTTGAAGGCGATGACCTCAAGTGGTCCGGGTAGCCCAACGAGGTCGAGCAGGTTTTCGTTTGCTTTCTCTTCCCAGCCAGTAGCCCAGACAAGGTCAAACACGTCGGTCAGGGTGCCCAAGCGCCGACAGTTGTCCATCGCGATCAGGTGGCCGACGCCCTCCACATTGAGGAAGTGGGTGTCAGGGCGGATGGGTGGCTTCTCCTGCGGGGTGCTGAAGAGGGACAGAACTCCGTCCACATCCACGTAGAGCAGCGGCTTGGTCAAGATCCGGGCGCTGTGCCTTCGAGGATGGTGCGGGCAACCAGTGATGGGTTGTCCCAGCATGGGACATGTCCACAGTCGCGCAGGCCAATGGACCTGATGCCAGGAATCCAAGCCTCGGCGCGGCGAGCCTGACGTGGGAGAAGGAGGTGGTCCCTTTCCGCCCAGGCGATCGTCGCGGTTACGGGCAGCGGCTCGCGGCTGGTCCAGACGTAGTCAAAGAGCGCTTTGCGCGTTGCGTCAAAGCCTGGGCTGTCAGTCAGGCCGCTGATCGCCGTCAGCATTTCAGTAGGGGGAATCCGCGTTGGGTGAGCAGCTAACTGCGCTGTCAAAGCGATGCGCCCCGCTGGGTATTGGACAAGTTTGGGCAGGAGGCCGCTGATCGCCCCGGCGGCCTTGCGCGAGAGGGCGAGGCTGATGCTGGCGAAGCGCGCTTCCCCGGGTGTGGCAAAGCCAGCGGGTGACAGCGCGACTGCGCTGCTGACCACTCCGCGGCGGGCGAGCTCGAGGGAAAGCAACCCGCCAAGCGAGTTTCCGGCAACCGCGGGGCGTGTGAGACCCAAGTCCACGAAGAGTTCCTCAAGAGCATCCGCAAGGGCATCGGGGGTGGGGGTGGTGTTGAGAACCGGTGAGTCCCCAAAGCCGGGTAGGTCGATGGCGATAACTTCACGCTCGCTCTGCAGTAGTTCTAGTGGGCCGTCCCAGACTCGGCGACTCGAACCAAGGCCATGAATCAGCACCAATGGCGGGCCTGACCCGGTTCGATCAATAGCAAGGGGCACGTGTGGCACGATACCCTCTAGGAAACAGAGTGTGAGATGCCTCATGGGCACGAGCACCAAACAGATATGGAAGAGGGCGATATGGCCACCACGCAACCGGCCGTACGTACAGGTGAGGAGCTTCAGGAGTTGGCAAAACGCCACCTCTGGTTGCACTTCGCACGGATGGGGTCCTACAAGGATGCCGACATGCCAATCATCGTTCGCGGTGAGGGCTGCCATGTTTGGGACGAGAAGGGCAACAAGTACTTCGACGGCCTTTCAGCTCTGTTCTGCGTCAACATCGGCCACGGCCGGGCTGACGTCGCCCAAGCTGGTGCCGACCAGGCCAAAGAGCTTGGCTTCTTCACCAACTGGACTTACGCCCATCCACCTTCGATCGAGCTTGCCGCCAGGATCGCTTCCCTTGCCCCAGGCGACCTCAACCGGGTGTTCTTCACCTCGGGTGGTTCGGAGGCTGTGGAGTCAGCGCTGAAGCTCAGCCGCCAGTATCACAAGCTGACTGGCAATCCCAACAAGACAAAGGTGATTGCTAGGGAGATTGCCTACCACGGCACAACCTTGGGAGCGCTCTCAGCTACCGGTATTCCGAACCTGCGTGAGCCGTTTGAACCGCTCACACCTGGTGGCTGCCACGTCCCCAACACCAATCTCTACCGGCTGCCTGAGCACATGGACCCAATGGATCTTGCGGAGGCTGTTGCGCACCGGATTGAGTTCGAAGGCCCAGACACTGTCGGCGCTGTGATCATGGAACCAGTCCAGAATGCTGGCGGTTGCTTCACTCCACCGGAGGGTTACTTCCAGCGCATCCGTGAGATCTGTGACCACTACAACGTCCTGATGATCTCCGATGAAGTGATCTGCTCATGGGGCCGCCTTGGCGAGTACTTCGGCGCTGAGAAGTACAACTACCAGCCCGACATGATCACGACGGCGAAGGGCATCACCTCCGCCTACGCGCCAATGGGTGCCGTGATTGCGTCTGACCGGATAGCCGAACCGTTCCTTGAAGGCAACGCCTCATTCCTGCATGGACTCACCTTCGGTGGCCATCCAATGGCGGCAGCAATCGCGCTCGCCAACTTGGATGTCTTTGAGGACGAGAACATTCTTGACAACGTCCGCAAGAACGAACCAGTTCTACGGGCAGCACTTGAGGGCTTGATGGACATCCCAATCGTTGGTGATGTTCGCGGCGCCGGTTACTTCATGGCCGTTGAGCTTGTTCGTGACCAGAAGACGAAGGAAACGTTCAATGATGAGGAGTGCGAGGACCTGCTTCGCGGGTTCCTCTCCCCAGAGCTTTACCGCCGCGGTCTGATCTGCCGCGCCGATGACCGTGGCGACCCTGTCATTCAGCTGTCCCCGCCATTGATTGCCGGACCGGATGAATTCGCTGAGATTGTGGGCATCTTGCGCCCACTGCTTGAGGAAGCATCCGCCCGGATGAAGCTCATCGGTTCCTAGCGGACCACTCCAAACCCCTTTCGACAGGAGAGCACTATGAGAGTTGGCGTTCCAAGCGAGATCAAGCCAGACGAGTACCGGGTTGCTATGACCCCTGCGGGCGTGCGCGAGCTGACTGATGCTGGCCATGAAGTTGTTGTCCAGAAGGGGGCAGGCGAGGGCTCGGCAATCACCGATGCTGACTACGTTGCCCAAGGAGCCAAGGTCCTTCCTGACGCTGACGCGGTGTTCGCTGAAGCCGAGATGATCGTCAAGGTCAAGGAGCCCCAGCCAGAAGAGGTCGCACGGCTGCAGCCTCACCATCTGCTCTTCACCTACCTCCACCTTGCCCCGGACCCGGACCTAACCCATGGCCTGATGAAGTCTGGTGCAACCTGCATCGCCTACGAGACAGTCGAGGACCGTAATGGTCGACTGCCACTCTTGGCCCCGATGAGCGAGGTTGCCGGCAAGCTCGCAACGCAGGCCGGCGCGTTCATGCTTGAGAAGCCACTCGGCGGTCGCGGCGCACTGATTGGCGGTGTTCCCGGTGTTGCCGCAGCGAAGGTGATGGTGATTGGCGGCGGCGTTGTTGGTACCAACGCGGCGATCATCTCAATCGGAATGCAAGGCGAAACCTATGTTTACGACCGCAACATTGACCGCTTGCGTCAGTTGGAGATTGAGCTCCAAGGCCGTGCGTCAACCTGTTTTGCTTCAACACTTGAGATTGAGGAACGCCTGCCTGAGGTTGACCTTGTGATCGGCGCAGTTTTGGTCCACGGGGCCAAGGCTCCACATGTCATCAACCGTGAGCAGTTGAAGATGATGAAGAAGGGCGCTGTTTTGGTAGATGTGTCAATTGACCAAGGCGGTTGCTTTGAAACTTCGCGTGCCACGACGCACTCGGATCCGACCTATGAGGTCGAGGGCGTTACTCATTACTGCGTGGCAAATATGCCTGGCGCAGTGCCCATCACTTCGACCTACGCACTGACCAATGCGACTCTCCCTTACGTTCTCAATCTTGCGACCAAAGGCGTGCACTGGACGGTTGCGAACGATCCAGGCCTCGCTCTTGGCCTCAACGTTGCAGCCGGGTCGATCACATACGCGCCGGTGGCAGAAGCATTGGGTGAGCAGGCTGTTTCCGTTTCGGATGCGCTCTCTGAAGTACCAATGCGCTGATCTGAACGGCTCTCTGAGATTGCGGTGAAAGCCCCGCTGCGCGGGCACTGCTATCGTCCCCCGCCGCATGCCTACCACCAGCCAATTGATCCGCAAGGGCCGCAAGCCCACCAAGAAGAAGCTGGCTACCCCTGGCCTGAAGAGCGGCAAGGGTCGCAAGACCAAGGTTTCTGCCCCGCAGCGCCGTGGCGTTTGCACGCGTGTCTACACGACAACCCCTAAGAAGCCGAACTCGGCTCTCCGCAAGGTTGCCCGTGTCAGGCTCACCAACGGCATGGAAGTAACGGTTTACATTCCAGGCGAAGGTCACAACCTCCAGGAGCACAGCGTTGTTCTTGTCCGTGGTGGCCGCGTTAAGGATCTTCCAGGAGTGCGCTACAAGGTTGTTCGCGGAACGCTCGACGCAGCAGGCGTCAGTGACCGTAAGAACGGGCGCTCCCACTACGGCGTCAAGGCTAAGTAATGCCACGTCGCTCAGCAGCCACAATTCGCCCGGTCGAGCCGGACGCCGTCTACAAGTCCAAGCTGGTCACGCAGGTGATCAACCGGATGATGCTTGACGGCAAGAAGTCCAAGTCTGAAGCGATTGTCTATGACGCACTTGCTCTTATCGCTGAGAAGACAGGTACTGACCCAGTTGAGCATCTTGAGGAGTCAATCAAGGCTCTTACTCCAGTTCTTGAGGTTCGCTCACGCCGAGTCGGCGGCGCGACCTACCAGGTGCCAGTTGAAGTTTCGCAGCGCCGAGCACGCACCCTGGCCATCCGTTGGCTTGTGCAGTTCAGCCGTGAGCGCCGCGAGAAGTCAATGTCGCAGCGACTTGCCAATGAGCTCCTTGATGCCCAGCAGCAGCAGGGTGGGGCGTTCAAGCGCAAGGACGATATTTTCCGTATGGCACAGGCCAACAAGGCCTTCGCTCACTACCGCTGGTAGACGGATTCTGCAACGCAGGGTTGGCGCGTTTCTGCCGCCGATCCCGACTGCGCTTTGACTTCGGTCGCGCGGCAAATACCTAAAAAGCCCCAGAAACACCCAGGAATCAATTCAAATGGACCGCAAATTTACACTTGAGAAGACCCGCAACATCGGCATCATGGCCCACATTGATGCGGGCAAGACCACCACGACCGAGCGCGTCCTGTTCTACACAGGCCGTACGCACAAGATCGGCGAGGTTCACGAGGGCGCAGCCGTCATGGACTGGATGGAGCAGGAGCAGGAGCGTGGAATCACCATCACCTCCGCTGCAACGACCTGCGAGTGGGACAACCACCGGATCAACATCATTGACACACCAGGCCACGTGGACTTCACCGTTGAGGTTGAGCGGTCCCTCCGTGTTCTCGATGGCGCAGTCGCACTGTTTGACTCGGTTGCCGGCGTAGAGCCACAGTCCGAGACGGTTTGGCGTCAGGCCGACAAGTACTCAGTCCCCCGCATTGCCTACATCAACAAGATGGACCGCATTGGCGCAGACTTCGTTCGTGGCGTAGAGACAATGATCGAGCGCCTTGCCGCTAACGCAATTCCGATTCAGCTGCCAATCGGCGCAGAGTCTGAGTTCGAGGGCATCATTGACCTTGTTCAGAACGACGCAATCTTCTACAAGGACGACCTCGGCGAGGAGTTCGAGCGCGGCCCAATCCCAGAAGCACTCGTAGATGCTGCCGCCAAGGCCCGCGAGGTTCTGCTCGACGAGGTTTCAAACCACGACGACGAACTGATGGAGATGCTCCTTGAGGAGCAGGAAGTCACTCCGGAACGCCTCAAGCAGGCCGTCCGCTCAGCAACCCTGGCCCTCGGCATGACCCCAGTTCTCTGCGGCTCATCCTTCAAGAACAAGGGTGTTCAGCCTCTCCTTGACGCAGTCATCGACTACCTGCCATCCCCACTTGACACGCCGCCAATCATGGGCCACGTCCCAGGTGCGGAAGAGGGCGAGCCAGATACCGAGCGCCCAGCCTCCGACTCCGAGCCTTTCAGCGCACTTGCGTTCAAGATCATGACCGACCCATTCGTCGGCAAGCTTGCTTTCTTCCGCGTCTACTCCGGCACACTTGAGGCCGGCTCGCGAATCCTCAACGCAACAACAGGTAAGACTGAACGCGTTGGCCGACTTCTGATGATGCACGCCAATGACCGCGAGGAGCTGGAGAAGGTATTCGCCGGCGACATCGCAGCAGCCGTGGGTATCAAGCAGGTTTCAACCGGTGACACCATCTGCGCCCCGGACCAGCCGATCCTCCTTGAGCGCATCGAGTTCCCTGAGCCCGTCATCAAGGTTGCTATCGAGCCAAAGACCAAGGTTGATCAGGAGAAGATGGGCGTTGCTCTCGGCAAGCTTGCCGAAGAGGACCCAACCTTCCAAGTCCGTACCAACGAGGAGACCGGCCAGACCGAGATCTCCGGCATGGGCGAACTTCATTTGGAAGTCCTCGTGGACCGCATGCTCCGCGAGTTCAAGGTTGACGCGAACGTCGGCCGCCCACAGGTTTCCTACCGTGAGACAGTCAAGGGCACTGCCACAAAGGTCGAGGGGCGTTTTGTCCGTCAGACCGGTGGTTCAGGCCAGTACGGCATCGTCTACATCAACCTTGAGTCCGCTCCAGGCGAGGGCTTTGTCTTCGACAACAAGATCAAGGGTGGGTCAATCCCCTCCGAGTACATCCCAGCGGTCGAGAAGGGCGTTAAAGAGGCCCTGGAGACTGGTGTGAAGGCCGGCTACCCAGTAGTCGACGTGAAGGTAACGCTGACGGACGGCAAGTACCACGACACGGACTCCTCGGAGATCGCGTTCAAGGTTGCCGGCACGCTCGCGATGAAGGAAGCAGCCCGGCTTGCAAAGCCAATCCTGCTTGAGCCAATCTTTGCGGTAGAGGTCGTCGTGCCCGAGGAGTTCATGGGCGATGTAATCGGCGACCTGAACCGACGCCGTGGACGTGTTCACGGAATGGAGCCGCGTGGCAATGCCCAGGTCGTAACAGCCTCGGTGCCACTGGCAGAGATGTTTGGTTATGCGACGGACTTGCGTTCAGCAACGCAGGGTCGCGCTAACTACACAATGCAGTTTGAGCGGTACGAGGAAGTGCCAGCGAACATCGCTGAGCAGGTCGTCGAATCCAGGACTGGCGGGGGCGAAGACGGGTAGCAAGCCTGCCGGACAGCGCGCGACACCTGTCGTTCGCTAGATTGATTACGGCACGTCCAATGCTGGGCGGCCAATTCTTACAACAAGGAGCTGATTGAAAGTGGCGAAGGAGAAGTTCGAGCGCGGCAAGCCGCACGTAAACGTTGGAACCATCGGTCACGTCGATCACGGCAAGACCACCCTTACAGCAGCGATCACGACCGTGCTCTCAAAGGCATCGGGCGGCGAAGCGAAGTCATTCGCTGAGATCGATAACGCTCCAGAGGAGAAGGAGCGTGGCATCACGATCGCCACATCACACGTCGAGTACGAGACCGAAGCGCGCCACTATGCGCACGTCGATTGTCCCGGACACGCCGATTACGTGAAGAACATGATCACCGGCGCAGCGCAGATGGACGGCGCGATCCTCGTGGTCTCAGCTCCAGACGGCGCAATGCCACAGACTCGTGAGCACATCCTGCTCGCCCGTCAGGTTGGCGTTCCAAAGATCGTTGTTTTCCTCAACAAGGTCGACATGGTCGACGACGAGGAGCTCATTGAGCTTGTCGAAGAGGAAATCAAGGAAATGCTCACTGATTACAGCTTCCCAGGCGAGGAAATTCCTTTCGTCCGCGGATCTGCACTCAAGGCACTCGAAGGTGACGCTGACTACGAGGCCAAGATCCTCGAGCTGGCTGAAGCCCTCGACACCTACGTTGACATTCCTAAGCGTGAGGTTGACAAGCCATTCCTTATGCCTGTTGAGGACGTCTTCTCGATCACCGGCCGTGGCACCGTAGCCACAGGACGCATCGAGCAGGGCAAGGTCTCAACTGGTGATGAAATTGAAATCATCGGAATCACGGACACTCAGAAGACAGTCATCACTGGCGTCGAGATGTTCCGCAAGATTCTGGACGACGGTCAGGCCGGCGACAACGTTGGCTGCCTGCTCCGTGGTACGAAGCGCGAAGAGATCCAGCGCGGCCAGGTACTTGCCGCCCCGGGTTCGATCACGCCTCACACCAAGTTCATGGCTGAGGTATACGTCCTCAAGAAGGAAGAAGGCGGCCGTCACACCCCGTTCGTCACGGGATACCGCCCACAGTTCTACTTCCGCACGACTGACGTCACCGGCGTGGCAAATCTGCCCGAAGGTGTCGAGATGGTCATGCCAGGCGACAACGTAACAATGGAGATTGAGCTGATTCAGCCAATCGCCATGGACGAGCAGCTCCGCTTCGCAATTCGCGAAGGTGGACGCACCGTCGGATCAGGAGTTGTCACAAAGATCGTCGAGTAGCAAACGGATTCATGCGACGGGCGGCCAACTGCCACCCCGAGCACTGGTTCGCCGCACAATGGGGCGGGTCCCCCGGAGCAGTTTCCGGGAGCCCGCCTCGCGGCGCGACTTGAAGCAGCAACCAAACCTCCCAAGAGAAGAAGAACAAAGAAACCACCATGTCCGCAACGGGCCAAAACAAAATTCGCATTCGACTCAAGTCCTACGACCAGGGGACCATCGAGACGGCTGCCAAAGAGATCGTCGAGACCGCCGAAGGAACTGGCGCCAAGGTCGTCGGCCCTGTGCCCCTCCCTACGGAGAAGAGCGTCTACTGCGTGATCCGTTCTCCGTTCAAGGACAAGGACTCCCGCGAGCACTTCGAGATTCGTACACACAAGCGCCTGATTGACATTCGTCAGAGCACACCAAAGACAGTCGATTCGCTTCAGCGTCTTGACCTGCCTGCCGGTGTTGACATTGAGATCAAGCTGGCTGGCTGACATGGCCGCAATCCTCGCACGCAAGTTGGGCATGACCCAGCGTTTCCTTGAAGACGGACGCGTCGAACGCGTAACCGTTCTTGAGGCGGGCCCGTGCCCAGTGACGGGGATCCGCACCGATGACCATGACGGTTACTCCGCTGTACAGCTTGCGTTTGATGCCTGCCGTGAAAAGGTCATCAACAAGCCAGAGATCGGCCACCTCAAGAAGGCTGGCGTTGAGGCTCATCGCACAATCGTTGAGTTCCGTGACCATCAGGGCGAGCTTCAGATTGGTGACACGGTTACTGCCGAGGCATTCGAGATCGGCGCGAAGGTCAAGATTTCAGGGATTTCCAAGGGCAAGGGCTTTGCCGGCACGATCAAGCGCCACAACTTCGCCAGCGGTCCCAAGAGCCACGGCTCGCACAACGTGCGTGCACCGGGTTCGATCGGTTCATCTGCAACGCCATCACGCGTAATGAAGGGCATCCGCGGACCAGGTCAGATGGGCTCCAAGCGCGTCACAAAGCGCGGCCTCACAGTCGTCGAGATCATCGCAGCAGACAACCTTCTTCTTGTCCGTGGCGCAGTTCCTGGACCACGCGGCGGAACGGTCGAGGTGCGCACAGATGGCTGAGGCAACTCGCATCGGCGCAGGTAGTGCAGTCAAGCTTGACCCTGAAGCTTTTGGTGTCCGGTTCAACATGCCACTCGTTCACGAGACGGTCATTGCTGAGCTCGCCGCCCGTCGTCAGGGAACGCACGCAACCAAGACCCGCGGCATGGTCCGTGGCGGTGGCGCAAAGCCTTGGCGTCAGAAGGGCACTGGCCGCGCACGCGCCGGTTCCTCACGTTCACCAATCTGGGTTGGCGGCGGTACGGTCTTCGGCCCTCAGCCACGCTCTTACGTTGTCAAGGTCAACCGCAAAGCACGCCGGGCAGCATTGCGCTCAGCCCTTTCGGTCCATGCCGAGCGCAGCTCCGTTGGCGTGATTGACGCTGCAACATGGGAAGCACCAGCAACCAAGCGGGCAGCATCCGAGCTTGGTAAGTGGGACACCCCAGGTCCAATTCTTCTCCTGCTGACAGAGGAAGAGTCCTCAGTGGCGCTTTCCTTCCGCAACCTCAAGGGAGCCAACGTGCTTCCGGTGGACAGTGCCGGCGTTGCCGACATTATGCGCGCGGGTTCAATCCTGTTCAGCGATTCTGCTCTTGCTCGGATCACTGAGCGTGCACTCAAGCCAGTTCGCGCAACAGTTGGCGCCGGAGTAGGGGAGTAGTCATGGACGCAACACAAGTAATCATCCGTCCGATCGTGTCTGAGAAGAGCTTCGTGCTCGCTGAGGCCGGCCGTTACACCTTCCGCGTCCATCCCGACGCTCACAAGACCCAGATCCGCCAAGCCGTTGAGGAACTCTTCAACGTTGGTGTTGTCCAGGTTCATACAGCCAACGTTCGCGGCAAGCCAAAGCGCCGCGGCTTCTCGGTCGGCACACGCCGCTCGTGGAAGAAGGCAATCGTGACCGTCCGTGAGGGCGAGCGGATTCCAATCTTCCAATCATTGGAGCTCAACTAATGGCTATTCGCAAGCCCAAGCCAACCAGCCCAGGAATGCGCTTTGTTTCGTACCCGGACTTCGCAGAGATCACACGTGATCACCCCGAGAAGAGCCTTACTGAAGGACTCACAAAGTCTGGTGGCCGAAATGCCCGCGGACGCAAGACCTCCCGCCATCGCGGTGGCGGAGCCAAGCGCCTGTACCGCAAGGTTGACTTCAAGCGTCTCAAGGATGGCGTCCCAGCAAAGGTTGCTCACATTGAGTACGACCCGAACCGGACCGCCTACATCGCCCTTCTGCATTACGCAGACGGTGAGAAGCGCTACATCATTGCCCCACAGGGACTTGAGGTCGGCCACGTGATCGCCTCCGGGCCAGGTTCAGAGATTGCCCCAGGCAACGCTCTTGCACTTAAGGACATGCCAACCGGCACAGTGATCCACAACGTTGAGCTTCAGCCTGGCCGTGGCGGTCAGCTCGGGCGCTCAGCCGGAACTTCAATTCAGCTTCTCGCTAAGGACGGCGACATGGTCACCCTGCGTCTTCCTTCCGGTGAAATGCGCCTTGTACGCGCAGAGTGCCGCGCAACTGTCGGCGCCATCGGTAACAGCGACCATCAGAACGTCACAATCGGTAAGGCTGGACGCAAGCGCCACA
Organism: Actinomycetota bacterium; assembly: GCA_009699865.1. GTDB lineage: Bacteria > Actinomycetota > Thermoleophilia > Solirubrobacterales > Solirubrobacteraceae > WLNJ01. Next base: position 41,841 of record WLNJ01000010.1, read on the forward strand.
TGGGCGTCCGTCCCCAGACCCGTGGCGTTGCCATGAACCCTGTGGACCATCCACACGGCGGTGGTGAAGGTTCAACAACCGCTGGTCGTCACCCAGTAACACCATGGGGCGTTCCAACGCTTGGTTACAGAACCCGTAAGAAGAACAAGCAGTCTGACCGATACATCGTCCGAGGCCGCAAGCGCGGCAAGTCGAGCAGGTGAACTAAATGAGTCGCTCAAGCAAAAAGGGACCTTTCGTCCAAGAACGTCTGATGGCCCGCATCGAGGCAATGAATGCCTCGGGCGACAAGCAGATGCTCAAGACCTGGTCCCGAACATCAACAATCTTCCCCGAGATGGTCGGTCACACGATCGCCGTCCACGACGGTCGCAAGCACATCCCAGTTTTCGTCAACGAGTCCATGGTTGGTCACAAGCTCGGCGAATTTGCGCCGACACGTACCTTCCGCGGCCACATCGACACAGCGAAGAAGCGTTAGAGCAATGGCACAGACCAAGGATAAGAAGGCAGAGACAGTGGAGCCCGTAGAGCAGTCAGGCCCAGTACTAGTCCGCGCCCACGCCCGGTACATCCGCTCTTCAGCACGCAAGGCACGCCTTGTAAGCGACCACATCCGCGGCAAGTCCGTTGATGAGGCACGCTCGCTGCTCGCACATTCCCCACGCACCATCGCTGGCGACTGGAGCAAGCTCCTGGAGTCAGCAATCGCTAACGCCGAGCACAACAACGGCCTCGACGCAGCAAACCTCTTCGTGTTCGCAATCTCAGCGGACGAGGGCCCAACGCTTAAGCGTTTCCGCCCCCGTGCCATGGGTCGCGCCACCAAGATCCGTAAGCGCACTAGCCACCTTTCAATCGTCCTCGGGACGAAGGAGTAAACAATGGGACAGAAGGTACACCCGGAGGCAATGCGCGTTGGCTACATCCACGACTGGAAAGCCACGTGGTTCAACGAAAAGCATTTCGCCGACTATCTAGAAGAAGACATCAAGATCCGTGATCACATCACGGAGCGACTCGCGCACGCTGGTCTTTCCAAGATCACGATCCGCAAGACGCAGACTGATGTTGAGGTCAACATTTCAACAGCACGCCCAGGCATCGTTATCGGCAAGTCCGGTTCCGAAGTTGATGCCCTGCGCCGCGACCTTCATAAGCTCACGGGCAAGGCCGTCAAGGTCAACATCCTTGAGATCAAGCGCCCAGAGCTGGACGCCAACCTTGTCGCACAGTCAATCGCCGAGCAGCTCCAGAACCGCGTTGCTTTCCGACGCGCAATGAAGCGGGCAATGACTTCAGCCATGCGCTCAGGCGCTAAGGGCATCAAGATCCAGGTCTCGGGACGCCTTGGTGGCGCTGAGATGGGTCGAACTGAGCTTTACGCCGACGGCCGTGTTCCTCTTCATACGCTGCGTGCCGACATTGACTACGGAGCCTGCGAGGCCAAGACGACTTTCGGTCGTATCGGCGTCAAGGTCTGGGTCAACAAGGGCGAGATCATGCCTGAGGGCTACAGCGGCGCTGACCTTACGATCATGGACGACACGCCACCGGCAGTAGCTCCGTCGGGCGACCGTCCACGCCGTGACCGTCGAAGTGGTGGCGGCGCTGGTGGAGCAGGCGGACCTGGTGGTCAGGGTGGTGGCCCAGGTGGTCGCGGACGCCAGCAGGCACAGGGACTTCGTCAAGGTGGTCAAGGCGGTCAGGGTGGCGGTGGCCGAGGTGGCCAAGGCGGCCAGGGCGGTCAGGGCAACCGTGGAACGGGTGGTGGTCGCTGATGCTTTCACCAAAGCGCGTCAAGTTCCGCCGTGTTCACCGTGGTCGTCGTCGGGGTCTCTCCCGCGGCCAGGTCAAGGTTCAGTTCGGCGAGTTCGGCCTCAAGGCCCTCGACAACGGCTGGATCACCAACCGACAGATCGAAGCTGCACGTATTGCCATGACCCGCAAGATCAAGCGTGGCGGCAAGGTGTGGATCAACGTCTATCCAGACAAGCCTTTCACCAAGAAGCCAGCAGAAACCCGCATGGGTTCAGGCAAGGGTTCCCCAGAAGGTTGGGTTGCCGTAGTCAAGCCTGGCCGTGTCATGTTTGAGCTCGCAGGAGTTCCGGAGCCGCTTGCCCGCGAGGCACTGCGTCTTGCCGGCCATAAGCTTCCCGTACGCACCAAGTTCGTATTGAGAGAAGACGCATGAGTAAGTTCGCGTCAGCACAGGATCTCCGCGACATGGAGCCAGATGAGCTTGCAGCGCATGCTCTTACTGCCCGGCGTCAACTGTTCGACCTCCGTTTCCGCGGGGCGACCGGTGAGCTGGAAGACACCGCATCACTTAATGCTGCCCGACGTCACGTCGCCAGGACAATCACTGTCTGCCGTGAACGCGGAATATCAATTGTCAAGGAGAAGACCGCGTGAGCGACGAGCCGACTGAAGAAGAAACCCCAGTGGAGGAAACTCCAGTGGAAGAAACACCTGCCGAGGAAACTCCGGTGGAGGAGACCCCTGCTCCAGAAGCTCCTGCTGAAGAGGCCCCTGCTGCCGAAGCTCCGTCTGCCCCAGCAGCGGAAGAGGAAGACGGCGAGCCTGCAGAGGTTCCAACTTCCAAGCAGCTTCGTAAGAAGGCCCGCGGTGCCCATAAGGGTGTTGTCAAGACTTCACGCTCCAACGAGGAGCGTTCCAAGGAGCGTGCGGAAGTCCGCGCAACCAAGGCTGCTTCCCGTCGCCGCTGGCGCGCCCGCCAGAAGACCAAGCGCAATGAACTGCGCGGCCCAGACGTACCGGCCAAGACGGCTCCAGCTCCACGTGAGCCAGGCAACCCAACCATCCGTCAAGGGCTTGTTGTGTCCGACAAGGGCGAGAAGACCATCACGGTCCGTATTGACACGGCCCGCAGGCACCCCAAGTACCACAAGATTGTTCGCTCATCAACGACGCTCCGCGTCCATGATGAGAGCAACGACGCCAACGAGGGCGACACCGTGCGCGTAATTGAATGCCGCCCGATGTCACGCACCAAGCGCTGGCGTCTCGACGAGGTAATGGAGCGTGCCAAGTGATCCAAACAGAGAGCCGACTCCGTGTTGCTGATAACAGTGGCGCCCGTGAAATCCTTTGCATCCGTGTACGCGGCGGTTCCCGCCAGCGTTACGCACGCGTGGGCGACATCATTGTTGCCACCGTCAAGCAGGCCACGCCACAAGGCGCGGTCAAGAAGGGTGAGGTCGTCACAGCTGTGGTCGTCCGCACCAAGAAGCCTTTCGGTCGTAACGACGGCACCTCGATCGGTTTCGACGAGAATGCAGCCGTGATCATCGACGAGAACAACAACCCACGTGGAACCCGAATCTTCGGACCGGTTGCCCGTGAGCTGCGCGACAAGAACTTCATGAAGATCATCTCCCTTGCACCGGAGGTCCTCTAATGGCGGCCATGCGTATTCGCACGGGTGACACAGTTCAGGTCATCACCGGCAAGGACAAGGGCAAGCAGGGCGAAGTGCTGCGCGTTGACGCCGAGCGTCGCCGTGTCTACGTCGCTGGGCTCAACATGATCAAGCGTCACGTTGCCAACCAGCAGGTACCTGGTACCGATCGCGTCGAGACCGTTGGTGGCGTCATCGAGCAGGAAGGTCCAATTCAGATTTCAAACGTCGCGCTGCTAGACCCCAAGGACGGCAAGCCCACCCGGGTTGGCGTACTCCGCGAGGACGGCCGCCGTATCCGTATTGCCAAGCGCAGCGGGGAGAGGATCGACTGATGTCAGCCCGCATGAAGGACCGTTACGAGAAGGAGATTCGCCCAGCGCTCGTGGAGCAGTTCGGTTACACGACCGTAATGCAGGCACCCAAGATCCAAAAGATCGTTGTCAACATGGGCGTCGGCGAGGCCAAGACCGACTCCAAGATGCTTGATGCCGCAGGCGAGCAGCTTGCGACCATCACAGGTCAGCACCCAAATATCCGTCGCTCAAAGAAGTCAATCGCCCAGTTCAAGCTCCGTGAGGGCATGGCAGTTGGCGTAGCAGTCACCCTGCGCGGCGAGCGTCTGTACGAGTTCCTTGACCGCCTGCTCTCCGTCGCGATTCCTCGCGTCAGGGATTTCCGCGGGCTTAACCCCAAGTCATTTGATGGCCGTGGCAACTACGCCATCGGAATCAAGGAACAGATCATCTTCCCTGAGATCGATTACGACGCAGTGGACAATGTCCGCGGCCTTGATGTCGTGATCGCAACCTCAGCTGAGACCGACGAAGAGGCCTACGCGCTTCTTGCCGCTTTCGGAATGCCGTTCGCCAAGCCAGCAGAGCCAAAGCCAGAACCTAAGGTTGAAGCTCCTGCCCAGGACGACGATGCAGCTGCTGAAGAAGCACCAGTTGCAGAGGCTGAAGCACCCGTAGCTGACGACGAAGCACCCGCCGAAGCAGAGGCAGAAGCCGAAGCTGAAGCAGAAGTGGAAGAAGAGTCAGCCGAGGAGCCAGCCACCGAGCCAGAGGCATCCGCCGAGGCAGATGCCGACGAGGAGAACTGATGGCAAAGACATCACAACGCGTCCGTCAGGCGCGCCCAGCGAAGTACAAGACCCGCGAATACACCCGTTGCCGTCGTTGTGGTCGGCCACGCTCCGTTTATCGCAAGTTCGGCATTTGCCGGATCTGCTTGCGCGAGCTCGCCCACAACGGATACATCCCCGGCATGACCAAGTCCAGCTGGTAGGAGCAATTTCATGTCAATGACAGACCCAGTAGCCGACCTTCTTACCCGTGTGCGCAATGGCGCCCACGCCCAGCACCATGAGGTGTTCATTCCCGCATCCCATCTCAAGCATGAGATCGCGCGAATCCTCAAGGAGCAGGGGTACATCGAAAGCTTTGCCAAGGTGCCTGCACCTGAAGGTGAGCCAGGCGAGCGCATCCGCATCGTCCTGCGTTACACCGAGGACCGCAAGCCAATCATCACCGGCATCCGCCGCGTGTCGCGACCAGGACGGCGTTACTACGTCGACCACAACCACATTCCCAAGGTGGAAGGTGGCCTCGGCACCGCAATCATCTCGACTTCTCACGGAGTCATGACCGGGCACGAAGCTCGCCGCGCTGGTGTTGGCGGCGAAGTCGTTGCACACGTCTGGTAACTGATGTCAAGAATCGGCAAGAACCCAATTCCAATCCCTGACGGCGTCTCGTTCAAGATTGCCCCAGAGCTTGTAACCGTGACCGGTCCCAAGGGCGAGCTCAGTGAGCGCGTCGACCGTGACATGAAGATCGAGGAAAAGGACGGTCAGGTAACCGTTTCACGCCCAAGCGACCGCGGTCAGCACAGAGCTCTCCACGGCCTCACACGGACGCTCCTCGCCAACATGGTTGAAGGCGTAACGAACGGTTTCGAGAAGCGCCTTGAGATCCAGGGCGTTGGTTACCGAGCAGCACTCAAGGGCAAGAACCTTGAACTTGCCCTCGGTTACTCACACCCAGTCTTCATCGATGCCCCTGAGGGCATCGAGTTTGAAGTTCCACAACCGACTAACGTCATCATCCGTGGAAACAGCAAGCAGGCCGTCGGCCAAATTGCAGCAGTCATCCGTAAGAAGCGTCCGCCAGAGCCATACAAGGGCAAGGGCATCCGCTATGAGGGCGAGTACGTCGCCAGGAAGGTCGGCAAGCGCGCATGAGTGCAGCAGCCACCAAGCAAAAGGGTCGCCTCAAGCGCCGCCGTCGCGTCCGCGCGAAGATTCGTGGGTCTGCTGTACGGCCTCGCATCAGTGTCTTCCGTTCCAACCGTGGTATCAGCGCACAGCTGATCGACGACGATGGTGGTCACACCATTACTGCCGTCAACTGGACCGAACCTGAACTCAAGGGCGTCACAGCCTCTGAGCAGGCAAGCAAAGTTGGCAAGCTTCTCGCTGAGCGCGCAAAGGCCGCCGGCATTGACAGCGCTGTGTTTGATCGCGGCGGATACCTCTACCACGGTCGGGTTAAAGCCCTGGCTGAAGGCGCTCGCGAGGGCGGCCTTCAGTTCTGATCGTTAGGCTCGGCTAACCAATGACAATTTCAGCACGAACAGTTTCCCCAGCAGGACTTGATCTCGCAGAGCGCGTGGTCGAGATCAACCGCGTCGCCAAGGTAGTCAAGGGCGGCCGTCGGTTCAGCTTCACCGCACTCGTAGTCGTTGGTGACGAGCGCGAAGTTGTTGGCATCGGCTACGGCAAGGCCAACGAAGTTCCTGTCGCCATCCAGAAGGGTGTTGAGCAGGCCAAGAAGAACCTTTACCGAGTCCCACGCCACGGCGCGACGATTCCTCATCCGATCACAGGCGAGTTCTGCTCCGGCAGTGTTCTCCTCAAGCCAGCATCACCAGGTACCGGCGTAATCGCCGGTGGTGGCGTTCGCGCGGTACTTGAACTTGCAGGGATCCATGACGTTCTTTCAAAGAGCCTCGGGTCCCAGACGCCAATCAACCTCGTCAAGGCAACGATGGAAGGCCTCCGTGGCCTCCGTACTCCGCAAGAGGTCGCTGACCTTCGCGGCATCAGCATTGACCAAGTACTTGGCCTTGACCCAAATCGTGAGGGCAAGCACTCCAAGTCAGACGCTGAGGCTCCAGCAGCCCCAGCAACTGATGCTGCTGCAGCTCCTGCTGCGCCAGCAACCGAGGCTCCTGTAGCTCCAGCAGCAGCAGCAGCTGAGGCACCAGCCGCCGTTGAGACTCCAGTTGAGGCTCCAGCAGCACCAGAGGCAGCAGCTCATGAGGCTCCAGCAGCACCAGAGGCAGCAGCCCCTGAAGCTCCAGCAGCACCTGAGGAAGGTTCGACGCCAGCATGAGCAACGTTCGGATCGAACAGGTCAAGTCCCGCAACGGCTCAGACAAGCCGCAGCTGGCAACACTTCAATCACTTGGTCTACGCCGCATTGGCCAGACCGTTGAGTACCCAGACACACCACAACTTCGTGGCATGATCAAGCGTGTCGCACATCTCGTGAAGGTAGAGGAGGGCTAATGGCCATCGAAGAAAAGACTGAGGAGCGCATTGGCCTCCACAACCTGCGTCCCGCCAAGGGTGCCAAGCGTGCACGCAAGCGCGTAGGCCGTGGCGAAGGTTCCGGCACGGGCAAGACTTCAGGACGTGGCCACAAGGGTTACGGCTCACGCTCAGGTTCCAAGCAGCGCGATCGTTTCGAGGGTGGTCAGACACCAATTCACATGCGGATGGGCAAGCTGCGCGGCCCTCACATGAAGAAGTCCATGCCTTTCGAGCGTTTCCGTACCCACACGCAAGCCGTCAACCTCTGCGATCTGCAGGAACGGTTTGAAGCTGGAGCAGAAGTGACTCCCGATGCACTCAAGGCAGTTGGTCTTGCGACCCGCCGCGGAGTGCCGGTCAAGATTCTCGGCAATGGTGAACTCACCAAGTCCCTGACGGTTAAGGCCCACGGCTTCAGTGCCAGCGCCCGCGAGAGCATTACAGCCGCTGGCGGGACCGTCGTTCAGATAGAGGACTGACCCCTAAAGCGGGGTCTGCGCGATGCTTACCACTGTCCTCCGAGGGTTCACTGTCCCTGAGATCAGGAAGAAGCTTCTCTTCACAGCGGCGCTTCTTGCTCTTTACCGCCTCGGCTCGCACATTCCGGCCCCGGGTATCAACTCCGCTGCCGTAGCTGACATTCAGAAGAACTTTGCCGGGTCCAACATCCTCGGCTTCCTCAACCTTTTCTCAGGCGGTGGCCTTCAGCGGATCGCCCTGTTTGCGCTCGGGATCATGCCCTACGTCACAGCCTCGATCATCCTGCAGCTGCTTCAGGTTGTCGTTCCATCACTTGAGAAGCTCTCAAAGGAGGGTGAGGTTGGCCAGGCCAAGATCACCCAGTACACCCGTTACCTGACTGTTGCTCTCGCTCTTGCTCAGTCAGTTGGCTATGTCTTCCTCTTCCGTTCCTTCCAGGGCCAAGCCGGCCAGGAAGTAATCAAGAACTATGGTCCGGAAACGTTCTTCCTGATTGTCATCTCACTGACCGCAGGCACGATTCTTCTGATGTGGATGGGTGAGCTGATCACCCAGCGAGGCATTGGTAACGGCATCTCACTTCTGATCTTCGCGTCAATCGTGGCAAGGCTCCCCGAGGGCTTCCAGGCCTGGTGGACGAGCCCCGACCAGGTTTTCCGGGTCCTGATGCCATTCCTTGCGATCGCAATCGTCGCGGCAGTTGTCTTCGTCCAAGAAGGCCAGAGGCGGATTCCCGTCCAGTTTGCCAAGCAGCAGGTTGGACGCCGGATGGCCGGGGGCCAGCAGTCCTACCTGCCATTGCGCGTGAACATGGCCGGCGTGATCCCAGTTATCTTCGCGGCCAGCATCATGGCCTTCCCGCCAACCGTTGGCCAGCTGATCGGCACGCCATGGGCTAAGAACATGGCCGCGTTCTTCAATCCTTCCGGTGCTGCGTACCTGATCGGCGAGACGCTCTTCATCATTATGTTCACGTACTTCTACACAGCGGTTACATTCAATCCAGTGGATCAGGCCGAGAACCTGAAGAAGTACGGCGGGTTCATTCCCGGTGTGCGTCCGGGCCGCCCAACAGCGGAATACCTCGACCGCATTCTTGCTCGACTGACATTCCCAGGCGCCCTCTTCCTTGCAGCGGTTGCAGCACTTCCAACAATCTTGATCAACCAGACCAACACCAACCTTTTCTTCGGGGGCACCTCGCTGCTGATCGTCGTTGGCGTGGCGCTTGACACGGTCAAGCAGATGGAGGCGCAACTGATGATGCGCTCCTATGAAGGGTTCCTCAGGTCGTGAGTCAGGAGTTGAACCTGATTCTGCTCGGTCCACCCGGAGCAGGCAAGGGAACTCAGGCCGCACGACTTGTTCAAGATTTTCGACTTCCCTGGGCTTCCACGGGCGACATGCTCCGTGCCGCCGTCACCGAGGGCAGCGACCTTGGGCTCAAGGCGAAGGGCTTCATGGACAGTGGGGCTCTTGTCCCAGATGACCTGATCGTTGACCTGATCGTGGAGCGCGTTGCTCAGGAGGACTGCGAGGACGGCTTCCTCCTTGACGGTTATCCGCGCACGATCCCCCAGGCCGATGCGCTCGCCGAGGCGCTTGAAGGATTGGACCGGAAGGTCACAGCTGCGTTGCTGGTCGAGCTTGATGATGAAGAGGTCATCCGCCGGCTTTCTGGGCGTCGCGTCTGCGTCACTTCTGGGCACGGCTACCACCTTGACTTTGATCCGCCCAAGCATGAGGGCGTCTGTGACCAGGATGGCTCGCGCCTTGTTCAGCGTGATGACGACAAGGCTGAGGTCATCGAGAACCGCCTTGAGGTCTACCACGCGCAGACTGAGCCCCTCGTTGAGTACTTCGAGTCACGAGGGCTGCTCCGTAGGTTCGACGGTTCGCGCAGCCAAACTGAGGTCCACGACCACATCCGTGCAGCCCTGGCAACCCTCAGGCTTGAGGAATCCGCTTGATCATCCGTAAGAGTGCTGCGGAGATCGACAAGATGGCCGCGGCGGGGGACATTCTCGTCAAGACGCTGGATCTGGTCGAGGGCAGGATTCGCCCGGGAGTTACAACGCAGGAGTTGGACGAAACAGCAGAGCGGTTCATCCGCTCTCAAGGCGCCACACCAACCTTCAAGGGCTACCGCGGCTTCCCCGGCTCAATCTGCGCCTCAGCGAACTCGATGGTCGTCCACGGCATTCCGGGGTCTCAGAAGCTGTCCAAGGGTGATCTGATCTCAGTTGATGTCGGCGTCACTCTTGACGGCTGGGTGGCAGACGCCGCCCGGACGTTCCCCGTTGGTGAAATCACTGAGGAAGCGCAGCGTCTTCTTGATGTAACCGAGGCCTCACTGCACGCTGGTGTGGAGGCTTGTCAGCTTGGCTCACGAATTGGTGACGTTGCCAACGCCGTCCAGACTGTTGTTGAAGATAACGGCTTCAGCGTGGTCCGTTCACTCGTCGGCCATGGTGTTGGTCGCTCACTGCATGAGCCACCCGAGGTTCCCAATCACGGCACGCCAGGGCAAGGTCCGAAGTTGGAGGAGGGGATGGTCATCGCGATTGAGCCAATGGTTGCCATTGGTAGCCCTGGGATTCGCGTCGATGACGACGAGTGGTCGGTCTACACGGTTGACGGTTCACTTGCCGCACACTTTGAGTTCACGGTGGCGATTACAGCCAACGGTCCGAGGGTCCTGACACCATGGAATGCCACAGCTGCCCCAGCAGGAAAGGGCAGCAATTGATGGGAATCTTTCGACCGGGCAACGCGCACTATCGCGGTTTTGCTACTGTCGTTGGTCGCGCCGCTATGCGGTGCCGTTCTGGTGGCTGTTTCCACGCCTTGGAACTGGCCCCGCGGACCGGCTACGCCCACCTCTGCAATGGATTCGAGTGTTTATGAAGGTAAGACCGTCAGTGAAGAAGATGTGTGAGAAGTGCAAGATCATCCGGCGCAATTCGGTCGTCCGCGTGATCTGTCCTAACCCACGCCATAAGCAGCGTCAGGGCTAGACATGGCACGTATCGCAGGCATCAACCTTCCCCCAAACAAGCGCGCTGAGATCGGTCTCACGTACATCTACGGCATCGGCCGCACCACGTCGCAGCGTTTGCTCGACAAGGCTGGCATCTCTTATGACACAAAGATCCGCGACCTGACTGAAGAGGAAGCCGGCAAGCTCCGTGACCTCGTCGACAGCGAACTCACCGTCGAAGGTGACCTTCGCCGTGAGCGCTCGCAGAACATCAAGCGTCTGATGGAGATTGGCTGCTACCGCGGCATCCGTCACCGCCGCGGCCTTCCGGTCCGTGGACAGAAGACCAAGACGAACGCACGTACTCGCAAGGGTCCAAAGCGTCTCCAGGTCGCAGGTAAGAAGAAGGTGGCCAAGTGAGCGCCAATCGTCGTCCTCAGCGTGGCCGTAAGCGTGTTAAGAAGAACATTCCTGTTGGCCAGGCACACATCAAGACTTCGTTCAACAACACCATCGTTTCCCTGACCGACCGTGAAGGCAATGTCATTGCCTGGGAGTCAGCCGGCGGAGCAGGTTTCAAGGGTTCACGTAAGAGCACGCCGTTCGCTGCTCAGGTGACCGCCGACGCCGCTGCCAAAAAGGGCGTTGAGCATGGACTTCAGAAGGTCGAAGTATTCGTCAAGGGCTCAGGCTCAGGGCGTGAGACTGCAATCCGTTCACTCCAGGCAGCCGGCCTTGAGGTCACAGCAGTGCGCGACGTGACTCCTCAGGCTCACAATGGCTGCCGTCCACGTAAGCGCCGGAGGGTCTAATGGCACGCGACACATCACCACAGTGCAAGCAGTGCCGCCGCGAAGGCCAGAAGCTCTTCCTCAAGGGTGCCCGTTGCCTCACTCCAAAGTGCGGCATTGATCGCCGTGCGTATCCACCAGGAGATCACGGCCGTGGCCGCCAGAAGCAGAGTGAGTACAGACTTCAGCTGCGCGAGAAGCAAAAGGCCCGCCGTTACTACGGCGTCCTTGAGCGTCAGTTCAGGATTTACTACGAAAAGGCAAGCCGTCAGGACGGAGTCACTGGTGAAAACCTCCTCCGCCTGCTCGAATGCCGTCTCGACAGCGTCATCACACGCCTCGGGTTTGCTGCATCGCGCCGGCAGGCACGTCAGCTTGTCCAGCACGGTCACTGGACCGTCAATGGTCGCCGTGTTGACATTCCCTCCTTCCAGGTCAAGCCGGGCGATGTGATCGCAGCGACAGCAGGTTCATCTGCTGCCGCCGAAGTGATTCGCAGCGCAACCGAGTTGATCGGCCAGGTTCCCGCCTGGCTGCAGGCAGACCATGACTCACTTGCGGCGAAAGTGCTGCGCCACCCCGACCGGAGCGAGATTTCTGCGCCGGTCGAGGAGCAGCTGATCGTCGAGCTGTACTCGAAGTAGTTCCAATGCCGAAGCGCCTTCGGGCGCATCGGTGACAGGCCCTGCCAACCGGCGGTCCTCCCACCCCGACGAAAACAGGATCAAAGATGCTCGAATTCCAGATCCCCCGGATCACAAAAGATACGACTGAAGACAATCGTGGATCCTTCACAATCGAACCGCTTGAACGCGGCTTTGGCTACACCTTTGGCAACTCTCTCCGCAGAGTGCTTCTCAGCTCCCTGAAGGGCGCAGCGGTCACAAGTGTCCGCGTTGAGGGCGTGCAGCACGAGTTCTCATCCATTGAGGGCGTTAAGGAAGATGTCACAGACATCATCCTCAACCTCAAGGGTCTCGTTTGCCGCATGGCTGACTCCAACTCTGAGATCGAGGCTCCCCTCGTTGTCCAGGGACCAGGAACAGTCACCGCTAAGGACATCGACCTTCCTACCGGTGTTGAGATTCTCAACCCTGAGACGCACATTGCGACTCTTGACGGCAAGACGAAGCTTGAGATCTACCTGACTATCGGCACGGGCCGCGGTTACCGCCCAGCCGAGGACAATGCGAATGACGATCAGCCACTCGGCGTAATTCCGATTGACTCGATTTTCTCGCCAGTTCGCCGCGTTGCTTACTCAGTTGAGCAGGCTCGTATCGGACAGCGGACTGACTTCGACAAGCTCACGCTTGACATCGAGACCGACGGATCACTTGATCCAACGGCGTCGCTCCGTGAGGCATCAGAGATCCTCATTCAGCAGCTTGCAATCTTCACCGACGTGGAGCGTGTTGCAGAGCTCCGCGAGGCGATGACCGCAAATGTCATTGAGCAGGTTAATGCTGCCGCTGCTGGTGCATCTGCTGCTGCGTCAGCTGCTGCCCCGGGTGCTGCGACATCCAACGGCATGGACGACATCCTCATCGAGGAGCTCGACCTCGGCGTCCGCTCATACAACTGCCTCAAGCGTGCAAGCATCAACACTGTTGGTGAGCTCGTAACGAAGTCACGCAGCGAACTTGCTGCCATCCCGAACTTCGGCAGCAAGTCGATCGACGAAGTTGTCGAGACGCTCGCAGCTCAGGGTCAGGGACTTCGAGAGGACTGAGCTAAAAGCTCCCCACTAGACCATGCGCCATCAAAAGACACGCCATAAGCTTTCCCGTGATTCAGCACACCGCAAGGCGCTGCTGAAGAACCTCTGCAAAGAGGTAATCGAGCACGAGCGGATCAAGACATCCGAGGCTAAGGCCAAGGCTGTCAAGCCCGAGCTCGAGAAGCTCGTGACGCTTGCTAAGCGTGGGGATCTTCATGCCCGCCGTCAGGCGCTCAGCGCCCTCGGCCAGGACAAGTTCATCGTCTACAAGCTGTTCGAGGAGATCGCACCGCGTTTCGCTGACCGTCCAGGTGGCTACACGCGCATTCTCAAGCTTGGACCGCGTCGGTCGGATTCGACCGAAATGGTTTACCTCGAGTTCGTCTGATCCAGTGGCGGCCGATTCGGTCGCCCCGGCAGTGCCAACGGCAAGGGTTCACCTTGCTTATGACGGAACCGACTTCACCGGCTGGGCAGTCCAGCCAGGGAAGCGGTCTGTCGAAGGCGAGCTGAAGTCTGCGATTGAGCAGATCAGTGGCCAGACGCCAACGCTTTATGTAGCTGGGCGCACGGACCGCGGTGTCCACGCCCAAGACCAAGTCGTTAGTCATCCTGGTGAGGTTGTTGGGGCAGAGGCCCTTAACAGCGTGCTTCCACCTGACATCGCTGTCACGCAGAGCTTCTCGGCACCCGGCTTTGACGCGCGTAGTGATGCCACTTCCCGCGCTTACCGCTACCGCGTGATTGTCTCGCGGATCCGGCCGGTTGATTCCCGCCGCACCGCTCTCTGGCATCCGAAGCCTGTTGATGTGGACATTCTCCACGCCTGTGCGGCAATGCTCCCCGGGAAGCGGAACATGACGGCCTTCACACCACCCCAAACCCACCATGTGTGGTTTGACCGCGACATCATCACTGCCCGCTGGTCAGTTGAGGAAACACATGAGGGTTTGCAGTTGGACTTCCTGATCGAGGCCGTGTCGTTCATGCGCCATATGAACCGCATTCTTGTGGGGACGATGCTTGAGACAGCGCGGGGGGTCAGCACGGTTGAACACTTTGAGAGTTTGGTTGCCGGCAAGCCACGGGCTGAGGCTGGAGCGACAGCGTTTGCCAAGGGTTTGACCATGCTGGGCGTGGGCTATGGGGAGCCCGTGCTGAGCTAAACCGCGCTGCCCGCGCTCACGACTACCATCGACAAGACAATGCGAGTTCTTCTAACCAACGACGACGGCATCGCGGCCTCTGGGCTTCAGGCTCTCCGGCGCGCACTGTTGGAGGTTCCGGGCATTGAGTTGGCCGTGATCGCGCCTGACGGCAACCGGTCAGCTACCGCGCGTGCGATCACGACAAGGCGTCCGCTGAAGGTCACACGGGTTGACTTTGAGGACGGCACGCACGGCTTTGCGAGTGATGGCACCCCTGTCGACTGTGTCCGCCTTGCCACACACGGCCTAGTTGAGGGCTTCAGCGCAGATTTGGTTGTCAGTGGGATCAACCACGGCTCAAACCTTGGCGATGATGTGACCTATTCCGGCACGGTGGCAGCCGTCCTTGAGGCTGTTGTCTTGGGCCGCAGCGGCATCGCGGTTTCCCAAGCCTCTGCGGGTGGCGTCTACGACTATGTCTCCCACGGCGGTGACGAGCCGTTCCATGCGGTCGCGAAGTTTGTTGCTGGTCTGGTCGCCGATTGGGACCGGATTCCTTTGCGCCCAGCAACTTTGCTCAATGTCAATGCTCCGGCACAGGACCCGAAGGGTGTTGTTGTCGCCAAGCTGGGCCGGCGGATTTACCGCGAGGAACTGGTTGACCTTGGGCCTGCTGATGGTGGCGGCCGTTCGATCCGCATTTACGGACAAGAGCCCTCTCACCACAAGGAGGACGGCACTGACCTTGACGCCGTTGATGACGGCTACATCGCCGTCACACCAATCCACTTTGACCTGACTGACCACTCCGGCATTGACGACCTTGCTGCGGCTGGGTTGGGGGAGCACATCTCACCCCTGGGGCAAGTGTGAGCCAGGCGGGAAGTGACGCTGCGCTGCGCGCGCAGGAGCTGCGGGCGGAGCTGGAGCAGCACAACCGCCGCTACTACGAGCAGGACGATCCGTCAATCGGGGATCGGGAGTACGACACTCTGCTGGACGAGCTCCGTGCACTGGAGGCCGAACACCCGGAACTTGTCACGCTTGACTCGCCAACGCAGAAGGTTGGCGCCAAGCGCCTTGACCGCTTTGAACCTGTTGAGCACGCGATCCAGATGCTGTCTCTGGGGAACGCGCGTAATGCGGACGAGCTGAACGGCTGGTTGGATCGTGCGCGTTCCCACCTTGCTCGCGAGTCAATTGAGGTTGATGACTTCACCTATGTCGTTGAGCCCAAGATTGACGGGCTTGCGGTTTCGCTCCGCTATGAGGACGGCGTGTTCGTCCGTGGCGCAACGCGAGGTGATGGTGTGGTGGGGGAGGACATCAGCCAGAACTTGATGACGATCGCCTCGATTCCAAAGAAGCTCAGTAACGCTCCGCGCGTCTTGGAAGTCAGGGGGGAGGTTTATCTCCCCATCGCGGATTTTGCCGCGCTCAATGAGCGGCGGGCGGCTGCGGGCGAGTCAACCTTCATGAACCCCCGTAACTCGGCCGCTGGCTCGTTGCGCC
>WLNJ01000011.1 GCA_009699865.1 Actinomycetota bacterium
GAGACAAGTAGCCCAGTCCAACCGGCTGCTGTCGCGGTGTCCCACAGGTCGGGAAGCTTGGTTGGGTCCTCAAGGGCGTCACGGGCGGCTTCGACCGTGTCTGCGCGCCCAAGGGCGTCGCGTGCGGCCTCTTGCAGTGACCTCTGTTCGTCTGATAGTTCGAAGTTCATGACTTCGCTCCTTCACGCTCGAGAGCCTTCAGTTCGCTGAACGGAACACCCTTGTCCAGTCGTGGCTCGGTTGGAAGGCCAAGGACTCGCTCCCCGACCATGTTGCGAAGGATCTCCTCAGTTCCGCCGGCGGACTTCAGTCCGGGGAGGAAGGAGATCAAGTACGCCCATTCGCCTTCAGCAAGCGCCTCAGGTCCAATAACGTCGGCGATCAGGTCACCGGCTTCGATTGCGGCCTTGACGGCTGTGACCTTGCCAAGCGCTGCTTCTGAGCCAGGTAGCCCACCGCGCTCAATGGCAGTGAGGTGGCGGTAACCGGTGTAACGGAGAGCCAGGAGATCGGTCGCGAGCTTGCCGAGACGGTGGCGCACATCGGAATCGGCACTTGCTACTGGATCATCCGCGATCGCCTTCGCGAAGCGGTCAGCGCGATAGCCGAAGCTTTCACTGCCTCCACCAATTGCGAGACGCTCAAACAGCAGGGTTGTCAGTGCGACCATCCATCCGCCATCCACTGGACCGACGATTGCGTCGGCCGGGATGTGGACATCATCGAAGAAGACTTCGTTGAACTCGGCCTCACCTGTGATCTGTCGGAGGGGACGGATCTCGACACCCTCGGCATCCATCGGCACGATGAACATGGACATGCCCTTGTGCTTGGTGACCTCCGAGTTTGTCCGGGCAAGAATCAGTCCGTACGAAGCAAAGTGAGCATTCGTGGTCCATACCTTCTGGCCGGTCAGCTTCCAGCTGCCGTCCTCTTGGACGACTGCGCGTGTCTGAATCCCGGCAAGGTCGGAACCTGCGGCTGGCTCTGAAAAGAGCTGACACCAGACCTCATCAGCATGGAGCATTGGCGCGAGATAACGCTGCTTCTGCTCATCAGTGCCGTGGGCGATGATTGTCGGCCCGAGCATGCCAATGCCGATCACATCGAGGATCCCTGGAACACCGGCCGCCTGAAACTCCTGGCCGACGATGACCTGGTCAAGCGGACCAAGTCCCTGCCCGCCAAATTCGGCTGGCCATGTGACGCCTGCAAAGCCACCCTCGGCCATCTCACGCTGCCATGCGCGGCGAACGGTGACGAAAGCCTCCTCGTGGCCGGGCTGGGGGCCTTCAAGGCCTGGGGCATCTGCCTTATGGGCTTCAAGCCAAGTCCGGACCTTTGTCCGGTATTCAGCTTGTTCTGGTGTGTCGTTCAGATCCACTGTTCTCGATCCTCTGTCTAGTTGACGGTTGATGAAAGGTAACGCCACGCTGAGGGTCTGTGCGGCCTGCCCGTTGGCATAGTTGCCTTCGGCAGCTTCCAACAAGAGGTACGGAGCCGGAGGCGAGTCTGTTCAGTGCCGGAGCGCAGCAAAACCCGCGTCAAGCAGGCTGGCCATCGCCCGCCCGTTTTCATCGGCGGCGAGGATCACGCCAAGCAGCCTCCGATTACCCCTCTTGGCGCTAGCAACTAGGCACTGGCCGGCGGGGGCTGTGTGGCCTGTTTTGATTCCGGTGATCCCAAGGTAATGGGAGCGCATCAGGGGATTGCGGTTATAGAGACCCCTTGTTCTGCCGTATCCGGTTGGGATCCGCGTCCAGACGGTTCTGACGATCGCGCGGAGGTCCTTGTTGGCAAGCACGGCACGGGCCTCGAAGGCCAGGTCTCTTGCGCAGGAGCGATCGCCTTCAGCAAGCCCGACCGGGCTGACGTAGTGCGTGCACTTCAGGTGCATTGCGGCTGCCGTGTGGTTCATGGCACCGACAAACCGGCCTTTTCGGTGCCCGACTCCTTCAGCGAGCGCTGTCGCGGCGTCATTTCCAGACACGATCAGCATGCCTTTGAGGAGATCCCTGACCTTGACATGGCTCCCGATGCCAAGACCACCAACGACGGAGCCACTCATATTGGAGGCGTTGGAGCTGATGGTGACCGTCTTGTCCAGCCGAGGGCGTTGGGCCACAACAAGGGCAGTCATCAGTTTCGTCAGACTCGCGATCGGACGGCGCTTGTCAGCCCTGCTCGCCCACATCACCTCGCCAGTGTTGAGGTCAATCAGGATTCCTGCCTGTGGGACCACGGGGAATCGAGGGTGGACGCGGTGCTTGACAGGGGCCTTGGTGACGCCCCAAGCCACTGTTGCTGCGGCTGGAGCCGCGCGAACGGTCCCCCTTTGCTGTGCTGCGGCCGAAGCAGTGTGGTTGCTGCCTGGGTCAAGCGCCTCAGCCCCGAATACTGCAATGCAGCCGCCAACGATGGCCAGTACGGCACCTAGACCGAAGAGCGTCCGCAGCCTCACCGTTCGCTCCGCAGGGCTCCGATGCCGGCTAACGCCAGCAGGACAACAACGCAGACTGAAGCGACCGTGAGGATGTCAGCGCCGCCAGCTGACTTGACCTCGTAGGCGGTGAGTGCGGCAACAGCAAACGAGGCCAGCAGAGCGGTCAGTCCAACAAGAAGTCTCATCGCGTTTGGACCACCAGGGCAAGTATTACCGCAGCTGCGGCCCAGATGATGATTACCACGACCGATGGGGCCTCTGTGAGGCTTGTTCGGTAGGGGATGGGCACCAAGCCGATCACCTGAGCCCGGGGGTGCTTGAGAAGGTGCACAAGGGCAATCGCGCCAGTTGAGGCAAGCGGCGCCCAAATGCCAACCGCGGAGTTCGCATCTTGGGCCACCCACCATGCGATCAGTCCTCCAGCCGTAGCGATCAGCAACACCGGGATAGCACCCAGTTCCCGGACTGGCGTCGGCGCGAAGATCCAAGCACCGAAACCAGCCATCAGGGCGACCCAGATGTTCCCATCCGGCAGGAAGATGCCTGCCAGCAAGACCAACGCGCAAATCACTAGTGCGGCCGGGGATGCACCACGCTCACCAATGTTGTCTCGGACAGGGATCATGGGTGGTCTCAAGTAGCTGTGGCAAGCGGCCCGGTACCCGGGCGTTCCTGCGCGACATGCTCATCAGCGTGGTACGACGACCGCACCAATGGCCCTGCGGCAACATGGTCAAAGCCCATCTCGTGACCAAGGCGTGCCAGCTCGTCAAACTCAGCAGGCTCCCACCAACGCACAACCGGAAGATGGTTTTGAGTCGGCCTCAGGTACTGGCCAATGGTGATCACCTGGACACCGTTCTCCCGGAGCTGCCCTAGAGCGTCGACCATCTCCGCGAATGACTCACCAAGACCAACCATCAGACCGGACTTCGTGGTCACGGAATCACCAGACATTGCCTTTGCGTTGCGGAGAACTCTCAGCGAGCGTTGCCAAGTCGAGCCGCGGCGGGCGACGGAGTAGAGACGGGGGACAACTTCCACGTTGTGATTGAAGACATCGGGGCGGGCATCAAGAACCCGCGCAAGTGGCATCTCCGCGCCGCGGAAGTCAGGGGTGAGGACTTCAATCTTTGTGTCAGGTGCCTGAGCGCGAATCTGCCTGATGGTCGCCGCCCAGATCCCCGCCCCATAGTCCGGCAGGTCGTCGCGGTCAACGCTGGTTACAACAGCGTGGCGCAAGCCCATCTGGGCTATCGCGCGGGCCACTCGCGCTGGTTCAAGCGGGTCATTCCAAGTTGGCTTGCCAGTGGTCACATGGCAGAAGCCACACCGGCGTGTGCAGGTGTCGCCCAGAATCATGAATGTCGCAGTGCCGCGCTCCCAGCACTCACCAACGTTGGGGCAGGCAGCTTCCTGACAAACGGTGTGGAGGTTCTCGTCCCTGATCAGCTTTGTCAGCTCGCGATAGCGGGGGCCTCCGGGAGGTGGCACTTTGAACCACGGCGGCTTGCGTGAGCGGAAAGGCGTTACATCAGGCCCTAGGACGTCAAGTACTTCCATGCCGCCCGGGTTGGAACGCCGGCGGGTTTTGTGCTCGGGCTCCGTGACAGTGTCGTTGGTTGGCTCGGTGGTGCTCATGCGACAACCGCCGGCCGACAAGGGGTGGATGGGGCAATGACGGCGTCCGTGAGCCCGAGTTGCCCTGGACTGACTAGACGTTGCCTCAGCTTGTGCTGACCGGCAAATGCGTGACCAATGTGCTGACGCAGGCAGGCGAGGCCGCCGTCGCCGCCCTCGTTCTGAATCGACGTCATTACGACCCCAGGGAGACCGCAGGGGATTACAGCCTTGAAGGTCTCCAGGTCATTCTCTGAGTTGATCGCAAATCCGTGGGTCGTTACCCCTCTCTGAACGTGGATTCCGATTGACGCAATCTTGCGGTCGTCACACCAGACCCCGGTCAGTCCTTCCCGAGTGGATGACTCGACGCCGCATTCGGCGATCCCCTCGATGACGGCGTTCTCAATGCGACGCACAAAAGTTGTGACATCGGTCGTGTGCATGATCGGATATCCGACCAGCTGACCTGGCTCGTGGCAAGTTGCTCGACCGCCACGGTCAGCGTCGTGAACGCTGATTCCGCTCGCAGCCAAGCTCTCGCGGCCCGAGGGCACCTCTGACTCATCTGCCCGGCGACCAAGGGTGACCGTTGGCGGGTGTTCAAGGAGCAAGAGCGTGTCAGGGATCAGGTTCTGCTGACGCGCGTCGCGGAGCTGTTCCTGCATGGCGAGCGCATCGCTCCAGCCAATCCGGCCGAGACGACACGTCCAAAGCTCAGGGGTTGCAGATCCCATTGGTTTCAGGATGGCAGACGGTAGGGCCGCAGATGAGATCCGTTGCCGCGGTTGCTCATCCCAGCAGGGCAGCCGGGGCCGCCAACCGCTCACTGACGGACTCAAGGAAGGCAGCAGCAGCGGCACCGTAGACCGCACGGTGATCAACGGCGAGAGTCAGGTTAAGGAGGCTTCCAGCAACGACTTCGCCATCCTGGACAACAGGGGCTTCTCGCAGCGATCCAACCGCAAGGATTGCGGCTTGAGGAGGGTTGATGACTGCGGTGAAGCGGTCGACGCCAAACATTCCAAGGTTGGAGATTGAGAATGTGCCGCCGGAGAGCTGTGGTGGCGTGATTGTTCCTTCCCGTGCTCTGGTGGCAAGGTCACGGCTCTCGGAGGCAATCTCGTGAATGTCCTTGCTGTCAGCATCGAAAATGACGGGGACAACGAGACCCCCCTCAGTCGTCACCGCGATGCCGACGTTGATGCTCGCGTACTCCTCAAAAGCACCGTCGCGCCAGGCACCGTTGACAGCAGGGTGGTCCTTGAGGGAGAGAGCACAGGCGCGAATGACCAAGTCGTTGACAGTTGGCGCGCCTGACCCGTCAGCCAGCTCCTTGAGCTGGCGGCGCATGTCAACAAGCCGGCTGGCATCGACATCGGTTTCAAGGGTGAAGTCCGGAACGGTCGCACGCGATTCGCTCATCCTGCGGGCAATCAACGACTGCGAGCGGGTTGGTTCGCGGCGGGTAACGGCTCCCTTCGCGGTTTGGGTTACTTCGGGGGCCTCTGTTGACGCTTGTTCGGTCACAGTTGAAGTATCCGTCGCGGGGCCGGTTTGTGCGGCCTGGTCGGTCCCCGCGGCTGCCTGTTCGACATCTGAGCGGACTATTCGCCCATTCGGACCGGAGCCAATCAGGCCTTCCAGCTTGACGCCAAGGTCTTCAGCGATCCGGCGGGCAACTGGGGATACATGGACGCGACCATCCTCGGGCTCCGCGGCGGGGGCTGCCTGTTGGCTGACAGGCTCGGCAGTCTCGACGGCTGCTGGCGCTGCCGCGCTGACGTCCGCCGCCTCAGTCCCCGCACTTTCACCATCGGCAAGTAACTGTCCAATCGGCGAGCCAACAGGCAGGGTCGTCCCGACTGGCGCAGTGATGTGGAGGATTCCGTCAGCGTCTGAGTTGTGGACCATTGCTGCCTTGTCAGTCTCGACCTCGACGAGTTCATCGCCGCGGGAGACATGGGCGCCGTCAGCAACAAGCCAGGCGAGAATTGTCCCCTCCTGCATGGAGTCAGAGAGTCGGGGCATGACGAGTTCAATCATGCGGGGGCCTTTCGGCCAAGTGAGGCCAGGACGGCTTCGATGACCTGGGGCTCATGCGGGTAAGCGAGGTGCTCAAGTGACTTGGAGTAGGGCATTGGCACGTCCGCACCAGTGACTCGCAGGACGGGACCGTCAAGGTCGTCGAAGCCATGCTCCTGGACCAAGGCGGCGATGTTGGCACCAACTCCACCGTGTGGCCAGCCCTCCTCAACGACTATGCAGTGGTTGGTCTTCTTCAGCGAGGTCAGGATTGTGTCTAGGTCAAGTGGGCGCAGAGTGCGCGGGTCGATTACCTCCGCGGACACCCCGTGTTCGTCCTCCAAGATCTGTGCAGCCCTCTCAGCAGTCCGCGCCATCCGGGAGATCCCGACGATGGTGACATCAGTCCCTTCTCGCCGAACGGCCGCCTTACCGAATGGGACTAGGTGCTCCCCTTCCGGTACCTCACCCTTCTCTTGGTAAAGAGTTTCGTGCTCGATGAAGATCACCGGGTTGTCATCCCTGATGGCTGACTTCAGGAGGCCGAGAGCGTCCGCGGGCGTGGAGGGAACAGCGACCAGCAGGCCAGGGACATGAAGGTAGAGCGCCTCAAAGCAGTGGGAGTGGGTGGGCCCAAGTTGGTTTCCCGCGCCTTGGGGCATCCGGATCACCAGCGGCACCGAGACTCGACCGCCGAACATGTAGCGGATATGGGCTGCGTGATTGACGATCTGATCCATGGCCAGCAGCGAGAAGTTGATTGTCATCAGCTCAACAACTGGCCGCAGGCCGAGCATTGCGGAGCCAACACCCATTCCGACAATTGAGTTCTCCGAGATTGGGGTGTCGCGTACCCGCTTCTCACCAAACTCATCCATCAGACCTTCGGTCACCTTGAAGGCACCATCGAACACGCCGATGTCCTCTCCCATCAGGAAGACGTTCTCATCGCGGAGCATCTCCTCCCGCAGTGCCCGGCCGACAGCTTCGCGGTAGCGGATCTCAGACATCAGGAAGCGGGATCCTGTGGTGGGTCAGTTGAGAGCCAGCCGTGGACCTCACCGCCCAAGGAGTAGACACCGTCGTGGAGTGACTCGGGAGCAGGTTCAGGGGAGGCGTCGGCGAACTCAACGGCCGCATCGACCTGCGCGATCGCCTGCTTGTCAAGTTCTTCGGCCCCTGTCTTGTCGACGATTCCCTCGGCGATCAGTCGCTCCGTGAAGTTGGGGATTGGATCGCGCAGCTTCCATTCCTCGACCTGCTCTTTGGTTCGGTACTTCTCGGGGTCGGCCATCGAATGACCGCGGAATCGATAGGTCATTGCCTCAACCAGAATTGGCCGCTGCTCCGCGCGGGAGATTTCCACTGCCTCTGAGATCGCCGCCTGCGTCGCAGCTACATCCATCCCGTCGCAGCGTTGACCCTCTACCCCTAGGCCTTCGCCCTTTCGGACGAGGTCGGTCACGGCGGAATGCCGTTCTATTGAGGTGCCCATGCCGAAGCGGTTATTGGTGACGAGAAAGACGACCGGGAGCTTCCACAGAGCCGCAAGGTTGAGCGTTTCGCCGAAGGTTCCTTGGTTGGTGGCTCCGTCACCGAGAACACAGAGCGTGACCTCGTCGTTGCCTCGGTAGGAGCTCTGGAGAGCGAACCCCGCTCCGATCGGGATATTGCCACCGACAATTCCCCAGCCGCCCATGAAGCGCCGATCAAGGTCGAAGATGTGCATCGACCCGCCTCTGCCACCTGACGAGCCGGTGGTCTTCCCATAGAGCTCGGCCATCACGCGCCCCGGGTCGGTTCCCCGAGCAAGGGCATGACCATGGGAGCGGTAAGTGGAAATCAGCCAGTCCGTGTCACGCAGGGCTCGGGCCGCTCCGACAACCACGGCCTCCTCGCCAATTGCCAAGTGCAGGAAGCCCCCAACCTTGGCCCGCGTGTAGGACTCTCCAGCCCGCTCCTCAAAACGCCTGACGAGCATCATCGTTGCTAACCACTCGGTGGCCGCGGCCGTATCTGGAATAGGCCCGCTTGGCGGCCTGGGTGGAACTGCCCCTTCCGGATTCTTCACTGCCATTGATGCGAGCGTACCGCCGCTGAGCCATCTGTCCGAGATTCTCGCTCCGGATGTCGCGCCGGATCTTGTCCCCGCATTGTCTGGGGCTTTACTTCAGCCGGATCAATGTTTGCCAGAGTTGTTCCAAACAAATTGATCTGGAGGACAATTCAAATGTCAGTCAAGAAACTCGCTGTTCTGGGAGCGGCTTGCGCAGTGGTGGCAGTTCCTGCCACGTCCGCGCAGGCACGATCCTCAAAGACGGGCGGGGTGGTTGTGAAGGTTGACCGCGGAGGCAAGGGCCTGAATGTTGTTGCCGCCCACGGTCGTGTCAAACACCTCAGGCTCGCCCGTAAAGCGCCATCGCGTGTTCGCGGCGGCAGCAAGGTAGTCGTCTCAGGCGGGAAGGTAATTTCGGCCAGGGGCCGTGCGAGCGCGACTCGACTTCGCGCCAAGGTTGTCAACCGACGTGGCCACCTGACCGCGGTCACGACGGACGGCACACCGCTCTCGGTAGTGATCGGGAATGTCAACGTTGACCTCTCCGGGATTCCGGCAGGTTCAACGGTTGTCATCACAGTCACGTTTGATGCTGACGGCAAGCCTGTCGTCACCGTCACGCTTCCGGGCGTTACGGCACCACCAGTGGTTGATCCGGCCGTCTGTCCAACCCCAGCCGTGATCGGCACGATCCTCGCGATCAACCGGTCCGCCTCAAGGGTGATGGTCCAGAAGGCTGACGGCGAGAGGGCCACCTTTACGGCCCCAGCTGACTCCCTTACGAGTCTCAAGCGTGGGGACCAGGTTTTGATAGCCGACGCTGACTCCGACGGTACGGCTGAAGCGATCAGTGCCCTTTCGGGGACCGCTCGGCAGCTCGACGGTGAGGTCGCTTGGATCGACAGCGGATGGGGCGCGTTCGGACTACAGAAGTCCGATGGCACCGTGGAAGTTGTTGACGCCAGCGCATGCCAGCTTGCGAACCTGAGCGAAGGTGACACGGTCACAACCGTCGTCCACACGGATGCTGACGGTGAGGTGATCGCGGACGCGGTTACCGTCGCAGACCAGCAGTCATCAGATGACGACTACTGGGGAGCAGGAAGCCGAAGCTGGCCACGTAGTTGGCACAGCCGGGGCTGATCTGACCTACGGTTACTTGGAGCCCGTCGGCCTTCTAGGAGGTCGGCGGGCTCTGTCCGTGCAACCAAGCCTCGCGGAATTGGCTGGCGGTCAGTTTCCGCATATCCCGGCGCAGGGCTTTGGCAAGGCGAGCAGCTTCCACCGCCTTGCCCTCCCAGAACAGAACGGTTTCGCTGGTCGCTAGATCGACAAGCTCAACTTTGTCCACGCGGCCAGGCAGCGCCAGCATCGCCGGCCCGGGGGATCCGTGCGTCACATTGAGCTTGTAGGCAGAACGCGTGGGAGTCATGCC
This sequence comes from Actinomycetota bacterium, assembly GCA_009699865.1. GTDB lineage: Bacteria > Actinomycetota > Thermoleophilia > Solirubrobacterales > Solirubrobacteraceae > WLNJ01. The sequence continues at coordinate 9,580 of WLNJ01000011.1, forward strand.
CCGACCGCCTTGGCTGCTGCGTCCAACCCAGCATCACCTGTGTAGAGATCGACGCCGACCCGGACCGTTGGAACGGAGGTCACCCCTGCCAGCCCAGCTGCCTCGGTGGTGCGGTCAAGCTCAGCGTTGAGTGACTTCAGTCCCATCGCCTTCTCCAAAGCGTTGGGGTGAACCTCGGCCGCCGCTCCAGCCAAGTAGATGGTCGTCATGTCCCGAGGGTCTCGACCCGCACACCATGTCTGCCGCATAAGGGCCAACACGAACGCCACAGTCTTGCCAGCCTGTTTTGCGAAGGTCGCTGCCAGCAGCGCCTCGCGGGAGAACAGGTCCTCCCCCTCCAACCAGCCACTAGGCGGCTTGAAATCAAGCAAGCGACGCTCAACCGCGATCGCAGAAATCGACTGGCCTAGCGCACCCCGGTCTTGGTGCCTCCGCACAGGAGACTCCGCGCGAGATTCAGGATGAATCTCGTCGCCTCCGGGGCGGAGTTCGCCAAGAGCGGAGTCGGTCAGGGACGCGGGTTGATGGGACTCCGGGAAGGCGACCGGCGTCCAAGCCGCGGGTGCGCCGAGAGTCGCAATGATTCGCTCAGCGACAAGCCAGCATTCCGGCTCCGATGGATCGAAATAGAAAGCGTTGGGGTCGACTTCGTCGGCCCCTTGATGAACCACCTCGGCTTGCGCCGAGAGGTTGATCAGCCGTGGATCAGCCACCCGTCGGCTGCTCGCGCTGCTTCCATCAGCGCCTCCGAGAGCGTGGGATGCCCATGGACGATGCGTGCGATCTCGGGGTATCCGCCCTCAAGCGCCTTTGCGTTGACAAGTTCCTGAATTAGCTCCGGTGCCTTGGCGCCGCAGATGTGACCACCAAGCAGTTCGCCGTATTTGCGGTCGCCGACGATCTTGACGATCCCAGTGCGGTCGCCGTAGACGGTGCCAGCTCCAACAGCGCCGTACTGGACCTTGCCGACGACAACGTCGTAGCCGGCTTCCTTGGCCTGTGCTTCGGTCAGGCCGAACGAGGAAACGTTTGGAGTGCAGAAGGTTGCGCGTGGAATGTCCGTGAGGGCAATCGGGTGTGTTGCCATGCCGGCCGAGTCCTCAACGGCGACGATGCCTTCGTCGGAAGCCTTGTGTGCCAGGGCTGGACCCCTTACGAGGTCGCCTATTGCCCAGATGCCCTCAACTGAGGTGCGCTGAGCCCCATCGACATCAATCAGGCCACGGTCGTCAAGTTTGATGCCGGCAACGTCAAGCCCAAGACCCTCAACGTCGGGCCCGCGGCCTGCGGCGATGACCACAAGGTCGGCTTCGACCTTCTTGTCGCCAACCGTGAGGGTTGTGAGACCACCAGCCGACTCAACGCCCGAGACGGGGTTGCCGGTCAGGACGTCAATGCCTTGCTTCTTGAATCCGCGACCAGCAGCCTTGCTGACATCAGCATCCTCGCTGGGGAGAACGCGGTCCATAGCTTCAATCAAAGTCACGGTGCTTCCAAGGCGGGCGTAAGCGGAGGCGATCTCAGCACCGCTTGCTCCAGCACCAACGACGGCAAGCCTTGCTGGTGGCGCGTCTAGAGCCCATGCCTCTTCCGTTCCGACAATGCCCTCGCCGAAGTCAAGGCCGGGGAGTGGCTTGCGGACGGACCCGGTGGCCAAAACAATTCTCTTTGCGGTCAGCTCGCGGTCGCCGACTTTGAGTCCACCGTTACCGGTCAGGACCGCGGCGCCCTCAATGACTTCAATCCCGTTCTTCTTCATGAGGCCATCGACGCCCCCGGTGAGAGTGCTGATGACTGAGTCGCGGCGCTCAGCGACCTTGGCGTGGTCGACCTTTGGCTCTGAGACTTCAATCCCATAGTCGCCTGCCTCGCGCACCTCGGTGAGGACGTCAGCTACACGCAGGACAGCTTTTGCTGGGATGCAGGCTTTGTTGAGGCAACGGCCACCAATGTGGTCGCGCTCGATGACAACTGTCTTGAGGCCGAGTTGGGCACCGCGGATTGCAGCGACGTAGCCGCCCGGGCCGGAGCCAACAACGATCAGATCAAACTCGTCTGCCATTGCCCCGGACACTAGCGAAGGAACATGGCTAGAAGTTAAGGCCGGGATTTGGTGTGCGTTTGGGCTTGGATGCGGCCCATCGCTCGGATCAGCTTCCAGAACAGTGTGCCGCCGAAAGTCAAGATCACAAATGGCAGCAGGAAGCCGAGCAAGTTGGACGCCACGATGATCGAAAGGGCTGAGAAGACAAGAGTGATTCCCAGGAAGGCCTCGAATCCTAGGACGGCCCCATAGCGGCCCTTCCACATTCCAATTGCAGCTGCGTAGAGCAGCACGGCAAACACGATTCCCGTCGCAGGCCGGGCAGTGCCGCCACTGCTGTTGAGATTGGCCAGCATCAGGCCGAGGTTCGCTGTTGCCAGCAGCGCAGACACAAGCGCGGCCACGGTCACAGCCGTGGGCCGTTCTCCGGGAGCGAGTGGCTCAAGGGTTGCTCGCAGGTCCGCGTTGCGTTCCTCCGCCGACTTACGTGGGCGTGGGGGGCGTGGGGACTTGGCTGAGTCGATGGATGGCTGTTGGTCCACCGCTGCAGTGTGGCACCACCGCTCGGGGATACGATTCGTGGTTGTGGAGACCGAACCTCTGATCGACGCATGGGAGGCCGCTTGGTCGGGAAGGGACGCGGCCGCGTTCAGAGCCGTCTGTACCGGCGATCTCCACTACGAGGACCCACTTGACCCGAAGCCTCTCCTTGGGGTTCAACTCCTTGAGGACAGGGCCGTACGTTTGTGGCAGGCATTCCCCGACCTTCGGATCGAGAGCGCGGGTCCGCGCTTGGCCGAGGGCGATCACATCGCCGCGCCGATCCGGGCTGTGGGAACTCATAGGGGTTCGATCGCTGGGATTCCCGCTACGGGTAGGACCGTCTCTCTGCACGCTGTCTGCTTCTGCGAGGTGCGGCATGGCCTGCTGGCGCGGGTCAGGACCTTCTATGACCTGCATGACGCACAGGTCCAACTTGGCGCCGCTCCGGAGCCCGGCAGCACTGGAGAGCGGGCAATGCGGGCAATTCTTGGGTTTGGTTTGCGGGCCCCGAAACTGCCGGGCCTGTTCCAAGGTCTGCAGCGTCCCTGAGTCGGCGGTACCTTCCACTGTCCATGGCACGCCATCTACTTACCGGTGAGGAGCTCTCCAGCGACGAAGTCGCAGGGATTGTCACGCGTGCGCTTGAGCTGAAAGCAGCACCACTGTCATCTAACGCGCTTGAAGGCAAGTCGGTTGCCTTGATGTTTGAGAAGCCATCAACCCGGACTAGGGTTTCGTTTGAGGTTGGCGTTGCCGAGCTCGGCGGCCATCCGGTGGTCCTTGGTGCCGATGAGCTTCAGATCAGCCGTGGTGAGTCACTCGCCGACACAGGCCGGGTTCTCTCCGGGCATGTTGCCGCAGTCGGTCTGCGCACAAGTGGAGACGAGCGCCTCGCCGAGCTTGCTTCAGAGAGCAGCATTCCCGTCTTCAACATGCTTACTGCGGGTCATCACCCCTGCCAGGCATTGGCTGACCTTGTGACCCTCAAGGAGACCTTCGGCACGCTCGAAGGCCTTCGCCTTGCCTATGTGGGCGATGGCAACAATGTCGCCCGTTCGCTCGCAATCCTGGGCGCACTCGCCGGGGTTGAGGTGGCGATCGCCTCACCAGCGGGCTACACCTTGGAGCCGGTGGCCGGGGCGATTCTTGTTGAGGACCCAGTAGAGGCCGTCGCTGGCGCCAATGCGATCTACGCGGACGTTTGGGTCAGCATGGGGGATGAGGACACCGCTGCCGCCCGTCGCGCAGCTCTCGCCCCGTACAAACTCGATGACGCTCTCCTTGACCAGGCCGCTGAAGGCGCCATTGCATTGCATTGCCTTCCTGCCCATCCGGGCGAGGAGATCAGCGCAGAAGTTCTTTATGGCAGCCGTCAGCAGATCTGGAATCAGGCCGAGAACCGTCGCCATGCGCAGAAGGCAATGCTGGAACTGATCTGCGCCGGCTGACCCAGCCTGCGATGCTGACCCAATGAGCACTGAGACAACTCCCCCCGGCGAAGGCCGCGCTTCCCGCCCACGACCGGGTACTGAGATTGAACTGACTGCTGGGCCACTCGCTCACGGTGGTGCTGCTGTCTGTCGCCATGAGGGCTTTGTCGTCTTTGCGCAGGGCGCCGTCCCTGGTGACCGTGTTCGCGCGGTTCTGGGCAAGGTCAAGAGAAGCCACGCTGAAGCCAGAGTCGTCGAAGTTCTTGAGGCTGGCCCGGACCGCATTGACGCTGTCGCCGACCATCCAGGCGCTCCCTGGCAGGTCCTCCGCTACGAAGCGCAGTTGGCCGCCAAGCAGGACATGGTTGAACAGGCCCTGAGCCGACTCGGTGGCTTCGAGAACGTTGAAGTCGCACAGATCATTCCCGCCGAGGAGCAGTGGCGCTACCGCAACAAGCTTGAGTTCTCATTCGGAGCAACCGATGACGGAACCGTCGCCTGCGGGTTCCACGCTCCTGGCCGTTGGGATGTTGTTGAGCCTCTGGACACCTGCATGCTTGGCAGTGAGAGAGCGGACCAGGTCCGCAAGGCAGCGCTTGACTGGTGTGTCTCTAAGGGCCTTGAGCCATTTGATCGCCGAACTCATGAGGGTTACCTGCGCAACCTTGTCGTCCGTGAGGGCGTTCGCACAGGCGAGATGCAGGTCCGACTTGTCACATCGGTCGGCGAGCTGCCTGACGCAATCGACTTTGGTGATGCAGTCGAGTGCGAAGGCGTCTTCCACACTGAGATTGAAGGCACCGGCGAGACCACTGTCGGCGGTTCGCTCAGCATCGTCAGCGGCAAGAGCAAGCTGGCAGAGGAGATCAGTGGCCTGACAGTTGGAATCAGCCCAGAGGCTTTCTTCCAGACCAACACTGTGATGGCGGAGAAGCTCTACGCGATGGCCGCTGAGGAGGCTGCTCTAAAGGGACACGAGCGACTGTTTGACCTCTGCTCAGGGATCGGCACGATCGGCCTGGCAATGTCACCGCGCGCAGGTGAGGTGTGGGGAATGGAAATTGTTGAGCCCGCAGTTGAGGACGCAATTGAGAACGCCAAGATCAACGGCATCACAAACGCCAACTTCTTCGCTGGCGATGTCCGCCGTGATCTGCGCGAGATGGTCGAGCGCGTCGGCAAGCCGAACACGATCATCGTTGACCCACCACGGGCTGGCCTCTCAGGCAAGATCATCCGCCGCATTGGCGAGGCCGGCGCAAAGCGCATTGTCTACGTCTCCTGCAACCCGACAACACTTGCCCCGAATGCAGCCGCGCTCGCAGAGTTGGGTTATGAGCTCAAGAAGGTCAGGCCGATTGACCTGTTCCCGCAGACGCCTCATGTTGAGTGCGTCGCGCTGCTTGAACGCAAGTCCTGATGAAGGCAGTTATTGCACCTGGAGATGGGAGCTTGAGCGTTGAGGAGCGTCCTGACCCGACAGCCGGGCCGGGCGAGGTACTTGTCGCAGTCAAGGCAGCAGGGCTGAATGGCGCTGACCGCTTGCAGCGGGCAGGGTTCTATCCCGCTCCTCCAGGCGCTCCAGCGGATATTCCTGGGCTTGAGCTGGCTGGCGAAGTCGCGGCTCTCGGCGAGGGCGTTGATGACTTTGCGATCGGTGACCGGGTCATGGCCATTGTTGCTGGCGGCGGTCAGGCCGAGTTCTGTGCCGTCCACGCGTCACACCTCCTCCGCGCCCCCGAGTCTCTCTCTTGGGAGCAGGCCGGTGGGTTCGCTGAAACATTCAGCACAGCGCACGATGCGCTGATCGCTCAGGCCGGCCTTAAGAGTGGAGAGCGGCTGCTTGTGACTGGGTCCGCTGGCGGGGTTGGAACTGCCGCAATCCAAATCGCGAAGTCAGTTGGCGCAAGCGTTGTTGCCAGCGTTCGTAACGAGTCACTCCACGGGGCTGTTGCCAAGCTCGGCGCGGAGGTCATCACCCCTGACGCCGAGGCAGATAGTGGCCCTTACGACGTTGTCCTCGAACTTGTTGGCGCGCCCAATATCGCCACTGACCTCTCATCCCTCAACACCGGCGGTCGCATCGTGGTGATCGGGGTTGGCGGCGGCGCGAAGGCTGAGGTCAATCTGCTGGTAGTGATGGCCAAGCGAGCCAAACTGATGGGCTCAACATTGCGAGCCCGCGCGACTGACGAGAAGGCCTGTGTTGCGGCTGGTGTCCGCAATGACCTACTTGGACTGTTGGAGACCGGGGACTTGACCGTCCCAGTCGAGGCGACGTTCCCACTGGACGAGGCTGAAGCTGCTTACGCCCGCTTTGAGGCTGGCGGCAAGCTCGGCAAGATCGTCCTACTGCTCGCCTAGGCGGGTTCGTCGAGGCCAAGCGCGGCCTCGGAGGAGCAGTTGGTGCAGAGGTTGGGGCCTTCTGATTCAAGTAGGTCGGCGGCTTCCTGCGCTGTCAGCTTGGCCCCGCATTCCTCGCAGCGCTCGCCCAGATTCTCAATTGAGTGTTCTTCGAGCCCCATGCTGCGAGGGTAAGACCAAGGTAACGCCCCGGCAACCCTTCCTTCTAGGAGTCATGGATTGACTGCTAGTAAGGAGGGAGGCTTGACCACCATGTTCCGAGTTCACGGAACGCACCCCAGAATGCTCGCTTGTCGTCTTCATCGTCAAGCGAGCCATCGATGTCGGGAACTGTGATCACTTCACGGCTCGGCGTAAGGCGTTGCAGCACGCCCGGCTCCCAACGGATTTGCTCGGCGAGTGGAAGTCCAAGTTCGTTGATCAGGTCAACAACCTCTTCGCCCATCAGCACGAGGATCTTCGGGCGGACAATTTCGATCTCTTCAACAAGGCGTTCAATGCAGCTTGGGTCGGCCAGGCTTGGGTCTGAGACTGGGCATTTGACGCACACGGTGCCGTAGACGGCGAGAGGGTCAATGTCCAGACGCTTGAGGGATTTCATCAGCGCATTGCCTGCACGGCCATAGAAGGCAACGCCTTCCTCAACCTCTGAAGGCCTAGGCGCGTACTTGATCAGCATGATGTCGGCCTGCGGATGGCCGGACCCAAGGACTGGGGTCAGGTTGCCACGCGGGCAGGAGTCGCAGTCCTTGAGTTCGTGTGAAAACTCGTTCAGTTCGCGGATTGCGCGCTCAAGGTACTTCTCGCGGATTTCGTCGTCAGTAACTGGCATTGGCACCTCATTGGACACGGAGGGGGTCGGCTCCTTCCCTTGCATCAGGATTTGCGTGCGGCTTTCCTCACACGGCGACGCTTGCTTGCCGCCCGTGCTCCCGTTGGTGTCGCTTTGGTCTGGATGAATTTGAGTGCCTGCACGAAGAAGAGTGAGCTTGGTGATCTGACGATGTCGGCCTGTCTCAATGACTCTAGAAACTCCTCAGGACCGTCAAAGTCGCGCATTCTGATCCGCACGGACCCAAGTCCTTGAGCCACATGGGAGTCCGAACCTGCTCCCGCGGGAAGCCGGTACTTGGAGGCAAAACGGGCAGCTTCCTCGTTGAACTCGCCTACGGCGATTCGGGCGTTATAAACCTCAATTGCGTCGATTCGGTCGATCTCGGCGAGTAGGTGCTCATAGTCAGGAACGCTGTGCATCCGGTCGAATGGATGTGGCACATAGGCAAGCCCGCCTTGCGCGTGGATTTCATCCAAGGTCTCGCGCAGTGTCATGCCGGGCGGAATGCGCTTCTTGATGAAGAGTCCGATTACTTCACCCTGATCTGCGGTTTTGATCTCCTCGGAGATGATGATCTTAATTCCACTTGCCTTCTCAGCTGCGTCGATGGCACCGGAGACCTCGTTGTGGTCGGTGACTGCGATTGCCCCCAAGCCTTTGGCGCGCGCCTCTGCCAGCAGGACCTCAACGGGTGTGGCGCAGTCGTAGGAGTGGTCGGTGTGCATGTGGAGGTCGACGTCAATCAGTGGCCTCTCGGCGATCCGCTCGGCGAGGTCGGGGCGGGCTCGGACATCGTGCCTGCGACTGACAAGCTCGGCGCAGGTCGCCTCAATCCGGTCCAGCAGGACGGTTTCGTCCAAGCGCCCCCGGAGCCCCGACGCTTCGCTGCGCCACTTCGCGACACGGGCAGGGTTGGCCAATGCTGTTGTCAGCTGGGCGGCAAGGGTCTGGTGGTCGCCGACGCCGTAGCAAGGGCCGAGCCTTCCGTCCTCAAGCAGGAGCTCGTGGACGGGGACTGTTGTGGCAACGGGCACTGCTCCAACTGCAAGGGCTGCGAGCACGGCGACAGGACGGGGAGCAGTCGCGGTTCCTCCGATCACAACGATGTCGGAACCGCTGATGAACGCTTCCTCGCCGCCCGCGTCGACTTCCACGATCTCCACCCGGTCGCGGATTTCGCTTCCGATTGAGGCAGGTGGTGGTGAACCTGGCTGGACTGCGATGCGTGCACGCCAACCTTCACCGGGAAGTTTGCGCAGGGCGCGCAGGGTTGTTCTCAAAGCACTGCGCTCACTCCCAACAACTTGGGTGATCACGACATCCCCCGTGGGGTCATTCGAGTGGTCTGCCGTTGTTAGGGAGGGAAGGACGACCTCGGCGTTGGCCGGCGCAACCTCTCTAATGGCTGGAAGTGCTGTTGCGTAGTCGGCGAGGCAGGCGTCGAGCCGTCCGTAGAGAGCTCCGCCAACCCGCCGGCCGACGTCAGTGGCGGGAAATCTCGGCTGAGGACGGTGGAAGTGACCGATGTTCAGTGCCCGTGAGAAGCGCAGCGCGGCCCCTGAGACGCCACCGGGGAGCGGTTCGTGCAAGTGGACGACATCGAGCTCCAGAGTCTCCAGAACGTCCTCAAGTGCGCGGGTGGCTCCGGCTGGAAGTGACCGCCGTGTCCGGCCGGTCAGCGGAAGCGCTTCACCGACATGGATGACAACCGGTTTTCCGCCCGGCTTTGGAAGCAAGTCCAAGCCGCTTCGCTTGGCGGTGGAGACTGTCCGGCGACCAGCAGCTGCTTCCCCTGCGCTACGACCTGGTGCAAGCACGACCACCTGATGACCGCGCTGGGCGAGGCCATTGGAGATCAGGCGAACCTGACCTGCAAGGTGGCCAGGTGCATCCCATGGAACAGGTGAGACCTGTGCGATTGCGAGTGAGTCGGTCACTGGTCAACCGAGGATAAGGGGCCGAGCGTGCCGAGAGGGCAACTGGGCGAGATCTCCGGCGGACGGACTGGCCGCCCGCCGGGATCAAGCGAGACTATTTCTTGGCTTTGGCGGCAGGCTTGCGCTTGGCGGCAGGCTTGCGCTTTGCAGCTGGCTTGGCCTTGACGGCTGCCTTGGCGACTGGCTTAGAAGCAGCCTTGGCTGCTGGCTTGGCCTTCGCAAGGGGCTTGGCCTTGGCAACAGGCTTGCGCTTGGCAGGTGCCTTGCGTGCCTTTGGCTTGCCGGCGTACTTGGCAATGAACTTCTCGGTGTCTGCTCGGGCGACGTCGTCTGGCCGCTGATTTTGCGGGGACTTCATCAGGTACGAGGATGGACCATCAAGCTGTCCACCGACACCGTTGTTCAGAGCGAGCTTGCAGCAACGGACGCCATCGATGACGATGCCCGCGGAGTTTGGTGAGTCCCAAACCTCAAGCTTCATCTCAATGTTGAGCGGCACGTCACCGAAGGCTTGGCCTTCAAGGCGAATGTGAGCCCACTTGCGGTCAGTCAGCCATGGCACATAGTCCGAAGGGCCGATGTAAACATCGTCCGCTGGGAGTTTGTGCTCCATGATCGATGTGACTGCGTTCGTCTTACTGATCTTCTTGGACTCAAGGCGCTCGCGCTCAAGCATGTTGAAGAAGTCCATGTTGCCGCCCACATTGAGCTGCGACGTGCGGACCATCTTCACTCCACGATCGCCAAACAGACGGGCGAGGGTGCGGTGGACAATCGTTGCGCCGACCTGGCTCTTGATGTCGTCTCCGACAATTGGGAGTCCGGCACGCTTGAAGCGATTGCTCCAGTACGGCTCACGGGCGATGAACACGGGAATGCAGTTCACCATTCCGCAGCCAGCTTCAAGGATCTGCTCGACGTACCACTTGGTCGCATCCTCACTGCCGACTGGCAGGTAGGAAACGACAACGTCGGTCTTTGTGTCCTTGAGGACCTGGACGATGTCAACGGTCTCGCCTGGAGCCTTCTTGATGCGCTGCTTCAGGTACTTGCCGAGTCCGTCATGAGTCATGCCGCGCTGAACGGTGACCCCGAGGTTCTTGGGCACCTTGGCAAACTTCATTGTGTTGTTCTGACCTGACCAGATGGCTTGACCGAGGTCCTTACCGACCTTCTGGGAGTCAATGTCAAATGCGGCACTGAATTCAATGTCGCCGACGTGGTAGCCGCCGAGGTCAACGTGCATGAGACCTGGGACTGGCTGCTTGGGATCAGCGTTCTTGTAGTACTCAACGCCCTGCACAAATGCTGATGCACAGTTGCCGACGCCGATGATGGCTACCCGGACTTTGTCCTTTTGGTAGCGGTTTGTTCCGTTTGCTTTGCCGTTTTTGGCGGGGGTCACGGTGGTGTACCTCCTTGGGAGTGTCCGTCTACGGTTGGTCCGCAGCGACCCGGGAGGCTACACGCCTGTGCCGCTGAACTAAGAGTTGAGCGCTGTGCGCACGTGTGAGATGCGCTGAACGGTCGTCACAAACGAGAGTGCGACGAGTACATAAACGGCCGGCGCAAGCAGCTCAAAGTCGGCAATTCCAGCACCCTTAGCAAACAGCAATCCGGCCGAGAGAATCACTACACGCACTGGCCTTGTTGCTATTCCAACCTTGCACTCAACGCCCAAAGCTTCGGCCCTTGCGCGGGTGTAAGAGACCATCAGGGATAGGAGCACAGCGAGCATGCAGGCGGCTACAGCTGTCTGGTCGCCGACTGCCGCGAAGTAGACGGCGATTGCTGTCAGAACAATCCCCTCTTCGATTCGGTCAAGGGTTGAGTCGAGGAACGCTCCGAACGGAGATCCCTTCCCGGACATGCGCGAATAGCGGCCGTCGAGGGTGTCCATGATCGAGCCGATGATGAACGCAAAGCCTGCGAAAACGAAGAGGCGTTGGAGCACCAACCCGGCTGCCACGGCATTGAGGACGAGGCCGGTCATTGAGATTCCGTTCGGAGTCAGGCGGGACTCGATCAGGCGGTTGCGCATCATCGTGCCGAACTCGCCGGTGCCACCGTTGTCTGAGGACCCGGGAGTCACGGGGCCGCGGGTCTGTTGTTCAGTGGTCAAGCCGGGACCTCGGAGGCAAGGGGCGTGCGAGCATCAGCGTCCGGACGGAACTTCCACCCATCGCGGCGCTTGCCCAGTTGGTTGGCGAGCAGCCATGCAATGCCGGCCGTGAATGCGCCGAGGACTGCGTCAAATAGGTAGTGGTTGCCTGTTGCCACGACAACCCAAGTCACAAGGAGTGGGTAGAGCAGCCAGAGGCGGCCCGTCCACTTGCGGTTAGTGAGCGCGAACATTGAGCCGCCGATCATGAGTGAGAAACAGACATGCATGGAAGGGACGGCAGCGTAGAGGTTGATCAGGGCGCTGATCTTTTGGTTGTCCACATGGCTGCCTGTGGTGAGGGCGATCGTGTCTGAGAATCCCCACTCGGGCATCAGCCGCGGTGGTGCCGTTGGGTAGGCGGCGTAGCCCACCAGAGCGAAGGTCATTGCGGCGAGGAACATGTTGCGCACGAAGTAGAAGGAGGCGTTGCGGCGCATGTAGATGAAGATCAGAGTCGAGAAGGTAATGACGTAGTGGCTGTTGACATACATCCAGTCGGCAAAGCCGATCACGATGTCGTTGCCGCGCGACCAGGCTTGGACGCTTGGCTCCACAAAGACATGGAGTGAGTTCTCTAGGTTGATCACCTGGTTGGCATTCCAGAACGCCGTTGCCTCGGACCCGTCAGCCAGCCCGCGGACCATTTGGTAGGCCATGTAACAGGCCGCGAAGAGGCCAACTTGCCGCAGGGCGTCGACACCCCCCTTGGGCAGCAGCTTCCTGCCTACCGTCGTCTCCTCAACCGCCATGACGGTCGATTCTACCGGGGGAGCTGGGGCTGATGTGACAGCGGGTTGCCCAGGACCCGGTAGAGCGTCCAGTCCTGTGATTGCCAGACCTTGCCTAAGAAGGGCAGGCCGGACCGCACGAGCTTCGCTTCACCCACCGCAGCGCGGTCGATTGGAGCATTAGGAAGAGCAACCCAAGTGACGCCCTTGGCTACCAGCCACTCGCGGTAGGCCGCCGGTGAGAGCTGCTCACCGTTGATCGCAGAGTTGCGCTGCGCGTCCAGCTGACGTTCCCACCCACGGGCGATTGGGTAGTGCCGCGCTACGGCCGCTGCTTCCCAGTGGCTGCGCGTCCAGACAACCTCGACCGTGTTCTTGCCGGGGTTCTCTTTGCCCAGTTCAGTTAGGAGGGGTGAGTAGTAAGCCGAACTTGATGAGGGGTCCTGGTGAGCGCGGATTCCGTCCGCAATCGGAGCGGTCCACTGCCAGATCACTGCGAGGGTCACCAGCAGCATGAAGAGTCTGTTGCGCTGGTCAAGCAGCAGTAGCGCTGCGATTGCGCCTGCGGTCAGCTGCCCGAGCCGCGCGGCGTTGGACCCCATCGCGGTAGGGAGCAGGAATGCAAGGGTTGAGGCGGCGAGGTAGATGGCCACCGCCAGGCGCAGAGTTCTCCAGTCGCGATCCGCGGAGGCTGTCAGCAGCAGTGTGATCACACAGGCCATCACCAGCGGCACAAATACTTTCAAGCTGAACGGCTGGCTCCCGCCGTCATGCCAAACCTTTGAGATGACTGCCACCGGAGTGAAAGCAAGCAAGGCAACAGTGATCCCTCGGCGGTCTAGACGGGCGAAGGCGCACAGCGCAAGGAAAGCCGCCGCGACGGGACTCAATGCAGCGGTCAGGAGTGCCATTGGTCCCCACACAAACCACCTACGACCGGTCATCAGGGCAGCTAGGCAAGTAGCGCCCGCGGCCACTCCCATCAGATAGGTGGTCCGCCCTGACCAGAGTGCTGCCAGTGCGCCGAGCGACAGCAGGATTGCCATGACGATTGCCTTATGGCGGTCATCGGTTGCGGCCACGGCAACTCGGGCAAGGGCCAAGGCCGCTAGGACGGCAGCGATGGCACCAGCCAGCCAGACGCCAACTGTTCCGCTGATCGCCGGAGCGAGGACGCTGTAGGGCAGCAGGTGGTGTCCGCCGTACCACTGCGGGTTCCAGTTCCGGAAGCCGTGGTCGGAGAAGAACTCAGCCCGGAAAACCTGCGCGGCCATGTCCGCGGTGTGCGGCTGGACGATCAGCCAAGCGGCTGCTCCGACTGCGGCGATTGCGACTGCCCAGGCGGTCGGCCGGTCAGGTGCGCGCAGGGCCAAAACGCGTTTCAGCCAGTCAGGAAGTCGCAGGCCCGGTCTAGGACCTCCGGCTTGTCAAGCCAAGGCCAGTGCCCGGCGCCTTCAATGTGTTCCGCTGTTGCGTTGGGAATTGCCTCCGCGTAGGCGTCTGCGAACGAGGCTTGGATGTAAGGGTCCTGCTCACCCCAGAGCACGAGCGTGGGGCAGGTGATTTTGTTCAGATTCTCACCGGCCTGCGCGAGAACCTTGGCCGGGGAAGATCGGTACAGACGCAAGATTGCCCGCTGGGTGCCTTGGTCAAAGTGGCTCATTGCTGCGTCGATCAGCTCATCGGGCAGCGGACCCTTCTTTGCGTTTGAATCGCGGGAGATCACCTTCAGTGTCCGCCTGCTTGTGAACCCCATCGCAATCTCGCCAAGGAATGGTGTCCGCCAGATCTTGGCCATGCGATGCCATTTGTACTTCGGCAGGAACGGCACCGCGTTCATTACTAGGAGGCGCTCAACACGGTCAGGGTTAGCTTGCGCCCAGGCAAGGCCAACACCACCCCAGTCGTGCACTGCCAGCCGAACCTTGTCGACGCCGACACGGTCAAGGAAGTCGTTGATCCACTTGGCGAAGAACTCAATGTCGTAGTCCAAGTCACCACGTTTGGTTGACCGCCCGAAGCCGGGAAGGTCAGGGGCGAGCCCACCGGCCTTCTCGAGGAACGGAAGCCAGTCGTCGGAGCTCGTCGGAACACCGTGGAGCCAGAGGATTGGAGCTGCTTCGGGGTTGGCGTTCTCAGCCCGGCGCCAGAAGGCGGGCATGCCACCTACATCTCCTGCGTGGTCGACGATCTCAGGCATCACCTCTGGAGGATACGGAGACCGGCATCCCGTGAGTACTGTCGCCGTGTAATGGCAGCGCGTTCGGCTTCAACAAAGAGCAGGAAGGCTTGGAAGCCACCTTCGCCCGATCGCGTCGAGCGAATCCGCACCAGGCTGCTTGATGCTTACGGAACGCCGCGCATGGTTCCCCACCGTCGCCCGCTCGATGAGTTGATCCTGACGGTGCTGTCCCAGAGCACCAACGACCGCAACCGTGACATTGCTTACCTGCGGCTGAGGGAGCGCTTCCCAACCTGGGAGGGAGTTCGTGATGCGCCCAACTCCGAGGTTGAGGCCGCGATTCGCCCAGGTGGAATCTCGAAAGTTAAGTCCCGCCGGATTCAGGACATCCTGATTGCCCTGACCCAGCACCCTCGTGATGGGGAGCGCCCAGCTGATCCGCTTGACCTTTCGTGGATGGAGGACGCGTCGCTGGAAGAGTCACGGGCCTTCCTCTGTGCCCTGCCAGGCGTTGCCCGCAAGACGACAGCCTGCGTATTGCTTTTCTCATATGGCATTCAGGACGTGCCCGTGGACACCCATGTTGGTCGGGTCGGCACGCGCCTCGGTTTGCTCCGGCCGGGCGCGAGCGCTGAGGAGCAGCACGATGAGATGTGCCGCCTCTCGCTTCCCGATGCAGCGCTTGAGTTCCACGTCAACCTCTTGCGCCACGGCAGGCGCATCTGTGACTCCCAACGGCCTAAGTGTGGAGAGTGTGTGCTCAATCGCATGTGCCCGGCCCGCAGCGAATTCAAGTGAAGTCGTCCCGCTCGGCTGAACTTGCGCTGCTTGGCATCACCTCCGTCTGGGGGCTGACCTTTGTCGTCGTTCAGGACGCGGTGGAGCAGATGCCGGTCACTGCCTACCTCGCGTACCGCTTTGTTGCCGCCGCCCTGCTGCTCGCAGTTGTATTCCGCAAGCGCCTGACGCTGTTGACCAAGGCCGCTTTCCGACAGGGACTCTGGATGGGAGTGTTTCTCGCGGCCGGCTACCTCTTTCAGACTTATGGCCTTGAGGCAACCAGTGCGTCCAACGCGGGCTTCATCACCGGCCTTTTCGTCGTGATCACGCCACTGATGGCCTGGGGACTGAACCGACAGTCGATCGGCTGGGTGCCCTGGGCTGCTGCCGGTGTCTCGGCAATTGGCCTGTTCCTGCTGTCAGGTGGGGGCAGCACCTTCACTTTCCGCGGCGATGGCCTTGAGTTGCTCTGCGCGATCGCCTTCTCAGCCCACATCATCGCCACCAGCCGCGGGGTCAAGGCAGGCCACGATGTGATCGCCCTCGTTGTCGTTCAGCTGACACTTGTCGGAGTAGTTTGCACTGCGATGGCTGTGGCCGAGGGCGATCTGGTCATGCCGCACGGCGCAGGCCTGTGGGCAAACCTCGCACTGACCTCACTGATCACAACCGCGCTCGCCTTTGTCGTCCAGACGTGGGCGCAGAAACATGCTGCCCCAGACCGCACAGCTCTGATCCTTGCCGGTGAGCCTGCTTTTGCCGGCCTTTTCGGCTGGTGGCTGGCTGGCGATCGCCTCGGCCTGCAGGGTTGGATTGGGGCAGCCTTGATCTTCGGCGCGATCCTCGCGGTCGAGACGATTCCTCGCCTCAGGCCGCCACGGCCACTGCCTGAGGGCTGAGGCACCGCAGCGGCACTTGATTCAGGGCCCCTTTATTTGTATGGCGGTCCAGCAAAGATCTGCTACGCTAAGGCTCAGATTTCATCAGTCGGGAGCGTTTAGGCTCCGCGACTGCCTCTCAAACCAACATAGAACCAAAAGGAATTGATATGGGAAAGACAATTGGCATCGACCTCGGCACGACAAACTCGTGCATGGCCATTCTTGAAGGCGGAGAGCCAACCGTCATTGAAAGCTCTGAAGGCGGACGCACGACCCCTTCCGTAGTTGCATTCACCGATAGCGACGAGCGCCTCGTCGGCACAATCGCCAAGCGCCAAGCGGTCACAAACCCGACCAACACGGTCTTCTCAATCAAGCGCTTCATGGGTCGCAAGGAAGCTGAAGTTCGCGACGAGGAAGCAATCGTTCCTTACAAGGTCGTTTCAGGATCCGGCGGCGACGCTCGCGTTGAGGTAAACAGCGGCGACTTCTCCCCACCGGAGATCAGCGCGATGATCCTCCAGAAGCTCAAGGCTGACGCCGAGGCTTACCTCGGACAGGAAGTTGACGGCGCAGTAATCACCGTCCCCGCCTACTTCAACGACGACCAGCGCCAGGCAACCAAGGACGCAGGCAAGATTGCCGGCCTTGAGGTCAAGCGGATCATCAACGAGCCAACTGCAGCAGCACTCGCATACGGACTCGACAAGGAAGACGACCAGACAATCCTCGTCTTCGACCTCGGTGGCGGCACGTTCGACGTGTCCGTACTTGAGATCGGCGACGGCGTCTTCGAAGTCAAGTCAACCGCGGGCGACAACCACCTTGGCGGCGACAACTTCGACAAGACAGTCGTCGACTGGCTTGTAGCCGACTTCAAGAAGAGCCAAGGCATTGACCTGTCAACCGACCCAATGGCACTCCAGCGTCTCTATGAGGCAGCGGAGAAGGCAAAGATCGAGCTCTCGACAACTCAGGAAGCTCAGATCAACCTGCCGTTCATCACAGCCGACGCGGCTGGCCCCAAGCACCTGGACACTCGCATCACGCGGGCCAAGTTCACCGAGCTTGTTGCCGACCTGCTCGAGCGCCTCAACGGACCTGTCCGCCAGACGCTTGATGACGCAAAGGCCAAGGGCGTAACCGACGTTGACCACGTTGTCCTCGTTGGCGGGATGACCCGCATGCCAGCGGTCCAGGATCGCGTCAAGGAACTGACAGGCAAGGACCCACATCGTGGCGTCAACCCGGATGAGGTCGTCGCAGTTGGCGCAGCCATCCAGGCCGGCGTTCTCGAAGGCGACGTCAAGGATGTTCTACTCCTCGACGTCACTCCACTGACACTTGGCATTGAGACCAAGGGTGGCGTGATGACACGTCTGATCGAGCGCAACACGACGATCCCAACCCGCAAGTCGGAGGTCTTCTCCACAGCTGATGACAATCAGCCATCGGTTGAAATTCACGTTCTCCAAGGTGAGCGCGAAATGGCCTCGGGTAATAAGTCCCTGGGCAAGTTCCAGCTGACCGGCATCCCGCCCGCACCGCGAGGAGTCCCGCAGGTTGAGGTCGCATTCGACATCGACGCAAACGGAATCCTCAACGTGTCAGCTAAGGATCTCGGCACCGGTAAAGAACAGAAGATTGAGATCAAATCCGGTTCAGGACTCTCAGATGACGAGATCAAGAAGATGGTCACGGACGCTGAGTCCCACGCTGACGAGGACCGCAAGGCCCGCGAGCTCGCCGAAGCACGCAACACAGGTGAGAACGCTGCCTACCAGGCCGAACGCCAGCTGGTTGACCTGGGCGACCAGGTTGACGACGCCTCCAAGAAGGAGATTGAGGACGGAATCACAGCAGTGCGTGAAGTCCTCGAGGGCGACGACCCAGAGGCAATCACCACGCGGACCGATGCTCTCCAGCAGGCCTTCCACAAGGTCAGCGAACAGGTCTACCAGAACGCACAGGCTGAGCAGCAGGCAGAGGGTGAAGGCAGCGCCGACGGTGCAGATCCAGACAAGGCGGCTGACGAGGAAGAGATCGTCGACGCCGAGGTAGTGGACGAAGGCTGAACCAGTTGACTCACGCTGACGACATCAACACTCCGGCTGGCGATGAGCCAGCTGGAGAGTCGCCGATCGAGGAGGTCATCCTCGACGTCGAAGTAGTGGACGAGGTTGACACCGAGTCTCTAGAAGAGGCAGCCAAAGAGGTTGAAGAGGACCTTGACGAGCTGACACTCAAGACTCGCGAAGCAGACGAATACCTTGACCTTGCCCGCCGCACGCAAGCTGACTTTGAGAACTTCCGCAAACGGGCTGCCCGCGATGCTGCGGCAGCCGGTGAGCGCGGTGTCTCCAAGCTTGTTGGCGAGTTGATCGGAGCACTCGACAACTTCGACCTCTCGCTCGGTGCGGTAGCCCAGCTACCCGAGACCGACCCAGCACACAGTGTTGGGCAAGGCTTCAAGCTGATCCGCGACCAGCTGATCGCAGGCCTCGAGCGCTGCGGTGTAGAGGTGGAGCACCCGGAAGGCCAGGCCTTTGACCCGGCTCGCCATGAGGCGGTAACCAAGGTTGAGGCAGATGGAGTGGAAGCCAACACAATCACTGCCGTGCACCAAGCGGGGTACCTGCTCGGATCAACTGTGATCCGCCCAGCCCGCGTGTCGGTGGCAGGATAAGCGCCTAGGGAAATGGCCGACCACTACGAAACGCTCGGGGTGGACAAGGCGGCCACTGCGGAGGAGATCAAGAAGTCCTACCGCAGGCTCGCCCGTAAGTACCACCCAGATCAGAACCCGGACGACCCCTCCGCTGAGGCTCGCTTCAAGGAGATCTCCCAGGCCTACGACACGCTCGGTGACCCTGAGAAGCGCAAGGCCTACGACCGTGGTGGCAGCAACCCATTCGGCGGCGGTGGCTTTGACCCATCCCAGTTCGGTGGGTTCGGTGACGCGTTCTCAACAATCTTCGGCGGTGGTGGTGGGCGCCGCGGTGGTGCCCCAGCCGGCCCGCGCCGTGGCCGCGACCTTGAGACCGAGACAACCATTTCGTTTGACACAGCCGTCCGCGGCGGCGAGGTTCGCATCAGCGTGCACGGCAGTGACACCTGCAGTGACTGCTCTGGTAGCGGCGCCAAGCCGGGCAGCAGTCCGCAGCGCTGCAATGTTTGCGGAGGGTCTGGAACTCAGACCCAAGGCCAGGGCCTGTTCTCGATTGCGCAGCCATGTGGCCGCTGCGGCGGGTCGGGAACAATGATCAGCGATCCGTGCCCATCGTGCAGTGGCACGGGGGCCAAGAGCCGCTTGCGGAATATGCGCGTGAAGATCCCCGCCGGTGTGCGCACTGGCAGCAGGATCAGATTGGTTGGCAAGGGTGAGGCTGGTGCCCGCGGTGGCGAACACGGCGACCTCTATGTGGTGACACGCGTGGCCGAGTCACCGGTCTTCAAGCGAAAGAGCGACAACCTTGAGGTGGAGGTTCCACTCAGCGTCACTGAGGCACTGCTCGGAGCCAAGGTTGAGGTCCCAACACTTGATGGCAAAACAAAGCTGAAGGTTCCAGCCGGTACGACACACGGCACAGTCCAACGCCTCCGTGATGCGGGACCACCGAAGCTGAAGGGCAAGGGGCGTGGTGACCTTCACTACCGCTTCGTGATCGCCATGCCAGACAAGCTCAGCAAGGAACAGAAGGCTGCCGCTGAGGCCCTCGGCGAGACCTTCAATGGCTCTGACCCGCGAGCGGAGCTGATGTCACACGCACCAAGCGATGGAAGCGATGGCTGAGCGCCGCAGGACAACACGCGTGAGCATCGTCCAGGACCACGACCGTGGGCTGTACATGATCTCCGTCGCAGCCGATCTGGCCGACATGCACCCCCAGACTCTGCGCGCCTACGAGACCAAGGGTTTGATCAAACCCGGCAGGTCGTCAAAGGGCACCCGCCTTTACAGCCAGGCTGATGTGGACCGTCTGCTGCGGATCCAGGAGATGACGGCAGAGCTTGGCCTGAACCTCGCCGGGGTGGCTCAAGTTCTGGCACTTGAGGACCGACTGACCCAGACGCGTGAGCGGGCCGAAATGCTTGAAGCCCGGGCCCGGGAGCTGGAGGTTGAGGTCGCACGGCTTGAGCAACTGCGCCGTGATCTTCGGGCCGAGATCGTTCCCTACCAGGCGGCAGGCCTACCGGCCCGGCAGGTTGATGTCCAACGACCTACCCGGATCTCATTTCTGCGGGCACCATCTAAGACAGTAGGCAATTCGAAGGAGTCAAACCAGTGAGACTCGACCGATTCACCATCAAGTCCCAGGAAGCGCTTGAGGCTGCCCAGCGGCTTGCCACCAGTAACGGCAACCCTGAGCTGTCCCCCGACCACCTACTGCTTGTGCTCCTTGAACAGGAAGGGAGCCTCGTTGACCCAGTTCTGCGCAAGGTTGGCGCTGACCCTGGAATGCTTCGCACGACTGTCAACACGGCGGTCGCCGACGCTCCGACAATCTCAGGCGCAACTCAGGAACCAGCACCCTCGAAGGCTCTGCTTGACGCGTTGCGTGGCTCGGAGGACAGCTCAAGCAGCATGGGCGACAGCTACATCTCCACAGAGCACTTGCTTGTCGGCCTTGCTGGTTCGTCGGGCGCAGCCGGGCAGGCGCTTGTCTCGTCCGGTGCGAGCGCCGATGCTCTCGGCAGCGCGATTTCAGATGTGCGCGGTCCGCACAAGGTCACTGACCAGAACCCAGAGGACAAGTTTGAGGCCCTCACCAAGTACGGCCGTGATCTGACCGAACTCGCGCGTGAAGGCAAGCTCGACCCTGTAATCGGGCGTGACGATGAGATCCGCCGTGCGATCCAAGTCCTCTCACGCAGGACCAAGAACAACCCCGTGCTGATCGGGGAACCGGGCGTCGGTAAGACAGCCATCGCAGAAGGCCTTGCGTCGAGGATCGTTAGCGATGATGTCCCCGAGGGACTCAAGGGCCGCAAGGTCATCGCACTGGATATCGGGTCGCTGATCGCTGGTGCCAAGTACCGGGGCGAGTTTGAGGACCGACTCAAAGCAGTCCTTGCCGAGGTCAGCGAGGCGGCAGGGCAGGTCATCCTCTTCATCGACGAGCTCCACACCATTGTTGGGGCTGGTGGCGCTGAGGGTGCGGTTGACGCAGCCAACCTGCTCAAGCCAATGCTCGCGCGTGGGGAACTGAGAGCCGTTGGCGCAACCACACTTGACGAGTACCGCAAACACATTGAGAAGGACCCGGCGCTCGAACGCCGCTTCCAGCCTGTGTTCGTTGGTGAGCCAACAGTTGAGGCAACGATCGCCATCCTGCGTGGGCTCAAGGACCGCTACCAATCCCACCACAAGGTGATGATCCAGGACGGCGCGCTGATTGCTGCCGCGACCCTGTCCCATAGGTACATCGCTGACCGCTTCCTTCCCGACAAAGCCATCGATCTTGTTGATGAGGCCGCCAGCAGCCTGCGGATCGAGATTGATTCCAAGCCAACTGAGATCGACGAAGTTGACCGTCGGATCATGCAACTTGAGATCGAACGGCAGGCGATGGAGAAGGAAACCGATGCGGCAGCCGTTGCACGCCGAGAGGCGATCGAGCGTGACCTCGCCGACCTGCGCGAGGAGGCCGATGCGATGACAATCCAATGGCAGGCTGAGAAGGACGCCCTTGGCGAAGTGGCAGATGTTCAGCGCGACCTAGAAGCAGCTCGTGGCGAAGCCGACCGGGCCGAGCGCGACAGCGACCTGCAGCGTGCCGCTGAGCTGCGCTACGGAGTCATTCCAGATCTTGAAAAGGCACTCGAGGTGTCAGAGCAGACCGACCGCGGTGAAGCAAGGTTCCTCAAAGAGGTTGTCGACGCGGATGACATCGCTGAGGTGGTGGCCCGCTGGACTGGCATTCCAGTCGACCGGATGCTCGAAGGCGAGGCAGAGAAGCTCCTACACCTTGAGGAGCGGCTGCACGAGCGCGTGATTGGTCAGGACGAGGCCGTCGACGCAATCTCCAACGCTCTGCGTCGCTCACGGTCGGGCCTTCAGGATCCCGATCGGCCGATTGGTAGCTTCCTCTTCCTCGGTCCGACAGGCGTAGGCAAGACCGAGCTTGCGCGGGCAGTTGCAGCGCTGATGTTTGACACCGAGGACGCGATGGTCAGGATTGACATGTCCGAATACATGGAACGCCACTCCGTTTCCCGTCTTGTCGGCGCTCCTCCCGGGTATGTCGGTTATGAAGAGGGTGGACAGCTGACAGAGGCTGTGCGCCGCCGGCCTTACTCAGTGGTGCTGCTTGACGAGGTTGAGAAAGCCCACATCGATGTGTTCAACATTCTCTTGCAGGTAATGGATGACGGTCGCCTGACTGACGGCCAGGGCAGGACCGTGGACTTCACCAATGTGATTCTCGTGATGACCTCCAACATTCCCGGTGGGCGCCTTGGTGCGGAAGGCCACTTCCGCCCAGAGTTCATCAACCGCCTTGACGACATAGTGGAGTTCGCCTCACTTGACCGTGAACAGATCGCAGCGATTGTCGACATTCAGGTTGAGCGGGTCGCCCAGCGTCTCGCCGCGCGTGGCGTTGAGTTGGACATGAGTCCTGCGGCCCGTGACCTGATCGCTGACCTTGGCTATGACCCCGCCTACGGCGCTCGGCCTTTGAAGCGCACTATTCAGCGTGAGGTAACCGACCCGCTTTCCAAGCTGGTCCTCGCTGGTGAGCTGCCCGAAGGGTCAACCGCGTTGGTTGATCGTGACGGCGAGTCGATCACCGTCAAAGGTGTCAAGGCGACCGCCTGATTCTTATCTTTACCCCGGTTCGAGTGCGAGAGAATGGCCTCCGGGGCCGTTGTGCGGTAGAACCCTGTTAGGGCAACCACCAAAACGGAGGTAGTGAACATGCCAACTTTCATCATGCTTTCCAAGCTCACCCCTGAGGGCGTTCAGACAATCAAGAGCAATCCGCAGCGGATCAAAGAGGTCAACTCTGAGATCGAAGCGCTTGGCGCAACCGTCACCGCACAGTGGGCAGTGCTTGGCCGCTATGACTTTGTGAACATTGTCGAGGCTCCCGATGAGACGACGATGGCAAGGATTTCGCTTGAGCTTGGCTCACGCGGGACAGCGTCATACGAGACTCTCTCGGGTATCCCGATTGACGACTTCATCGCATCAATCTGATTTGACGCCAGCCGGTCTAGCCATCACCACGGGGGCCTGCTGATCGTGCCGCGCGTCCTCGTAGTCGGTGGCGGTGGCCGTGAACACGCGATCATTCGCGCGCTGTTGAGGTCGGCCAGTAAGCCGGAGATCATCTGTGCGCCGGGCAACGCTGGAATCGCAGCGGATGCCGAGATCGTTGACCTCAAGGTTGACGATGTCCCAGCGCTAATCGCCCTCGCCAAGGAGCGTCAGTGTGATCTGGTCGTCGCAGGACCTGAGGCCCCATTGGTTGCCGGTCTCGTTGACGCATGCGAGAGAGAGGGAATCCCCTGTTTTGGGCCGAGTCAGGAAGCAGCTCGCCTTGAGGCGTCAAAGGCTCATTGCAAGGAGGTGATGATTGCCTCCGGTGTTCCAACGGCAGCCCACAGTGAGGTGCGAACAGTTGAGGAAGGCATGGCCGCGATCACCGGATATCCGACCGTCATCAAGGACGATGGGCTCGCAGCCGGCAAGGGCGTTGTAATCGCCCAGAACGAGGACGAGGCCCGCGCAGCCCTGACCGCATTTCTTGTAGACCAAATCCATGGGGGTGACTTGGTCGTTGTCGAGGAGTTCCTTGACGGAGACGAGCTCTCCCTGTTGGCAGTCTGTGACGGTGACCGGGCGATCCCACTCGCTCCAGCAAGAGACTTCAAACGCATTGGTGACGGTGACACTGGCCCCAACACGGGTGGGATGGGAGCGTTCTCCCCAGTCCCAGGCTTTGACCTTGATGAGGCCGAGCGCCTTGTCCGTGAAGTTCACCAGCCGGTTCTAGAGGAGATGAAGCGCCGTGGAACTCCCTTCCACGGGGTGCTCTACGCGGGCCTGATGATTGGCTCCAAGGGCACCAAGGTCCTTGAGTTCAACGTCCGCTTTGGCGACCCCGAGACCCAGGCGGTCCTACCGCGGCTTAAGAGCGACCTTTACGACCTGATGCTGCGTGCAACTCAGCGCGGTGGTTTGGAGGGTGTGGAGCTGGAGTGGGACGAGCGAACCTCAGTAGCAGTGGTTATGGCCTCCGCCGGTTACCCGCAGTCATCTAGTTCAGGTGATGTGATCACCGGCCTTGACCAGCTTCCAGAGGGTGTTGAAGCGCTCCACGCTGGCACTGCTTTTGATGGGGATGGAAATGTTGTTACTGCTGGTGGTCGGGTTCTTGCCGTGATGGCGCTCGGTTCACGCCCGGCAGATGCACGCGCTGGGGCTT
The DNA here is from genome assembly GCA_009699865.1 of Actinomycetota bacterium. GTDB lineage: Bacteria > Actinomycetota > Thermoleophilia > Solirubrobacterales > Solirubrobacteraceae > WLNJ01. The sequence continues at coordinate 33,900 of WLNJ01000011.1, forward strand.
ATGCTGGAGTCCAGATGGTGACCTTTGAAGGCAGCCAAAATCGCACTGACATCGCCGAGTTGATCGCGGGCGATCGATGAGTCCCGGGGACGATCCACGCGCAGTGGCAGAGGCCGCAGCCGAGGTTGAGGCCGCACTCTCCAGCTTCAGCGGCGAATCACCCTTGGTGGGGATCATCATGGGCAGCCAGAGCGACCTTCCTGTGATGGAAAAGGCCGCCAACGAACTGACTGAGCGTGGGATCAGTAACGAAATTACTGTCGCCAGCGCCCACCGCAACCCAGACGTCGTTGCGGAGTACGCAAAGACAGCCCGGGGCCGTGGACTCAAAGTGATCATCGCCGGCGCTGGCCTCGCCGCAGCACTCCCCGGAGTTGTTGCCGCTCACACCGACCTTCCAGTTATTGGCGTTCCGCTGACAAGCTCAATGTCGGTTGCCGGTGGCCTTGACGCCTTGCTGTCGATTGTTCAGATGCCGCCTGGCGTACCTGTCGCAACCGTCGGCGTTGACAACGCCCGTAACGCTGCCGCCCTCGCCGCGCGGATTCTCGACATCGCGTGATCGGTCGTTACTCACGCCCCGAGCTGTCGGCCCTGTGGACTGACGAGGCCCGCATGGAGGCTTGGCGCAAGGTTGAGGTTGCCTGCGCCGAGGAGATTGAAGGACCAACCCCAGCGGACCTTGACGCCATCCGCGCAGCAACCTTCACGGTTGAGGAGGTTGCCGAGCGCGAGAAGGCCACTGACCACGATGTCGCCGCGTTTGTAGACACGCTCGCAGCCAGTGCCGGAGAGTCTGGACGGTGGATCCATTATGGGTTGACGAGTTCCGATGTTCTAGACACTGCCCTTGCACTTCAGATCCAGGCGGCGGGGGAAATCATCGTTCCCGCGCAGGCCAAGTTGGTCAAGGCCTTGGTCGCTAGGGCAAGGGAACATGTCGACACAATCTGTGTTGGCCGGACCCACGGTGTTCACGCTGAGCCGACAACCTTTGGAATCAAGCTCGCTGGCTTTGCTTTTGAGGCCCAGCGCAACCATGAACGGCTTGAGCGCGCGTTTGCCCAGTGTGCAACTGGCGCGATCAGCGGCGCAGTTGGAACACACCAAGCACTTGGTCCTGACTTTGAGCGCCGCGTGCTGGACCGGCTGGGCATTCCTTCTGAGCCCGTATCCACACAAGTCGTTCCGCGTGACCGCCACGCCGAACTGCTCAATGCGATCGCATTGGCAGGAGCCGGGATTGAGCGCTTTGCGATTGAGGTTCGGCACCTGCAGCGAACCGAGGTTGGTGAAGCCTCTGAACCATTTGCCAAGGGCAAGCAGAAGGGCTCCTCGGCGATGCCCCACAAGCGCAACCCGATCAAGTCCGAGAACCTCACCGGCCTTGCCCGACTGCTGCGCGGCTATGCCGTCGCCGGGATTGAGAATGTCGCCCTCTGGCACGAGCGCGACATCTCCCACAGTGCCCCGGAGCGGGTCATTCTTCCGGACGCAACGATCCTGATCGACTACATGCTCTTCCGTGTGACAGCACTTGTCGAAGGCCTTGTTGTCAACGAGGAGCGGATGAAGGAGAACCTTGAGATCACCTACGGGGCTCTGTTCTCCCAGCGGTTACTGCTCGCTCTGGTTGAGTCAGGCACTTCGCGCGATGACGCTTACAGAATTGCCCAGCGCTTGGCTCAGAAGGCCTGGGACGAGCGCACCCAGCTGCGCGGGCTTGTTGAGGCTGAAGGCCTTGGTCTTGACCTCGACACAATCTTTGACGCTGAAGCGTTCGTTCAGCACCGCGCCGAGCTCGTCTCGCGCCTTGACTCGATCGGCTGATCAGATGCCGGCAGTGCCGAAGCCAAACGAGGAGACGGTCACCCCTGTGTTCAGCGATGAGCTGGAAAAGTGGCTGGGCTCGGACAAGCCAAAGACGCTCGCTGGGCTTGAGGATGTGCTCGAAAAGCGCAGCTTCGCGGTACTGATCCTGTTCCTCATGTCGGTGCCAGCACTGCCGCTCCCAACAGGCGGGGTCACTCATGTTTTCGAGGTGATCACGATCTTGCTCGGCCTGCAGATGGTTGCGGGCCTGAAGGCCATCTGGCTGCCGGCCAAATGGCGGCAGCGTGAGCTGGGAGAAGCTACAACGGGCAAGGCGCTGCCGTTCATCGTCAGGCGCGTGCGTTGGTTTGAAAAGCGCTCAAAGCCCCGTGGCCAGCAGATGCTGCAGTCTCGTTGGTTCTCCCGGGTGACAGGGGCTGTGGTGATCGCCTTCTCAGCAGGAGCCATGTTCGCGCCACCTTTCAGCGGACTGGACACGCTTCCGGCCTTGGGTGCCGTTGTGCTCTGCCTCGGAGTGATTCTGGGCGACCTGTTCGTCTACTGCGCGGGCATCCTGATTGGCGTCGGCGGCATCAGCCTGGTGCTCTTCTTTGGTGCCGCTGTTGTGCATGGCGTGAAGATGCTCTTTCAATAAGCGGTTTGACCACCCCGCACAGAGCGGAAATCGGGGAAAAGCACCTCCGAACGCATTGGTAATGTGGCTCCAGTGACCGCACTCGCAGACCTCTCGCTGATTTCGTCAGGCAAGGTCCGCGACATCTATGCGGTGGGCGACGACAAGCTGCTTCTCGTCGCAAGCGATCGGGTGTCCACATTTGACGCCGTTCACCCGAATGAGATCTCCGGGAAGGGCGCTGTCCTGACAGCGATTTCAGCGTTCTGGTTTGACCGCATTGCCGGACTTGTCTCCAATCACACGGTGTCCGTTGCCGATGGCGTGCCCGACGAAGTTCGAGGCAGAGGAGTGCTCGTCCGCAAGCTTGAGATGCTGCCGGTCGAATGTGTTGTTCGGGGTTATCTGGCCGGGTCAGGCTGGGCGGAATACCAACAGTCGGGCACTGTCTGCGGCGTAGCGTTACCGGAAGGCCTCCAAGAGTCCTCGCAGCTGCCGGAGCCGATCTTCACCCCAGCAACCAAGGCTGATGTTGGTGACCACGACGAGAACATTGACTTCGACACCGCCTGCGGCATTGTCGGGGACCGCGACCTGATGACCAAAGTTCGCGACCTCTCAATCGAGATCTACAACGAAGGCGCCCAGTACGCAAGGACGCGCGGGATCATTCTCGCCGACACAAAGTTTGAATTTGGCCTTGATGAGGATGGAGTCCTGACGATTGGCGATGAAGTCCTCACTCCCGACTCCTCCCGCTTCTGGCCTGCCGACGAGTACGAGCCGGGCCGTGGCCAAGCCTCCTTCGACAAACAGATTGTTCGGGACTGGGCAGTGTCAACGGGCTGGGACAAGACACCACCAGCGCCCGAGATTCCAGAAGAAGTTGTCAACGCAACCCGCGCCCGCTACCTAGAGGCGTACGAACTCCTGACAGGAGAGCCACTTCAAGTGTGGCTGGAGAGGACCAAACCGTGAAAGTTCTAGTGCTCATCCGTCCCAAGCAGGGGATCCTCGACCCACAAGGCCAGACGGTCGAACGTGCGCTACCCGCACTCGGCTTTGAAGGAGTCACCGATGTCCGCATTGGTCGCCTTGTTGAACTTGAGGTCACAGACCCGTCCAAGCTCGACGAGCTTTGTGAGCAGCTGCTCGCAAACACGTTGATCGAAGATTTCGAAATCCAGATCCAAGAGGACTGACACTTGCGCATCGGGGTTGTTCGCTTTCCAGGGTCGTGTGATGAGGTTGACGCGCTTGACGCGTGCGCCATGGTCGCTGACGCAGAGCTGCTCTGGCACGGACGCACCGACCTTGATGGCGTTGACGCCGTCGTTGTTCCCGGAGGGTTCTCCTACGGTGACTATCTGCGCCCAGGTGCGATCGCCCGGTTCTCGCCAGTGATGAAGGCTGTCGCCGACTTTGCCGCTGAGGGTGGCCCCGTGCTTGGCATCTGCAATGGCTTTCAAGTGCTCTGCGAGGCAGGGCTGCTCCCCGGAGCGCTGCTGACCAACAGCGGCTTACGTTTTCTCTGCAAGCAGGTGGACATCATTGTCGAGCGCCCCGGCACCCCTTGGACAGCGGACTGTGAGGCGGGTGAACGGCTTTCGATTCCCGTCAAGCACATGAGCGGCCGCTGGCATGCAGATGAGGCAACCGTCGCTGAGCTTGAGGCTGAAGGCCGGATCGTCTTCCGTTACGCGCCAGGCGATAACCCGAATGGGTCTACTTCCGACGTTGCTGGCGTCTGCTCCGCTGCGGGCAATGTTGTTGGTCTGATGCCTCACCCTGAGCACGCCGTTGATGCCCTCACGGGCTCCGCTGATGGACTCAAACTGTTCTCCTCAATTCTGAACGGGGGCGACCGTGTCGGAACAGCAGGCTGAGTCACTCCCAGGTGTTGATCGTGCTGTCGAGCTTGGCCTGACTAAGCCTGAGTACGCACGCATCGTTGAACTGATCGCCCGCGAGCCCAATGAGGTTGAGCTGGCGATGTTCTCACTCCTGTGGAGCGAGCACTGCGCCTACAAGCACTCCAAGAAGGTCTTGCGACGACTTCCAACTGAGGGCGATCGCCTGTTGATGGGCGTGGGTGAGAACGCCGGCGCAGTTGAGGTCGCGGGTCTTGCTGTTGCGTTCAAGGTTGAGTCCCACAACCACCCGAGCGCGGTCGAGCCCTTCCAAGGTGCTGCCACCGGTGTTGGCGGAATCCTGCGCGATGTGATCGCGCTGGGCGCCCGCCCGATCGCGATGCTCAACTCCCTGCGCTTCGGCCATCCCTCCTCGCCTCGCTCACGCTGGCTGCTTGACCGGGCCGTGGCTGGCATCGGCCATTACGGCAATTCGATTGGCGTTGCGACTGTTGGGGGCGAGATCCACTTTGACCCTTCTTATGAGTCCAACTGTCTGATCAACGCGATGTGCGTGGGGATCGCTGACCCGGACCGGTTGATGCGCTGTGCTGCCACAGGCGTTGGCAACAGGGTGATCCTGTTCGGCGCCTTGACTGGCCGCGATGGAATTGGTGGCGCCAGTGTTCTTGCCAGCGCTGAGCTGGGCGACGACGATGCCGACAAGCGGCCAACCGTTCAGATTGGCGATCCGTTCGCCGAGAAGAAGGTGCTTGAGGCAAGCCTTGAGCTGATCGACGCTGACCTGCTTGTTGCCCTTCAGGACTTGGGTGCTGCCGGTCTTACTTCTTCGGCTTCCGAGATGGCAGCCCAAGGTGGGGTTGGCCTCGATATTGATGTCGCCAATGTTCCGCTCCGAGAACAAGGCATGGAGCCGTTCGAGATCATGGTCAGCGAGTCACAGGAGCGCATGCTTGCCATCGTCGAACCCTCGAAGGTTGCCGCGGTACTTGAAGTCTGCGAGCGCTGGGAGCTGTTGGCCAGCGACATTGGCGAGGTCACCGAAGGCGACCGAATGAGGATTCTTGTTGGCGACAATGTGGTCGGCGACATTCCTGTCACCACACTTGTTGATGACTGCCCGCTCTACGACCTTGCGCCGGCTCCACCAGAGCACGGTCTCTACCCAGCACCTCCCGCAGACCTGCCCGAGGAGGCTGACCACCGCGACACGCTGATCGCTCTGCTCAGCGGGGCCAACATCGCCTCACGCCGTCCCGTCTTCCAGCAGTACGACCAGATCGTCCAGGCCAGAACCGTACGCAGGCCTGATGAGGCCGACGCGGCCGTGCTCGCCCTCCCTGTTGGCGAGAATGGAATTCGGCCAGCGATCGCAGTGTCAATTGACGGCAATGCTCGACGCGTGGCGGCCAACCCTGAAGGGGGAGCATTGGAAGCCGTTCTTGAGTGCGCAGCGAACCTTGCGTGTGTCGGTGCGGAACCACTCGGTCTTACCAACTGCCTCAACTTTGGCAACCCGGAGAAGCCACATGTTGCCTGGCAGTTGATCAACTCGGTAGAGGGCATTGCAGTCGGCTGCGAGGCCCTCGGCATCCCCGTCGTCGGTGGCAATGTTTCGCTTTACAACGAAGGTCCAGACGGGCCAATTCTGCCCACCCCTGTGATTGGCATGGTCGGCGAGATGCCCGATGCCACCAAGACTTCCAGCAGCGGATTCCTCACTGACGGTCAGGCCGTCGCACTTGTTGGTCCCTTCTCACCCAACCTTGTGTCGTCTGAACTCGCTGCCCGCCGTGGTCAGGCACCACAGGGTGAACTTCCAAGCCTTGACATCAGCGCTGTTATCGCAGCGCACCATGCTGTCCGGGATGGCGTCCGGAGTGGGGCGATCCAGACCGCACATGACATCAGCGAGGGTGGCTTGGGCGTTGCGCTCGCCGAGTGCACCGCAGTTGCCGGTATCGGCTGTGACGTGACGCTGCCCGAGTTCACTGACGCGGCGCTCTTTGGCGAGTCACCAGGGCAAGGATTTGTGATCGCCGGTGACGCCGCTGCGATCGCCGCAATTCCGGGCGCACGCGTAGTTGGCACAACAGGTGGGGGCAACCTTGTGGTCTCTGCGGAAGACGGGGCGAGCTTCTCAGTTCCCGTCGCTGAAGTTCAAGCAGCGCGCGATGGCGGCCTGACCGCCTATCTCCCATGACCTTCGTTGCTACGCTCACTACTCGGACGATCGGCTAAACCCGAACGTGAACTCCGTGGCCTCAACCCCAGCTGACACCCGTGAAGGACCGCGGGACGAGTGTGGCGTCTTTGGAATTGTCGCCCCCGGTCTCGAAGTCTCCAAGTACGCGTACTTGGCCCTTTACGCCCTTCAGCACCGTGGCCAGGAGGCAGCTGGCATTGCCGCCGCTCACCTCGGAGGCAACATCCTCACGCTGCGCGACACAGGCCTTGTTGCCCAGGTCTTTGACCAGAACGCACTTGGCTCCCTGGACGGCGACCTTGCGATTGGCCATGTTCGTTACTCGACGACTGGCTCATCGGCATGGGAGAACACCCAGCCGATCTACCGCTCTGACCGTCGCGAGCTGGCGCTGGCTCACAACGGGAACCTGACCGGCGTTACCGAGCTCCGCGATGAGCTTGTTGCTGCCGGTGTAGAGCTTCGTTCCACCTCAGACACGGAGTTGATGGCGGCTCTGCTCTCCACTCACGAGGCCGACACACTCGAGGACGCCGTCGTCGACATTCTGCCGCGGCTTAGCGGTGCCTTCTCAACCGTTGTGATGACCCAAGACTGCGTCGTCGCATTCCGTGATCCGCTCGGCATCCGCCCACTTGTTTTGGGAATGATCGACGGGAACTACTGCGTTGCCAGCGAGAGCTGCGCCTTCGACATCATGGGCGCTGAGTACCTGCGCGAGGTTGAGCCCGGTGAGGTCGTCACGATCGTCCCCGGTGGCATCCGCACCCGGATGGCGGTGGACTCGCCACGTAAGGCGTTCTGCCTGTTTGAGTACATCTACTTCGCCCGGCCAGACTCTCGCATGGGCGGCACAGTCCTGCAGGCTGCGCGCGGCCGGATGGGTGAAATTCTCGCCCGCGAGGCTCCGGTGGACGCAGATCTCGTTATTGCCGTTCCCGATTCAGGCAACCCTGCGGCGCGTGGCTACGCCCGCGGCAGTGGCTTGCCGCAGGACGATGGTTTTGTCAAGAACCGTTACGTCGCTAGGACATTCATCCAGCCAGGTCAGGCACTGCGCCAGCATGGCCTGAGGATGAAGTTCAACCCTCTGCCGGAGATCGTCGCCGGCAAGCGGTTGGTTGTCGTGGACGACTCAATTGTTCGCGGGAACACAACCCGGCAGATCGTTCAGATGTTGCGAGATGCCGGAGCAAGCGAGGTGCACTTGCGGATCAGCGCGCCGCCGATCCGCCATCCCTGCCACTTCGGGATTGACATGCCCACCCGTGAGGAGATGGCAGCGCACAACAAGACTGTGGATGAGATCGCCGCCGACATCGGCGCTGATTCGCTTGCCTACATTTCCCTTGAAGGCGTCTACGAGGCAATTGGTGGCGAACGGGCAAATCACTGCGACGCATGCTTCACAGGTGACTACCCGCTTGGGGCTGGAGCGGGCACTGACAAGTACGCCCTTGAGGCAGCCGACTCAACCCCTCCTGCGTGAGCGGTCTTGACGCTCGCATCCCGGAGCTCCTAGCCCGGTTTGGGCATACGGGTTTCCGCCCGGGCCAAGAGGCAGCTGTTACGGCTGCGCTTGCCGGACGGGATGTTCTTGCGGTGATGCCTACAGGCGCCGGGAAGTCTCTCTGTTACCAACTCCCAGCGCTCGCATCAGAGGGCTTGACCCTTGTTGTCAGCCCGCTTGTCGCCCTGATGGACGACCAGATCAGCTCCCTCCAACATGTCGCACCGGGCGAGGTTGCCGCGGTACACGGCTTGCGAGATCAGGAGGACAACGACTACGCCCTTGCGCAAGCCGCTGAAGGCAAGCTGCGCCTCCTCTACCTCGCGCCGGAGCGCCTTGCCAACGCCCGCGCAACCAGTGCGCTGAAAGCGTGCAAGCTAGAGCGGGTGGTTGTCGACGAGGCGCACTGTGTCTCGTCGTGGGGCCATGACTTCCGCCCCGACTATTTCCGCCTTGGGGAGGCCGCCCGCCGGCTTGGAGCCGACAGGATCTCTGCTTTCACTGCCACGGCCACAGACCAGGTCACAGAGGACATTGCCCGCCGCCTTGGGCTGAGCGACCCAGAGGTAGTGCGGACAGGCTTCAACCGACCGAACATCTCACTGACCGCGATGACCTGCCAGGGCCGCCCCGATGAGGAGGCCTGCCTGAAGCAGCTTCTAGAGGCCCCTGAGAGCCGTCCCGCGATTGTCTATGCGGGTACCCGCAAACAGACCGGCGAGGTCGCGAAGATGCTTAAGAAGCACTTGGGCGTGAGGGTCGAGGCCTACCACGCTGGTCTAGAGCGCAAGTCCCGCGGGGAGATCCAACGCCGGTTCATGGGCGGTGAAACCGAAGTCGTTGTAGCAACCAACGCTTTTGGCATGGGTGTCGATAAGGCAGATGTGCGCACGGTCGTCCATGTGGCAGTCCCCGGGTCACTGGAAGCGCTCTACCAGGAGGCTGGCCGTGGTGGGCGCGATGGGCTTCCATCGCGGGCTGTTCTGCTGGCCGAGCCGCGTGACCGCAGCCTGCACGTCCACTTCATCAAGAGCGCGACAGTCGAGGATGACCAGCTCAAGAGCCTTGTCCGCCTGCTTCGTGCAGCGGCAGACGATCGGGGTTTGGCGAAGATCACTGCGAGGTCAGCCGCCGGTGCCTGCGGGGGCGGGTCCGAGCGGGCAACAGCCGCACTTGGCCACCTTGCGTTTGCTGGTGTCCTGACACCAATCCCGTCGCCCCCAGGCGAGGTTTCCGTCAGGTTTGCCGGTGAGCTGGACGAGGCTGCTCTTGCCCGATCACGAGCAGCGGCCCGTGATGCCGAAAAGCTCCGGTGGCGACGCTACAACGAGGTTTGGGGATATGTCGATGGTGAGACATGTCGCAGGAGAGCAGTCCTTGACCACTTCGGCGACACGCGCGAGCCAGTATCTGAGGGGCCATGCTGCGATGTGTGTGACAAGTCGCTGGTGCCCAAGGGCGCCCCGGCTGGCGCAGGCGCAACGCGAACAAAGGGCGGACTTCGTCGGGTTGTCGTATCAGCAGAGGACATTGATGGGCTCGAGGCTGCCCTTCTGGCCACGGTCAGAGACGCCACGCCCACGGTCGGCAGGACACGCCTTGTCGAGATCATGCGCGGGTCTCAGTCCAAGTCACTGCTTACAAGCGGGCAGGACCAGCTCGAGCATTACGGCGAGTACTCCCACCTCAGCAAGGACATCGTCCTTACCGTGGTTGACGACACGATCACTGCCGGCCGCCTGGTGTCAACGGGTGGCAGTTATCCCAAATTGAAGTTGGCCGCATGAGCTTTGGCGAAGAGGATCTGGGAACGACAGGACCACTGCTCCCCGGGCACGTGTCCAAGGTGGCGGTCCTTGCGTCGGGCGAGGGGACAAACCTGCAGGCCTTGATCGACTCGCTCGGCGAGGACCCAATCGTGGAAATCGTTGCTTTTGTGGCTTCCCGCGAGGATGCTCCCGCTCTGACACGCGCGCAAGCTGCTGGTATTTCCACCAAGGTCTTTGACAAGGCGGATTTCGCCAACCGGCCCACCCGCGACCTTGCCCTCGCGGCCTGGCTTATTGGCCAAGGAGTCGGACTGGTCGTGCTGGCTGGCTGGATGGAGCTGCTCACAGCGACCCTGCTCGACGCCTTCCCGGACCGTGTTGTCAACGTTCACCCGTCGCTGTTACCGGAGTTCCCAGGCATGGATGCCGTGGGGCAGGCTGTTGCTGCGGGCGCTGAGCGGATCGGGGTGACGGTTCACCTTGTTGATGAAGGCGTCGACACCGGGCGTGTACTGATGCAGGAAGGTATTGACCTACCGGCCGGTGCGACCGCCGAAGAAGCCGCTGAGTTGCTGCGCCCGATCGAACACCGCCTCCTCCCTGAGGCTGTCAGAGCTCTTGCCAGTGGTCGGCTGGCATAGGATCGCGTTGAGATGAGCCAAGCGAACGGAAACGACACGGTTAACCCCAACGAGGTGGTTGTCCGTCGAGCGCTTGTATCGGTCTCCGACAAGACCGGCGTTGTTGAATTTGCCCAAGGCCTTGTTGACCTTGGGGTCGAGATCATCTCCACTGGCGGAACGGCTAAGGCCCTCCGTGAGGCTGGCCTTGCTGTCCGGAGCGTGTCGGACCTGACGGGCTTTCCCGAGATCATGGACGGCCGCGTCAAGACTCTGCACCCCAAGCTTCACGCTGCTCTACTCGCCCGCCGTGACGACCCAGCTCACATGGCCGCAGCCACTGAGCACGAGGTGGAGTGGATTGACCTCGTCTGCGTCAATCTCTATCCCTTTGAGCAGGTCAGCAGCCGCTCTGGCGTGACTGACTCTGAAGTGATTGAGAACATTGATATCGGCGGACCCACGATGATTCGCGCTTCCGCGAAGAACCATGCGTTTGTCGCCACTCTCGTGAACCCCGCGTCGTATGGCCCGGTTCTTGATGAGCTCAAGCGCAATGCCAACAGCCTTTCGCCCGCCACTCGGCGCGATCTCGCCGGACAGGCCTTTGCCCGAACGGCCGCATATGACACGGCCATTGCCACATGGTTTGCTGGCCCAGGCGCTCCCGAGCTTGCGGAAGAGGGTCACCCCAAGCGGATCGTCAAGTCGTATGAGAAGAAGACCAACCTCTCCTACGGTGAGAACCCTCACCAGATCGCTTCGTACTACGCAGAGGCTGGCGTCCGAGTGGATCTCCTCAGCCGCTTTGAGCAGTTGGGCGGCAAGGCGCTCTCGTACAACAACCTTCTCGACCTCGACGCCGTCCGCAGGATTGTGGACGAGTTTGATGAGCCAGCATGTGTGATCGTGAAGCACAACAATCCTTGCGGCGTTGCGATCGGCCCCGACCCTCTGTCGGCCTACCGGTCAGCGTTCAAGTGCGATCCGCTCTCAGCGTTCGGGGGTGTGATTGCCTTCAACCGCGAAGTTGATGGGTCGGTTGCCACCGCTCTGATGGATCAGTTCGTCGAGGTTCTGGCCGCACCCAACTTCAGTACCGAAGCGCTCGAGATTCTCTCCGCCAAGCCAAACATCCGCATTCTCTCTGACCACGACGCTGGTGGCGCCCACACAGCCCCTGAGCACCGTGAGGTTCTTGGCGGCCTCTTGGTCCAGGATCGCGACACCGGACAGGCAGGCCGTGAGGGAATGGAAGTTGTTTCAGAGCGCCAGCCAACCGAGGAGCAGTGGCAGGACATGCTGTTCGCGTGGACCGTGGCGAGGCATGTCAAGTCCAACGCCATCATCTTCGCCAAAGGCGGCGCAACATTGGGCATAGGCGCTGGCCAGATGAGCCGTGTTGACAGTGCCCGGATTGCCGTCAGTAAGGCCCCCGAGAGTCTCGAGGGGTCAGCGGTGGCCAGCGACGCGTTCTTCCCATTCGCAGATGGTCCGCAGGAGGCCATTGATGCTGGCGCCACCTGTGTGATCCAGCCGGGGGGCAGCATCCGTGACGACGAGGTCATAGCCGCTTGCAATGAGGCCGGAGTTGTCCTTGTGATGACCGGCCGCCGCCACTTCCGCCACTAGGGGGCTAGGCTAAATAAGAGGGCGACCCTCGGCCGCCCTCAAATTCCAGTGTGTCGCGGCTCTTGCCTAGGAGCCGGGGGTGAAGTTCAGCTTCTGGACCTTCTTGGCTACTCCGTCCGCTACCCAGATGCCGTCGGAGCACAGTCCGGACTGCAGTGCTGAGACCGCGTTAGGTGCGACACCCAGCCCGATGGTCTGGGTTACAGCCGATGTGGTTAGGTTGATCACAGACACCGACTTACCACTGTTGTTTGGCACCAGAAGGTAGTCCCATGCGGTCCCTGCGCCGGGGAGGAGTTCTCCTAGGGCTGAATGGCAACCTGAAAGGCTCCATGGATGCTTGCCGACCGCGATTGTTCGAGTGACCCGCCAAGTTGAGAGGCTGATTACCGACACAGACGCCGCGCCGTCATTCGATACATAGGCGGCCACTCCGCTTGGGTTGATCACAACTGCATAGGGGTTGGTTCCCACTGTGATCGTCCTACTGACCGTGTTGCTGGTGGTGTTGATCACGGAAACAGTTTTGGAGTCGTAATTGGTTACAAGTACATAGCCGCCGCTCGGGGTGACAGCAGTGTCATATGGCGACTTACCCACGGCGATTGTCTTTGTCACCCTGAAGGTCGTTGTGTCTATAACTGACACGCTCTTACTCCCACTATTGGCGGTATAGAGGTACCGGCCATTGGGCGTTATTGCTAGCCCGTATGGGGTGCTCCCAACCTTCACAGTTCCCGTCAGCGCAAAGGTCGTGGTGTTGATTCTCGACACGGTTGCTTTGTTGTCGTTGATTACATAGGCCGTATCGCCTAACGGTGAGAATACAATCCCGTCGGGATGGGAATTAGAGCCGATAGTTCTGGTTACAGCTTTAGTCAGCGGATTGATGATGGAGATCGTGCTCGCACCGTCATTACCGACCCACAGTGAGCCGCCGGGGCCACCGGTTAGAACGTCGGGACCGACACCGACAGTAATGGAGACTCCCGAGTCAAGCGAGAAGCTCGGAGCTAGTGCTGATGCTCCAGGGACTGCAATCAGAAGCGCTGCGCCTGCACCAAAAACAGAGAGAACCTTCGACCGTCGACTCATACTCGACCCCCGCTCAACTTAGATGTAGCGCGGAGGCTATCTCTGGGGACCCGTTGGGTCAAGTTTCTGACCAGGTCTGGTCAGCGCAATAGTTCGCTGACGGGCACTGCGCGCAGGTGGTTTGTCACGAGCGCGCGGCGAATTTCATCCAGTGCTCCGAGCGACCGTGGGTCCGACGTGATTACCACGACGATTATCTCCCCGCGGGATAGGGCACCAATAGTTGAGCGCGATGTGACCGTCACCGCGCCCTTGACGGGCTTACCACCCAGGGACTTCGCTGCCTCGTATTCGCCGATTGAGAACCCCCGTGCTGGTGGCTGGTACGCGAACGGTTTCCGGAGCTGGAGGTCGAGAATCAGCCGCTTCAGGCGGGACCTAGTCGCCAGCCAGCGGAATGCGCCTGACTTGCGAAGGTGGGGAATTGGCTCTGAGCCCGCGGCAGTAATGCTTGAAAGCGATTGGTTGGATTGAGGTTGACTGACGGCCACTGAGGCCCTAATTCCGCGCGCCTTCAGTGCTGCGGCTGTGAGCGCAAGGCTGCCCTGGGGGCCGTCGATGATCACGCCCGCGAGAGGCTGGCTAGTTGGAATTGAACTGACAGCCTTGAGACGTAGTGGGCCATCGAAGAGGTTGAAGCCAGTTCCGCTCCCTAGCACCAACCAGCTAACGGCAGCAAGGGAGACCAGACCGATGAGGACTCGGCGGCCGACCAGTTTCCACGCTGGTGTCGGAGGAACCCAGCGGTGGAGTTCACGCGACAGGTCTGCAGTTGAGGGCAACTGGGCGTAGCGGGGATCACGGGGGAGTGGCTCCTCTAGAGCCCGGTCGATTGCGCCAGCAAGCTCGGAGCGCTTCTTGACGACTTGGGCAAGTCCGAGGTGGACATACTCGCGGTTGTTCTCCCGGACGTGTCCGACTCCAAAGCCGTATGAGATCACCTGAGTGCCGCAGATCATTGCTTCGAGTGCGGTGAGGCCGCCCGTGGCATGGATCAGTACGTCACCGGCTGACAGGAAGGTCGCCATGCGGTCGGTGAAGCCCTCGATGCGCAGGCGGTCTTGCCCAGCGAACTCGTCAGTGAGAGCAGCCTTGACTACCTCGTTTCGGCCGCACAGCACGACCACCTGTGCGCCCGGGCGGGCGAGTGCTGTGGCGACGCCTCCGGTCACATCGCCAACGCCCCAACCTCCACCGGACACGATGATTACTTCACCTTCCGCGGGAAGGCCAAGCTCTGCTCGCGCCTCGGGGCGCGTTGGTGGGTTCAGGAAGGCTGGGGATGTTGGAGGGAGGGCCCAGCGGACCGAACCGGGTCCAGCGATTCTCTCGACGGTTTCCGTCGATTCACGGTGGGTCACCGTGTGAAGGTCAATCCCCTTGTGCGCCCAGAAGTAGAGACCGGCTAGGTCGGTTATCCCTGCGATTGTTGGAATCTTGAGCCTGCCTTTGAGGCGCATTTCGCCTAGGGCGACGGTTACTCCAGGGTAGGTAGAGATGATGAGATCTGGCGTGTGAGCGTTGATGATCCGCATCAGTGGGCGGGAACCAATCCGCGTCAGGAGCTTCTGCGAGAACCAGCGGGTTGGCGCGACCTTCATGAACAGCCAGTATTGGATCTCAAACAGCCATGGGAACCACTTGAAGGTCACCTCGGACCCGTCCCGAACGATGCTGGTTAGAACGCCTCCCATGGCGGTCAGCCCATTGACGATCGTGACCCGGGCTTCGGGCTCGCTCTCGTTGAACTCGCGCTGAATTGCCCGAGCTGGCCCGTCATGACCCTCCCCGATATCAGCGGAGAGGATGAGGACCTTGCGGGGTTCTCCGCTCACGACAGCCTGTTGATTCTCAGGCCTGAGCCTTGCGCCACTCGACGTAGCGACGGGCGCCCTCGGCAAAGTCTGTTGCTGCGGTCCAACCAAGTTCATCCTCAGCGCGCTGGCCGCTGATCACAGCACCAGCGAAGTCGCCCGCGCGGCCCTCAGTGACAACGACCTCGCCGTCGCCGAGCAGCTCTTGAGCCTTCTCAGCTACTTGCAGGATCGAGGTTTCCTCAGTACCGACAAGGTTGTAGATGCGGTTTGCGCCTTCAGGGGCAAGTGACCTGACAACCGCGTCAGCGATGTCTTCGACATAGACGAACCGTCGTGTTTGGGTTCCGCCACCGGCAAGGGTGATCGGCTCGCCGTTGAGGATCTTCCCGCAGAACAAGGCGAGGACAGTTGCCTCACGCGCACGTGGGCCGTAAGGGATCCCAAAGCGGAGGATTGTGTAGTCAAGGTCAAAGAGGGCCTTGTAGGAAGTGCAGTAGGCCTCACCGGCAAGCTTGCCTGCGGTGTAAAGGTGGGATGGCAGGGCAGGGTTGACATCTTCGTTGATCTCAAGCTCTTTGTTGTCCTGGTAGACCCAGATTGTTGAGGCGTAGACAACGCGCTTGACTCCGGCCCGCTTGGCGGCTTCAAGTACGCAGATGCTTCCGCGAGCGTTCAGCTCCTCAGCCCAGAGCGGATCCTTTTGGACCTCTCCGACATCGGCTGCAGCTGCAAGGTGAGCGACCGCGTCACAGCCGGCCATTGCGTTCTCAAGAGCGTCAACGTCGGTGATGGAACCCTCAAAGAATGGAACTTCTTCGCCCTGCCACTGGCTTGGGCGAATATCGAAGTTGACTGGCTCGTGGCCTGCGGCTTTGAGGTGATCAATTACGTGCGAGGCAATGAATCCACTGCCGCCGGTTACAAGAACTTTCATGAAACACCCTCCGGGAGGTTGGGGCCCGCATAGTAAAGCGGCGGACAGGAATGGTTTTGGGCGACCCAGTCAGCGTTTGGAAGGTCAACCTGATGGCCCATGATGCGATGGCATGGCTGGTCGTAGACCCGGCCGGTGCTCTTCTCCAACTGTTCGAAGACGATGTACTTGTAGTACCCGCTGATCATGCCTTCGGGCAGTTCAAGTTTGGTGTTTGCGAACTGCTTGTCGAGGATCTGCTTGGCGACCTTGTTCTTCCAGTCGATCATCTCCTCAAGGCGCTCAATCTGAATCAGGCCAAGGGCGGCAGTGAAGTCGCTCATTCGGTAGTTCAGGCCGTCAACTGTGTGCTCTGGCTTGCCGTAGTTGCGGTAGGCCTTTGCGTACTCGACCAGTTCAGGGTTCTTGGAGACGAGGATTCCGCCCTCGCCGGTGCTGATTGTCTTGGTGGCGTAGAAGCTGTAAACGCCAGCGTCACCGAAAGTGCCCGGCTTCTGACCGTTCCATGACGCTCCGTGCGCGTGGGCGCAGTCCTCGAGGAGGACAATCCCGTTCGCCTTGCAGTAGCCGGCGATCTTCTCGGTGTCGAAAGCGATGTGCCCGCCGATGTGGACAAGCCAGACAGCCTTGGGCTTATGAAGCTCGGCCTTCTTCTCAAAGTCCTCAAAGGACATGCAGAGGTCTTCGCGGTTGCAGTCAACAAACTCAACCTTGCCACCGGCCTTGATGACCGAAAGGGGAGTGGCCATGAAGGTGTTGGAGGGGCAGAGGACAACCTCGTCCTTGACGCCAACCCAGTCAAGGGCTGCCATAGCACCGCCCGACCAGGAGCTGGTGGCAACTGCAGGTGCGCCGTTCCACTTCTCCCAAGCGTTTTCGAAGGCGGCGTTCATTGGACCTTCGGCCCAACGGTTGCTCTCAAAGACCTGGTCGATCAGTTCGTGGAACCGCGCGCGGTCACGTTGGTCGAAACCAATGGCAAAGGAAGTGAAGTCAGGGGCTGATTCTGGTGTGAGGCTCATGTGATCTCCGATTACGGGGGCGGGATGTCGGCCCGTGAAGCTGCGTACTGGGCTGCCCGTCAGGGGAGCACGACAGGGTCAAGATTACGCGTTTGGACGGCGTCGAGGATCCCCGGGAGTGCCTTCACCGTATTCAGGTGTGAGCCTTTGGACGAGTAATCGTCACCGTCGTGGAGCAGTACGACGTCGCCCGCCACAAGGGATTCGCTTGCATCTTTGATGATCGACTCAGGTGTGGCACGGGTACGCCAGTCCCGACCCCACTGCGACCACAGCCAGGGTTTCAGGCCAGCCTGTTTGACAGCCCTGAGGAACGCTGGGGTGTAGATGCCAAGCGGAGCGCGTTGGAGGTCACATTCAACGCCGGTCGCTGCATGGATTGTCTCCTGGGCCCGAGCGATGTCATCGCGGATCTGGTGACCTGTCAGCCGCAGTGCGTTTCGGTGTTGGTCGCAGTGCAATGCAACTCGGTGTCCTGCCGCTGTGATCTCCGCTGCGAGTGTTGGGTTCGCCCGCACTCGCTCGCCCACGAGGAAGAATGTTGCGGGGATTCCCCGGTCGGCGAGGATCTTCAAGACAGCGGGAGTGCCCTCGGGGTGTGGGCCGTCATCAAAGGTGATCGCAACAGCCTGCGGGGCAGGCTCCCCGGGGAGTGTGCGCGGCACGCCGAAGGCCTTGGCAAGCGGCGGCATTAGTGGCATTAGGGCAGGCCCTGTGTGCGCGACGACTGCGCCTGTGCCAATCAGTCCGAGTGCAAGGGGAAGTGGCATTGGTTCTAGTGTGACCGCAGCTGTCGCACGGCGTCAAGCAGAGCTTCTGTCGAAGGGTCGTGGTCGCCGGCGACGTTCTCCCCGGCCAGCTCGGGGGCTATGACGCCAGCCAGCTCCTTGCCTAGGTCAACGCCCCACTGGTCAAATGGGTTGATTCCCCAGATTGCCGCCTGGACGAAGACCTTGTGCTCGTAAAGGGCGATCAGCCTCCCGAGGGTCCTTGGGTCGAGTTGCTCCGCGAGGATCACGGTCACTGGGCGCCCGCCAGGGAATGTGCGGTGGGGTGCGAGCGTTGGGTCGCCGCCCACCTCGTCCACGGTGCGTCCCACGGAGAGTGCCTCGGCTTGGGCAACCATGTTCGCGGTCAGTAGGTCCTGCCGGTCTTGATCACCGGCCCGGGCGGCTTTGGCGAAGCCGATCAGGTCGCATGGGACAACCCGAGTTCCCTGGTGAAGGAGTTGGTGGAAAGAGTGTTGGCTGTCAGTGCCCGCGTCTCCCCACACAACGGGCCCTGTCTGCACCCCAACTGGCGTGCCATCGGCCCTAACGCTCTTGCCGTTGCTCTCCATATCGAGCTGCTGGAGATACATGGGGAACTCACGCAAGTCACTTGAGTAGGGCAGGACGGCTGCCGTCTCGTGGCCAAAGATGCTGCCGTTCCAGAGCCAGATCAGACCAAGAAGAAGGGGGAGGTTTGACTCCGGTGGAGCAGAGGCGAAGTGCTCGTCCATTTCCCTCATGCCGGCTAGGAAGGCGCGGAAGTTGTCGGGGCCGATGGACAGCATGAGGGTCAGGCCAACGGCAGAACCAACCGAGTAGCGCCCCCCAACCCAATCCCAGAAACCGAACATGCTCTCCTTGGGGTCGATTCCAAACTCCGCGACCTCGTCTTCCCCAGTGGAGACCGCAACCATCTGTGCCCCCACGGCTGACTCGTCACCACCGGCTCCGGAGATAAGCCAAGCCCGTGCCGCCTTAGCGTTGGTGAGTGTTTCTAGGGTCGTGAACGACTTTGAGCAGATGACAAAGAGTGTCGTTTCGGGATCGAGGCCTGTCAATGCCCGGTCAAGGTCCGCGGGGTCAACATTGGAGACGAATCGCACATCGAGGCCGGTGGCCGCGAAGGGGCGTAGTGCCTCGGTTGCCATTCGGGGCCCAAGGTTTGAGCCGCCGATTCCGATGTTTACAACAGCTGTGAACTTCTTACCGTTGTGACCGACCCGCTCGCCCGCTGCAACCGCGTCGCAAAACGAGGCCATGCGGTCAAGCTCGGAGTGGACGCCAACTGCCACATCGATGGCCCCAACAACGAGCGATTCTCCAGGCGGGATCCGCAGCGCCGTGTGGAGGGCGGGGCGGTCCTGAGTTGCGTTGACATGTTCGCCACGGAACATTGCTGCAGCGGATCGCCCGACCTCTTGGGTGCGCGCAAGGGCCAACAGCAGGTCAAGTGTGGGGACATCGCAGAGCTGCCGCGTGAAGTCGGCGCGTAGGCCGCACGCCTCCACGACCAATCGGCTTTGGCGTTCGGAGTCGGCAAGCGATGCCCTGACATCGTGGCGTTCGTTGGCAGCCGCAAGGGCTGCGAGCGCAGACCACTCGGCGGTCTCAGCAGCAGGCCCAGGGAGGTTTACGGCTTCGTCGGCCACCGGTCAGGCGGTCTGACTTGCCTCAAGCTGGCCAACCTTGCCAGCGAGTGTTTCCAGCACGCCCCGCCAAGCATCTTCGAAAAGCACAACGCCGTCGTCTTGCAGGCTGTCGCCGAGAGCGACAACATCAACTCCTGCCGCTGCGAAGCGCTGCAACTCAGCCTCAGCTTGGGTGATGTCAAGTCGGGGGGAAACAGCGCCCTGCCCAGCCGCAGCGAGCAGGGTCTTCTCGGGCATCGTGTTGACCGTCAATGGTGCGGCAAGCTCGTCCACATAGAGCGCTTCGGGCGCCGAGGGGTCTTTGGTTCCTGTGCTTGCCCACAGCAACCGCTGGGGACGTGCCCCATGGTTCATTAAGCGCTGCCAAGCTGGATCGTTGAGGGATCGCTCGTACTCTGCTCCCACGCGGGCCATGACATCAACCCCAAGTCGGTTGAGGAGGTCTGGGTCCACCTTGTCTGCGACGGCCTTGTCCCAGCGGGAGACAAACACGGAGGCAACGGAGGCAATGTCAATTGGCAGTCCGTCCGCAAGGCGCACTTCAAGGCCCTCGCGGACCGCGTTGTTGGCTGCACGGAACTGACGCTCGTCAAACAGCAGGGTGACGTTGACTGGGATGCCAGCGCGAACGGTGCGCGTGATTGCGTCTAAGCCTTCGGCAGTGCCAGGGATCTTGACGAGCAGGTTGGCCCGGGCAACACGTTTGTGGATGTCTTGGGCCTGCAGGGCTGTCGCCTCAGGGTCACGGGCCAGCAGCGGGGAGACCTCAAGTGAGACATGCCCATCAACACCACTAGTCCGTTGGTGAACCGCGGTGAACGCGTCAGCTGCGCGTTGAAGATCATCGATCATCAAGGCAAAGAGGAGATCCTCTCCAGTGAGGCCCTCTCCGGCAAGTTTGTTGATGGCTGAGTCGTATGCGTCAGACCCGCCAATTGCAGACTGGAAGATCGCCGGATTGGAAGTCAGCCCGGTCACTCCAAGCTCGCCGATGTAGCGATCAAGACGCCCGTCGTCGAGCAAAGACTTGGAGATGTCATCCAGCCAGAGGCTTTGGCCCAGTGATGTAAATGCTTGCGTGGCGGTCATCGTCTCTCTCGTCCGGGGTTGGTAGTCCCATGATCGTGCCAGCAGCCATGGTCGTCAACCTTCTCAGCCGTGCGCGGCGGCAGGTACTCTCCGGTGCCCGATGACTTCTAATCGACCAAGATTCCGCCGTAGCCACCTGCTGGTTGTACTTATGGCCACTATCGCAATGGCAGTTTCTGCCTGCGGGGGCGGCAAGAACGTCCCCAATGTGATCGGTCAGGAGTTCCCAGCAGGGCAGAAGATGCTCAACCTCGCCGGGTTCAAGACGAGTCCGCTGAAGGTGATCTCCAACCGGCCAATTGGACTGATCGCCAGCACTGAGCCAAGCGCCAACACAACAACCGATGGGGATCGGATCAAGGTCAGGATCTCGGGCGGGCCGCCACCAGGCCAGTTGCCAGAAGCAGCCGACCTTGAGGGTGGCCTTGCTGCCAAGGCACTTCGCGACTCGGGCTACCGAGTTCAAGTAGTCAACATCACGAGCGCCCTCGTTCCTGCCGGCCGAGTCGTCAGATCTTCCCCACCCGGTGGAGCAAAGGTCCGTAAGGGTTCCTTTGTGGTCCTGCTTGTAAGTGGTGGTGCCCGCACAACAGCTGTACCGGACCTCTCCGGTCAGCCACTGTCAGCGGCAGCCCAGTCGCTGCAACTCGCGCGCCTCACAGTGCTTGTCCTGCCCGCGCCGGGAATCGGCCGCCCCGGCCATGTTGGCGCGCAGTCGCCTTCGCCTGGGCAAGTTGTTTCTGTTGGCACGACAATCAAGCTTTGGGTTAACAGGCCAGCTGAATCAGTGGTCGTCCCGAAGGTGACCGGTTTCACTGGTGGGTCTGCGAGCGCGCGGATTGGAAACTTGAGCCTTGAGCCGCGGTTCGTCTCCCGTCGAGCAAAGTCGAATGCGGAGATTGGCGTGGCACTGGCCCAGTCGCCACCACCGGGGTCAGTGATCATGCAGGGGATGCCAGTTACGGTTGTAATTGGCACACCACCGCCGCAGCAGAAGGAAAAGCGGCCACCTGCCATCGCCACATCGTTTGGCTTGCGGCCAGGCCGAACTGAAGGCTTCAGCATTGTTTACGCACTTGGCAACTGCCCATCTGGCAGAGGGGCCGCGTCGATCGTTCCAACCTTGGGCGTGCCTTACAAGCAGGGGTCGGCGGTTGTCATCCAGCAAGGACCTGTGGCACTGGGTGACGGCACTGTCGCCCAAATCGCGGTTGTGAAGACCACGGACGCATTCCTGCTTGGATCCGCTGAAGTGGCGATTCGCATCTCGCCTTGTCCGCGCAGCGGCAGCTTCTAGCCGGCGCGATTGACGCGCACAGGACTGCGGTCTGAGAGTGCGCCCCCTGGGACTCGAACCCAGCCCGCCGGATTAAAAGTCCGGTGCTCTAACCAGATGAGCTAGGGGCGCACCCTTGATGGTCTCACAGCCGCGGCTCCATGCTCTCCCTGGTCTGCGTAAACTGAGGCTTACCTGTGCCCGCCCCCATGGTGTAGCGGTTAGCACGCCAGGTTTTCAACCTGGTAGCGGGGGTTCGATTCCCCCTGGGGGTACTTGCTGTTTGTGAGCTAGGGCTCTTAGCTCCCAGTACCCAGCGCAGCCTGCATTGCTGCAGCGATCCCAAGCGGGTTGTCGTTTATTCCAGCTGGCGGCGGGGTGGTCACGAGTGTCTCAGTCTTGAGGCCGTGGATTAGCGGCCTTGCGATGCCGCCATCCACGCCGGTCACA
>WLNJ01000012.1 GCA_009699865.1 Actinomycetota bacterium
CTACCGCGGCCAAGAGTGGCTAACAAACTTCTGTATTGGGAAGAACTTCAGTCGGGGCGCTCGGATTCGAACCGAGGACCTCTCGCTCCCAAAGCGAGCGCGCTACCAAGCTGCGCCACGCCCCGATGTGGTGGATGCTAGAGGTCTGAGCCGTTTCGTGAATCTACTGCGACACTGAGCCTCTGTGAACCGCCACCTCGACAGAGCACATCAGGGCTATCTACTTGCGGTTTTGGCCGCTGTTCTGTTCTGCGGAAACGGGGTGACTTCGCGCCTTCTCCTCGACGATGGGATGCCCGCGGTTCGCTTGTCCGGCCTGCGCGTGCTGATCACATTCGTCGCCATGCTGAGCTGGTTGTTGGCAACAGACAGGTCATCACTCCGCGTCCGTAGGGCCGACGCGCCACGGCTGATCGGGTTCGGGCTTGGCGGTCTCGCTTTGGTCAACCTTGCCTACTTCATCGCGATTGCGCGGCTCGGGGTTGGGGTCGGCCTGACACTCGAGTACATGGGGCCCATCCTGCTCCTGCTGTGGCTCCGAATTCGCTACAAGCGGTCCGTGCCCGGGCGCGTCTGGGCAGCAGCCGCACTTGCCCTAGCCGGCTGCCTGTTGGTCGTAGAGGGCTGGAAGCTGTCCTCCCTCGACCTGACGGGCATCGCCGCGGGTCTAGCTGCCGCAGTTGGTTTTGCCATCTATGCGTGGGGCGCTGAGCGCTCCGGTCGCACCTACCGACCGGGAACAACGCTGCTCTGGTTCTCAGCCGCGGCAACACTGTTCTGGTTGGTGGCCACTCCCCCTTGGACCTACTCGTGGGCAGCATTGGGCAGCGCGGAGAACCTTGCCGCAGCCGCTTATGTCGGATTGGTCGGGACCCTTGGTGGATTCGTCTGCGCGTTCGCCGCAGTACAACGAATTCCGGCTGCACGAGCATCAGTTGTGATGACACTCGAACCTGCCCTTGCGGCCCTGATTGCGTGGCCGGTCCTTGGAGAGGTCCTCTCGCCCATCCAGATAGTCGGTGGTGTGGTCGTACTGACAGCAGTGATGTGGATTCAGGGCCAGCGCTCGGCCGGCCCCGAGGAGCAGGCGCCCCCATTCCCAACAACAGATCCGCCAGCCCAGACCGCTGGCGACCAGAGGGTCAAGTAGCCTCGCCGACTCGATGGGAAAAGTTGAACCACTCAGAGCGCTGCACTACGACACGGCCGTCACCGGAGGCCTGCAACCCGTTGTCGCACCTCCTTACGACGTAATTGACGCTGAGGGACGGGCGGCACTTGTGGCCCAGTCTCCAAACAACATCGTGGTCCTTGACCTTCCGGAAGGCGACGACCCATACGCGTCTGCCGCGGCAATCCTGCATGAGTGGATCGCCAACGGGGTACTGATCCGTGATGAGACACCAGCACTGTGGGCCGTTGAGCAGGTCTACGACGCACCGGGTGGCGCGGGCAAGCTAACCCGCCGTGGGTTTCTTTCCCGCATGGCAGTTGAGGAGTACGGCCGTGGCCGCGTCCTACCCCACGAGCGAACCCATGCTGGACCGAAAGAGGACCGTCTGCGGCTGACCCGCGCAACAGCAACAAACCTCTCCCCAATCTTCGCTCTCTTTGGTGACCCTGATGGCGTTGCCAGCGGAGCACTTGAAGGCGTCTGGCCACAGGAGCCGTTCGGTGAGGCCCTGGGGCACGAAGGAACGCTGACCCGGGTCTGGCGAGTAGACGAGCCTGAGGTTGTTGCTGCGGTCTGCGAAGCAGCGTCACAGTCGGAGCTACTGATCGCCGACGGACACCACCGCTACGAAACCGCTCGCGTCTTCGCCGACGAGGAAGGCTCCCCAGCCGGCGCAACTTCTCTGCTGGCCTACCTTGTCGCATCGGAGGATCCCGGCCTTGTTGTGTTCCCTACCCATCGGCTTGCGAGTGGCCTTGGGGATGCCGAATGGGCTGCGCTCGATGCCGCCATCGCCGAACACTTCGATGTCGAAACCGTTGCCGGGGCTACCGAGCCAGACGGCAAGGGAGGCGATCGCGTGCAGATCGGACTGCTCGACTCGCGCGATGGCAGCACCAAGATGCTGACCCTTCGGGACCCAAGCAGCCTGGACGAACCAATGGAAGGGCGCTCCGCCGCGTATCGCCAGCTCGACACGGGCGTGCTGGAAGCGCTTCTTCTGCGTGGCCCGCTTGGCCTCACTGAGGACCGGATTGACCACTTGGACGGCTTCGCCTACGCCCGCGACCTCCAGACCGCGGTTGACGCAGTCGCTTCAGGCGCCTCAGACGTTGCCTTCCTGATGGGCCCAACTCCGGTTGACCGGATCCGCGCAATCGCAGAGGCTGGCGAGTACATGCCACCGAAGTCCACATACTTCTTCCCCAAGATCCCGACCGGAATTGTCCTCAACCCACTCGACCAGTAGTCGGTGCCGGACACTCAAGAGGGATAGCATCAAGACCAATGCCTAAAGCAACTGCCAGAACCCAAGACCACCGACTTCGTCACACGGTCAAGATCGGCAAGCACTCGCTGGTGGCTGATGAGCCACAGGACATGGGCGGAACTGACGACGGCCCAACACCCCAGGAGCTCTTGGCAGCAAGCCTTGCCTCATGCACTGCAATCACCATGCAGATGTACGCCGAGCGCAAAGGCTGGGACATTGGAGAGATCGAAGTCGAAGCTGAGTACGAGCCCGCCGAGCGAGGAAGCCCAACAAAGTTCACGATGGTTCTCCGTCTTCCCGAAGGCCTTGACCCTGAGCAGCGCCAACGCCTTGAAGTAATCGCCGCGAAGTGCCCTGTCCACCGGGCGCTCGAGGGCGAAGTGATGTTCGAGGAGCGGGTCGAACCGCTCCCAGCCTGACCGATGGACCCGGCCGGGACGATTGCCCGGCTACAACCCCTGCTGCTCAGCGTTGAGACCGCTCTTGATCTAGAGCCGCCGGCAGCGGTTGAGTCAGCCGTCCTTGTGCCGCTGACCGATGACAACGGTGTCCTGTCAGTGATCCTCACGAGACGCCGTGATGACCTTCGTCACCATGCGGGCGAGTACAGCTTCCCCGGTGGAAGGCGCGACCCAGGTGAGGTAAACCTGCTTGCCACCGCACTGAGGGAGACCCACGAAGAGATCGGGATCCCACCCACGCAAGTTCAGCTCATAGGCGCTCTCCAGCCAACAGCAACCATCGCGACAGGGTTCTCGGTGCATCCGTTTGTAGGCGTCGTCCCCACCGGGACTGCTCTCATAGCGGCCCCGGACGAGGTGGCGGAGATCCTTCTGGTCCCACTCGCTGATTTGATCGCCGGGGCAGACAGGGCCGTGATGAAGCGGCGCGATCTTGCTTTCCGGACGGCAGTCTTCCCCGTCAACGAGCGGGTGATCTGGGGGGCTACTGCCCGAATCCTCTCCGACCTCTTGGCCCGGATCGGACCAGCCTCCGCCTGACCGCAGTCAAGCTTGCGTCGCTGGCCTCAGCCGCGGTCCCGGGTCAGTAGCTCGTCAACAGCAGCCTTGGCACTAAGTGCCCAGCTGGGAGCGTCGGATGGATCCGCGTCGATCAACGCCCAAGGAATCTCATTCTTGTCACAAGCCTTCTTGACCTCAGCAGCTCCTGCTGCCAACACGTCATCCGGGAGCGTGCCGACAGATTCGTAAAGGACGCCTCTAACAGTGGTGTCAATCGTTCGCTCCAGGAGCATCTGAAGTCGGGTTCCGTGCAGCGGCTCGACCGCCTCGGCCTCTCCTTCAGCAGACGCTAGGGCCCAGATCAGGATTGTCGCGTTCTCAAGCGAGTAGTTGATCGTCGCGATGCGATCGGGATCTCCCACCCATGGCTCAATACCAGCGGCCTCAAGCTCGTCCACCCGGGTCCGGGTTCTTGTGGTCCCTCGGACAGCATGTCCATCAGCTCGCAGAAGGCCAGCCAGCTCAATGCCGCGCTTGCCGCAACCAACAATCACGACTCTTGCCATCTTGGTCCTAGCCTTCCATTTCAGTTCGAGAGCCTGATTCGCGCGCGGCTCTGCGGTCGCGCAGCGCTTGAAGCGCCTCGCGTACTTGGACATCGTCCTCTATCTCCAGCTCAGTTCGGCGCTCCTCAATCTCCCGAGCTGACCGAAGGCCAACATTCTCACTCCCGCTACCGGGACTGGACTTGCCGATCAGCCAGAGCACCAGCGCAACCGCGCCAACACCACCAAACATGACTATCGCGAAGCCGTCCACAGAACCGATCGTAACCCCTGAGCAGGGTAGGGTCGGATCAGGCCGCTCAACGACTGGAGCAAAAGTGGATTTTGATCTGACAGATGAACAGGAATTGGTCCGCAGAACCGCAAGGAACTTCACGGACTCCAACATCGTTGACCGCGCCCGCGACAACGATCGCAACGAACACTTTGATCTTGAGCTAGTCACGATGATGGCCAAGCAGGGCTATCTGGGCGCTGTAGTTCCCCGCCAATATGGGGGAGCTGGTTTGGACTACATCACCTACGCCCTGCTGGTTGAGGAGATTGGCCGCGGCTGTTCCTCCATGCGGACCGTGATCTCAGTCCAGACATCACTCGTCTGTTCCTCCATCCTGCGCTGGGGAACTGAGGATCAGAAGCTCGCCTACCTGCCGCTGCTCTGCTCTGGTGAGTGGCTTGGTTGCTTCGGATTGACCGAACCCGACACTGGCTCCGATGCCGCGAATCAGAAGACGGTGGCGACAAAGACCGACGGTGGCTGGTCCATCACGGGACGCAAGATGTGGATCTCACTCGGAAGCCACGCCAAGGTTGCCCTCATCTTCGCCCAGACAGACCCGTCGCTGGGCCATCGTGGAATCGCGTGCTTCCTTGTGGAGACCGACACGGAAGGCTTCTCCACCTCACCCATTCACCACAAGATGGGCCTGCGGGGCTGTGACACGGCTGAGCTGATGCTTGACAATGTTGTCGTTGGCGATGACGCCCTGATGGGTGAGGTCGGCGAGGGATTCAAGATCGCGATGAGCGCATTGGACAATGGTCGCTACAGCGTTGCCGCGGGCTGCGTTGGCGTGTGCCAGGGCTCGCTGGAAGCTTCGGTTGACTACTCAACCAAGCGTGAACAGTTCGGCAAGCCGATTGCCTCCTTCCAACTCGTTCAGCAAATGCTCGCTGAAATCAAAGTCTCTACTGAGGCTGCCCGCCTACTCGTCCTAAAAGCCGGCGACCTCAAAGACAAGGGACGCCCATCTACCACCGAGACCTCAATTGCCAAGTGGTACGCAACCGAGGCAGCCGTTCGCTGTGCCGACACCGCAATCCAAGTTCACGGTGGGTCCGGCTATGTCGATGACTATCCCGTTGAGCGGTATCTGCGCGATGTCCGCGTGACAACGCTCTACGAAGGCACGTCGCAGATCCAACAGTTGATCATCGGCAGGGACCTGACTGGCATCAATGCCCTAGTGCCCCCACAAGGGAGCTAACGGGCAGGGAAGGTCAGGCAGTGGCAGCAGCGTCAGCCTGCGGGAAGGTCCCGCAGGTAGCGCTCGGCATCAAGTGCTGCTTGGCAACCTGAGGCTGCCGCTGTGATGGCCTGTCGGTAAGTGGAGTCAGCCAAGTCACCGGCAGCGAACACGCCCGCAACATTGGTCCTGGTTGAACGTCCGTCCACGGAGATGTACCCCTCGTGGTCTCGGTCAACCTGCTCTGCCACAAGCTCAGTGGTTGGAACGTGGCCGATCGCAATGAATGCTCCCTTGGCCTCAATCTCAGTTTCCTCGCCAGTCTCAGTGTTCTTGAGCGCGATGGTCGTCAAAGCGCCACCGTCCGCAGCCCTGAACTCTGTCGGTGCGTATGGAGTCATGAACTCAAGGTTCTCAATCTCACGAGCACGATCAACCATGATCTTGGAGGCGCGGAACTCATCACGCCTGTGGATGACAACAACCTTGGATGCGAACTTAGTCAGGAAGATCGCCTCCTCCATTGCGGAGTCGCCACCGCCCACCACAACGGTTGGAAGGTCGCGGAAGAAAGCTGCATCGCAAGTCGCGCAGTAGGAAACACCCTTGCCGCCAAGCTCCTCTTCACCCACGACGCCAAGCTTCTTGTGCTCGGCACCCATGGCAAGAACAACTGTCTGCGCCCGGATGACCTCGTCACCAATCTGAATCTCGTGAATACCACCAGGTTCAGTGGAGAGGTTGATGCCAGTTGCGTCCTCAGTACGGAGGCGTGCGCCGAACCGCTCAGCTTGGTCTCGCAGCTGCTGCATCATCTCCGGCCCCATCACGCCTTGCGGGTAACCGGGGAAGTTCTCGACTTCAGTCGTCTGCTGGAGAAGACCTCCCCAAGCCCATCCCTCAATCACCAGCGGCTCAAGGTCGGCCCGTGCCGTGTAGAGCGCAGCCGTGTAACCAGCTGGGCCGCTACCGATGATCACTACCCGTTCGACTGTGTCAGAGCTCATTGGGCGAGTTTAGCCGGGGCACCCGGAGCCGTGGGCTCTCCCGCGTCCTCCTCCGCCCACTTGGTTGCTCGCTGGCGCAGTTGCACGAAGGCGATCGCTCCTGGAACCGTCGGCAGCCAGAAAGAGAAGGCTCGGTAGGACAGCACGGCCACAAGGGCGAGCCCAGCGTCAATCCCGAAAGCTGCCAACGCACCGACCATGGCTCCTTCCACGCCGCCGATGCCCCCGGGGAGAGGAAGCAGGTTGCCTAGCTGACCCACGAAGTAGGCCATCACGATCGTCACGACAGCAGGTTCAGAGCCAAACGCTCTCAGGCAAGCCCAGAGAACTGCGATGTCGAAGTACCACCAAGCAACAGCTCCGAGCATTCCCGGGTGTCGCTCCTTGAGCAAACGGAAGGCAACCCGCGTTCCAGCTGCGACGGCAGCCGGTGCCGCAGCGAGCTTGCCAGCAACCGTGGCTACCTCCCCCCGCCCATGCGACCAAGCGAGAAGTCGGCGCTCGCTGTCGCCTGGCACCAATGCGAACAGAAGGAATACAGCAATCACTGAGGCGGCTAGTACTGCTGGGACAACCGTCAGTCCGATTGGGGCAGGTCCGTTGAACACCCCTGCCGCGAGTCCAATCCCGCCTACCAGTACGGAGACCATGAAGACTGAGTAGAGACAGACCATGAAGGCGGTCAGGTTGACTGCTACCTCACGCCGCGGGAGTCCGGTTCTACGAATCCCCCAGAACGAAAGGGCCATACCTCCAACGCCAGCAGTCGCAAACAGCCGTGTGGCGGCCACGCCAGCCATGGTGATCAGATACGAGGTTGACCAAGTGAACCGACCCTTATGAGATGGGATCACAACCCTCAGCACCAGGATGTAGCCCAAGTAGGAACCGACTTCGAGTAGTGCTGCCACCGCAAACCAGCTGCCGTCGCCCTCATCCAGCCGCCGCCAAGTCTCATTGAGCCCGCCGATCTTGGGCAGGATCACATAGAGGAAGGCAATCGCGCACGCCACAAAGACGGTTGCCCCAGCAACGGTCCTCCGAGTCAGTCGGAATCTAGGCGGCCCATTTTCGCCGGTGCGAAAGTCCTCATCGAGCTCATCAAAGGGCCCCTGCGATTCCTCTTGTACCTCAGCCATTAGCAGCGGCCCTTCGCTGCAGCCCATTGACCGCGGCTCCGATGCTTTGGCCTACTGGAGCAAGAGGGCCCGCGATTCTCCAAACGCCCTCCGCTAGCGCTGCCCCTGCGATGAGGTCAATCACATAGTGCTCGCCGAGGTAGACCAGGGCAACTCCAAGAGTCCCCGTGTATCCCCATCCGATTGCGCCCGCAACCTTGCCGGTCCGCCTCAGGATCTTCGCGGCCATGACCGAGGTGGCGAAGTGGAGGGATGGCATTGCGGCAAAGGGATTCCCCGCCAAGGACGAGTAGAGCGGACCCCAGTGGTCCTTCCAAAACTGTGCGCCATATTCGATCATCATCCGCCGGATCCGAGGGGTCTGACCATCATCGAAGCGGCCCTGCTCGGCGGCGTACCAAGGTGGAGCCGTTGGGGCAAGCCAGTAGATCAGTGCCCCAATGTCAAACACGGCGTAGGTCATGAACGCGGCTTTGGGGAACATGTCTCGTCGTCGCATTAGGACATAGACCGCCGTGCCGTGCGGGACCGTGAACCAGGCCCAGTGCGCCCAGACGAGAACCTTCTCGTAACCCTGTATCTCGCCCGGGTGGGCGAACAGGCTCTGGAACCTGTGGGTAGGCGCGCTACCTAGCCCAATCATCTTGTCGATCTCGACCGGGTAATCAATGTGGACTCGCTCGGCCAATTCCCCTGGTTGGTCATTGGGCATTTCGTAAGCGGCGATGTACGCCCACATCTGCAGGGCGCAGATACCAACATCCCGCGTCCTTGACTTCGGGAGTGCCACAGCGAGACCGAGGGGAGCAGCCGCAGCCGTCGCAATGGTCACGGCCGGATGTAACCGCAGCCGCCTCCTGAGCACGGGCGCGGCAGCACCGGCGACAACAGCGCCCCAAGCCAACGACCGGATCAAAGTCCCCTTCCTCACCGCGTCGAGCCTACCGGGGGGTTCATACTGCGCCAATGGCTGGGGGCAAGAAGATCGCTATTACGGGAGCAGCAGGCTTCATTGGTCTGGCTGCCGCCAAGCGTCTTGTGGATGAGGGAAACCAGGTAGTGGGGATTGACATCAATCCTCAGGGAGAGGCCTTAGTCACTGCCACCGGAGCGTCATGGGTGCAATGCAGCACCACGGACAGGAGCGACCTTGAACGGGCGCTGAAGGGGGTCGACGGCGTAATCCACACTGCTGCAATCGTCTCTGACCACGGGTCAATGGAGGACTTCATCGAGGTCAACGTCCGCGGAACACGGAATGCGATCGACGCGGCGCAGTCGGCTGGGGCAACAGCCTTTGTCCACATCAGTTCGGTTGCCTCTTGGGGTTACGAGTTTGCGAGACCACCGCGTGATGATTCGTGGACTCGCCGACAGGGAGTCCCATACGTGGACACGAAGGCCGCGAGCGATGACCTTGCACTGAGGCGCGGCGCTGCTGTCGTGCGGCCTGGGGATGTCTACGGGCCGCGCTCAACCCCTTGGTCCGTGCGGCCACTGGAAGCAATGAAGCGCGGTCGCTTTGTGCTCCCAGGCAGTGGGGAGGGACTGATGACACCAGTATTTGTTGATGACCTCGTTGACCTTGCCCTGCGGGCCTTGGTTGAGCCAGCTGCTGCTGGCCGCGCAGTCACAGGCTTCGCTGGCGAACCAGTCACAGCCGCAACGTTCTTCGATCACTATGCGCGGATGCTTGGCAACGAGCGAACGCCGACTGCTCCACGCCCACTGGCAGCAGCGGGCGCCGCGGCCATGGAACTGCTCGCCAAGCTAACGGGCAAGACTCCCGAGGTATCGAGAACAGCAATGGTCTTCATCAGCAGGAAAGCCGGTTACTCCACAGATCTCGCTCAATCACTGCTGGGTTGGCAGCCAACGACAACGCTCGCTGAGGGTATGCAACTCACCGAACAGTGGTTCCGTGACACCGGGCTGCTCCCAAACTCTTCCGACACATAGGATCGCTTCGTGCCCGAATGGACCTCTGAGACTGAGTACGAGAACCTGAAGCTTCTGCGCTGTGGCTCAGCAGCGCGAATCGTGCTCAACCGCCCTGACGCACTAAACGCTTGGGACAGTGGGCTCGGTAATGACCTTCTGGATGCCATTGACAAGGTTGAACATGACACGACGGTCAAGGCAGTCGAAATCCGCGGCGCGGGGAGAGCATTCTCTTCAGGAGCGGACTTGAAGGCGGGTTTTGACCACACGGACGAGCACGGGGCACCCGACCTCGCTCGTTCGCTTCACGAGCGTTATCACCCAGTGATTCTTGGAATCCGGCGGATGCCGAAGCCAGTTGTGGCCGCCGTACACGGTCCAGCAGTGGGAGTGGCCTGTTCCCTCGCATTGGCCTGCGATCTAGTCTTGGCCTCCGAGAGCGCCTACTTCCTCCTCTCATTCACCACAATTGGCCTCGTCCCCGATGGGGGCTCATCAGCCTTCATCCCAGCTCGGGCTGGCTTCTCCCGTGCGAGCGAGATGGCTCTGCTCGGCGAACGCATTAGCGGTGCACAGGCAGCCGACTGGGGACTGGTCAACCGCCTTGTCGCCGACGCTGATTTTGAAACCGCGGCCGATGAACTTGTCTTGCGTCTTGCTCGCGGTGCCACCAGCGCTTATGCCGGAGCCAAGCAGCAGCTCAACGCTTCATGCTTCCCGGAACTAGAGAAGCAACTCAACCTTGAGGCTACCCTCCAGCAGGGCCAGGCAGGCAGTCCGGACTTTGTGGAGGGCGTCACAGCTTTCCTCGAGCGACGTGAGGCACGCTTTGGCGACAGCTAAGCCCAAGTCGAGCAAGCCCGAATTAGCCGGCCGTCGCCGCAACCGGTCGCGCGGGTATGATTCCGCCGCTGTGAGGACCGCCCCCATCACCAAATCACGATTTGCCGCATTTGCCGCGGTCACTGCGCTGTTTGCGCTGCTCGCTGTTCCGGGTGCCGCATCCGCGATAACAGCGGTTCCGCGCTCAGGCGGATCCCCAAATGCTGATGCGATTGCTGAGCTTTACCGAATCGTTCTCTTCTTCGGGGTAATCGTATTTCTCGGCGTTGAACTGTTCCTGATCTACGCACTGATCAAGTTCCGCGCGTCCAAGGGTGCCGTCGCATCAGGACCAACTGGGAACAATCGCCTTGAGATTGGCTGGACTGTCAGCGCGGCAGCTCTCGTCGCCGTGCTTGCAGCAATCACCTTCATCAAGCTTCCGGTCATCACAGACCCACCAAAAGGTCAGCCAGTTGCTGAGTTTGCGCAGTCCTCCCGTGAGGCAGGCCTCGTGCCAGTCCCAAGCCCACCGGATGGCAAGAAGATCACTATCAACGTCACTGGCCGCCAGTATGTCTGGCGGTACACATACGGCAACCGTCTTGACAGCCCATTCGTCTACACGGAGATGGTCGCGCCATCAGACACGGTTGTAGTCCTTCGGATTCAGTCCACCGACGTAATCCACTCATGGTGGATCCCTCGCCTCGGCGGGAAGTTCGATGCTGTCCCAGGTTCAACTAACTACACCTGGTTCAAAGCTCCGACTCCAACGAATGCAACTGGTGAGGTCTACACGGGACAGTGCGCCGAGCTCTGCGGTCGCCAGCACGCCAACATGCTCGCCTCCGTGCGGGTTGTAACCCCCGCTGCCTTCAAGGTTTGGCTCGCTGATCAGACTGCCCGGATCAAGGCCGCTAATCAGGCAGGCATCGCGACCCGCCAGAAGCTGACCGACAACGGTCAGATCCCCAACCTCGCACCGGCGCAGTAAGGGAGATCACAGGAATGTCAGCAACAACAGGAACATCCAACGCTGGACTCCCAGAGCTCGTGGCCCACAAGGTCGCCTCGCCTGCCCCCAAGCAAGGCTGGATCTCGTGGTTCTTGACAACCGATCACAAGCGAATCGGCATCCTTTACATGGTCACGACCTTCGGCTTCTTCCTTCTGGGTGGAGTCGAGGCGATGATGATTCGCCTTCAGCTTGGCGTTGCCAACAACTCGCTGATCACGCCGGAGCACTACAACCAGCTCTTCACCATGCATGGCACGACCATGCTCTTCCTGTTCGTGGCTCCGATGATGGCTGGTATCGCCAACTACGTTCTGCCGCTGCAGATTGGCGCTCGCGATATGGCCTTCCCGCGCCTGAACGCTCTGTCCTACTGGCTTCTTCTGGCCGGCGGCATAGTTTTCTATGTAACCCTCTTCTTCACTCCGCCTGAAGCGGGCTGGACGTCTTATCCACCACTTTCATCTGCTGTCTACTCCCCAAGCGGCGGTCAGGACGCATGGATCTACCTGATTCACCTCACCGGCGTCTCATCACTCTTGGGAGCAATCAACATCGTGGCCACCCTGATCACGATGCGCGCACCGGGCATGAGCTGGAGCCGGATTCCGCTGTTCTGCTGGACGATGCTCACCTACTCCATCCTTCTTATCGTCGCCCTTCCGGTCGCAGCTGGCGCTGTCACGATGCTGCTCTTTGACCGGAACTACGGCACCGCATTCTTTGACCCAACGGCTGGCGGCTCCCCGCTCCTCTGGCAGCACCTGTTCTGGTTCTTTGGGCATCCTGAGGTCTACATCATCGTTCTGCCAGCGTTCGGCATGATCAGCGAGATACTGCCCGTGTTTGCTCGCAAGCCAATCTTCGGCTACAGAGCCATCGCAACTTCCACCCTTGTGATTGCGCTGATCTCAATGCTCGTCTGGGCCCATCACATGTACACGGTGCCTGCGCCAACCGTGGTCTTCTCACTGTTCACGATCACCACACTGCTTGTGGCAATCCCAACTGGCGTGAAGATGTTCAACTGGCTTGCGACTATTTGGAAGGGCTCAATCGTCACCGCGTCACCGTTCTATTACGCGGCTGGCTTCCTGTCCGTCTTTGCCTTTGGCGGCATCACCGGAATCTTCCTGGCCATCTTCCCAATCGACTGGCAGCTCCAGGACAGCTACTTCGTTGTTGCCCACTTCCATTACACGCTGATGGGCGGCGCTGTGTTTGGGATGCTCGCCGGCCTCCACTACTGGTATCCGAAGATGTCTGGTCGGATGCTCAACGAGAAGACTTCAAAGGTTGCTTTCTGGCTTATCTTCGTCGGCTTCAATGTCACCTTCCTGATCCAGCACTCGCTTGGACTTGAGGGAATGCCACGGCGAATCTACGAGTACGGAGTTGGGACCGGTTGGCAGACCGAGAACATGATTTCCACGGTCGGATCGTTCATCCTTGCCATCGGGATCCTCCTCGTAACGGTCAACTTCATTCGAAGCCTTACTCGCGGCGCCCTCGCTGGACCAGATCCATGGAAGGGCAACACCCTCGAGTGGTTCACGCCATCACCACCCCCAGTACATAACTTCGACGTAATCCCAACGGTTCGTTCGGTCGAGCCAATGAAGGACATCCGCGCGGAGATTGAACGCGCGAGCGCAGGAGTCTGAGATGGAAGCGTCTCGCCTCTCGGCGATGGACGAGGGCGGTTTCGCTGCAGTTCGTCGTGTTGTCAGTGACTACGTAGAACTGACCAAGCCCAAGGTTCAGTCGCTCCTCCTGCTTACGACTGTCGCGACAATGCTTGTTGCTGGCAGTCCTTCCGTGAGCTTGGTCCTTCTGACCTGCCTTGGCGGTTACCTCTCGGCCGGTGGTGCTGGGGCCGTGAACCATTGGTACGACCGTGACATTGACCTCAGCATGGAACGGACTGCATCCCGACCGGTCGCCTCAGGCCGTGTACGGCCAGGTTCGGCGCTTGCTTTTGGCCTGATCCTCGCTGCGATCTCACTGATCGAAATGACCCTCTTCGTCAACGGACTGTCCGCGCTGCTCGCTTTCAGCGGGTTTCTTGGCTACACCGTGATTTACACCTTCTGGCTGAAGCGGACAACACCGCAGAACATTGTGATTGGCGGCGCCGCCGGGGCTGTTCCCCCGCTTGTTGGCTGGGCTGCTGTCACCGGCTCCCTTGACCTCGCACCGCTCTACCTCTTCGCGATCGTCTTCTACTGGACTCCACCCCACTTCTGGGCCCTCTCGCTCCTGATG
Organism: Actinomycetota bacterium; assembly: GCA_009699865.1. Classification (GTDB taxonomy): domain Bacteria; phylum Actinomycetota; class Thermoleophilia; order Solirubrobacterales; family Solirubrobacteraceae; genus WLNJ01. The sequence continues at coordinate 13,634 of WLNJ01000012.1, forward strand.
AAGGACGAATACGCCAAGGTTGGCGTGCCGATGATGCCCGTCGTCCGTGGAGAAGAAGAGACCCGCCGCCAGATCGTCCTCTACACAATCCTTCTCATTGCCGTCACCCTGCTCCCGGTCATCGGGGGACTCTTCGGGTTTATCTATCTCGCTGTCGCTCTGGTGCTTGATGGGATCTTCCTTGGACTAGCGATCCAGCTGCAGAAGGTTGCTACTCGGCCCGCCGCACTACGCCTTTACCTCTACTCACTTGGCTACCTCGCGCTTCTCTTTGCTGCGATGGTTGTCGATTCCAAGATCTAAGAAACTAGGAGAAGCAAAATGAACAGGGACATCGCAAGAAAGAACATCAAGATCGGACTTAGTCTCGGAGCAGTCTGCTTCGTGATGTTCGGACTCTCATTCGTGGCCGCCATCCTGTACAACGCTTCCTAACTATGCGCGTCGACCAACCAGTTCAAGTCAAGGCACAGCCCGCAAGCGAGGAAATCCACCTCCCTGGACCTTCAGCCATTCCCCTCGTCACTGCAATCGCGGTCACTCTCGTGGTCATTGGACTTGGCCTTTCCCTTTGGATCACAGCTGTTGGCGCCGTCCTGCTTGTTGGATGCCTCACGCGTTGGATCGGCGATACCCGTCGGTCAGTCGCTGAGCTTCCAGAGGCCACCCCAGGCGACTAAGTCGCGGCCCTCCGGGGTCAGCAGTTCCCCACCTCAATCGTTTAGGTCAGCCGGTTCGGTTAGTTGATCCACTCGTACTCGCGGCGCGTATCCATTGCATGGCCACCCAGCGCCCTGCAACCATCCAGTACCGAGCAAACCTCCATCGGCAGGTTTGCGTGCTGATTGAGTCCGAATACGGTCAGGACCTCCAGCTGGAGAGTCTGGCTAAGCGAATTGCCTCCTCAAGACGGCAACTCCAGCGGGCATTCACGGAAGCCGGTGACACAACCTTCCGGGACTACCTCACAGGAGTACGAATGGCCCGTGCCGCCGAACTCTTGACCTCCGAGCCACTGACAGTCCGCGAGGTCGCTAGGCAGGTCGGCTATAAGCAGCCAGCCCAGTTCGCCAAGGCTTTCCGAAGACTCCACGGCGTCGCGCCCTCCGAATTCAGGGCATCCGCAAGGGAGAACCGGGCCGGGCCACACCTTCTGGCCAGCGCCGTCTGAGCCCTACCGATGAGCGCCGAACGAACTGCACCAAGTTCCGGCGCGTGTGAACCCCGGGTGGGACGCCATCTGTCTCACCGAACGAATAGAGTGCCGTGGCGATGAAGAACCCCCGTGAGGTAACCCGCTCCGACGTAATCATGATGATCGGTATTGGCCTTATCGCCTCCGCCGTTGGAATCGCGCTCGGCCTTTGGATCGACTGGTTCCCTACCGCAGCGGCCACACAGGCAGCACCGATTGACACCTTCTACGACGTCCTAATCATCATCTCCGTCCCAGTCTTCGTACTTGTCACGACCGTCGTACTTTTCTCGGTCTTCCGATTCCGGATGCGCGCTGGCGAGGAGGAGCTTGATGGCCCTCCCACCCACGGAAACACTCGCTTGGAGATCATCTGGACAGCGATTCCTTCAATCATTGTCACCGCCCTCTGCGTATATGGCGCATCAGTACTGAGCGAGATTGACGCTGCCAAGGCAGACCAGATTCAGGTAACTGCCTACGCCCAACAGTTCGCATGGGACTTTGAATACACAGGCTCTAACGGCAAGAAGTTCCTGACAGAGCAGATGTATGTCCCATGCAAGCCAACAACGGCAGCTACCGGTGACGGTGCCGCGTGCTCTGGTCAGCAGATCAAGTTCGACATCAAGGCCGTTGACGTCATCCACTCTTTCTGGATTCCTTCGATGCGGATGAAGCAGGATGCTGTTCCAGGCATCACGACTCACACCAAGGTCAACCCAAATCGGATTGGTTCGTACCCAATCGTTTGCGCTGAGCTCTGCGGCATCGGTCACAGCATCATGCGCTCCACCATTCATGTCGTAACGCCCGCCCGATATACAGCTTGGCTTGCGGCCAAATCAGCCGCCAAGACCGGCTGACCCAAGGAGATCTGAATGCCCGCCCAACTTAAAACCGCTGGCTGGTACCGCGCCGCAGCCTTCACCCTCCTCGGGTTGGCTTTCAGCTTCAGCCTCACAACACTGATTCGTAGCCTCTACGGCTACACGCCTCTGATCGATGGCGCAGCGATCACGATCGTCTCGATGATTGCGGTGCCGTTCTTCTTCCTTGTTGGACTTGGCGCCTTTGACTACTGGTTCTACTGGGCTGCTGGCCGTCCAACGCGGGCCGAGGATCACGCCTCACACGGTGCTCACTCATGGCGCGACTATTTCAAGGTAAACACTGACCACAAGGTCATTGGCGTCCAGTACGTCTGCACCACATTCTTCTTCATGTTCATCGGCGGACTGATGGCCATGATGGTCCGTGCCGAGCTCGCTGCTCCTGGTAGCCAGTTTGTTGACGGGCAGGACTACAACAGCCTGTTCAGCGTCCACGCTTCACTGCTGATCTTCCTCTTCATCGTCCCTGTCTTCGCAGGGCTGGCCAACTATGTCCTGCCGCTGATGATCGGCGCTCCGGATATGGCCTTCCCGAGGCTCAATGCCCTCTCGTTCTGGCTGCTTCCTATTGCCGGAACCCTGATGACGACCAGCTTCCTCATGCCTGGTGGCGCCTTCGCTTCTGGCTGGACTGCTTACGCTCCGCTATCAACCACTCAGCCATTGGGGCAGATGTGTTTCAGCATTGGCGTCCAGTTCGCAGGAGCTTCCTCGATCGCAACTGCACTCAACTTCCTAGTAACCATCATCACGATGAGAGCTCCAGGAATGAGCTTCTGGCGTATGCCGCTACTCGTCTGGGCGAACTTCGCAACATCACTTCTCGTCGTAATCGCAACGCCGTTCATCGCCGCGTCACAGTTCTTCGTGCTGCTTGATGTCGCTCTCGGCTTCCACTTCTTTGACGCCACCATTGGCGGAGGAAGACAAGGGAATGTCGTCATGTACCAGCACGTATTCTGGTTCTACTCGCATCCGGCGGTCTACATCATGATGCTGCCAGGCTTTGGCATCGTCTCCGAAATCCTCTCTGTTAAGAGCAGAAAGCCCATCTTTGGCTACCGAATGATGGCTTTCTCACTCCTTGCAATTGTGGTTCTCGGCTTCACGGTCTGGGCACATCACATGTTTGTCTCGGGCATGCAGGACTGGATCCGTGTCCCAATGATGATCACAACAGCGATCATCGCCGTCCCCACAGGAATCAAGATCTTCTCTTGGCTTGGGACCATGTGGAAGGGCGTAATCCACCTCGACACACCGATGCTCTTCACCCTTGGGTTCCTGACCATGTTCACGCTCGGCGGTATCTCCGGCGTGATGCTGGCCATGGTTCCGTTCGATATTCATGTCTCTGACACGTACTTCATCGTGGCTCACATCCACTACGTGCTCTTTGGTGGATCACTCTTCACCATCTTTGCGGGCGTCTACTTCTGGTTCCCGAAGATGACCGGCCGGATGTACAACGAGAAGCTCGGGAAGATCCACTTCTGGGCAACCCTCATCTTCTTCAACCTCACCTTCGCCCCAATGCACGTGATTGGAATCCAGGGGATGCCACGGCGGGTAGCTGATTACGCTCAGCAGTTCGCAGCGTGGAACCTTGCTATTTCAATCGCATCGTTCTTCCTCGGGCTCTCGACACTCATCTTCCTCTACAACATGGTCAACAGCTGGCGTAACGGACCCAAGGCAGAGTCCAACCCCTACCGTTCCCTCACGCTTGAGTGGCAGGTTTCCTCACCGCCGCCAATCTTCAACTTTGATGAGATCCCGACCGTTGTCGGCGGTCCTTACGAGTACGGGGTTCCTGGAGCAGTTCACGCCATCATGGGTGGCACTAAGCCAGAGCCAGTAGCCGCAACCGTGGGTTCCGACACCGAGAGCCAGGAGAGCTGACATGGAGGCTGCATCAATCGGAACCGCTGACGCAAGTCACGACCACGGAGATCACCATGGGCCGCCAGTCGCTCATCACAGCTCCACTGTTGAAGCCCAGACGCTTGGCATGCTCCTCTTCATCGTCTCCGAGATCATGGTCTTCGGAGGGTTCTTCACTGCCTACTTCTTCATCCGGGTCGTCAACGGCAATCCGTGGCCTGCTGAAGGCGAAGAGCTTCCCCAGATCATCGCTGGCTTCAACACGGCGGTTCTGCTCTCAAGTTCAGTAACGATGCACTGGGCCCTAGAGGCCGCGAAGCACGGGAATCGCCGCGGCATGAAGCTTGGAATGCTCGCAACGCTCCTTCTGGGTTCGACATTCCTCACCGTGCAGATCAACGAGTACGTCCACTTGGGCTTCGCTCCATACGACAGTGCTCAGGCGTCGATCTTCTACGGACTCACTGGTCTCCACGGCGCCCACGTTTTCATCGGTCTCACCCTGCTGCTGTTCGCGACTATCAGAGTCTTCAAGGGACACTTCACTCCGGACGAGCACCAGGGAATTGAAGTTCCCGGCATCTACTGGCACTTCGTTGATGTCATGTGGGTGATTGTGTACCTCTCCGTCTACATTCTCTAGTTCGGTGCTCAACCCGATCAGATCAGAGGCCGAGGCATTCAGGTTCCTTGGCTGGGTTGTTGCTGTAGGAGTGGTTGTTGTGGGAGTCGTACTCATCATCCGTGCCATTGTCTGACCCCTATCTCGGGCCCCGTCCGTATGAGATGAGGTGCGTCTGATGTTTGTCTTCGATCCGGTCATTTTCATCCTTCTTGCAGGAGCGGCTGGTCTTTACATCCGAGCCGTCCGCAGGCTCTCACGCCGTGGATACCGAGTTCCCCGGGGGCAGCAGGCCTTCTGGTGGACTGGAATGTCGCTGGTCACCATCGGGCTCTTTGGGCCACCAGCCGCGTTCTCAGACCAGCTGTTCTGGGCGCACATGAGTGAGCACCTGCTGATCGCTGACATAGCCGCACCCTTCCTTCTCGCGGGCCTGAGGACCCCTGTGGGGCTGTTCGTGCCCCCAAAGGAGATCTTGGTGCTCGTGGCCCGAAATCGGCCAATACGGGCCCTAGGACGCTTTGTCACCAAACCACTGGTTGCGCTTCCCCTGTCCGTAGTCGTTCTTTATGGCTGGCACCTTGCTCCAGCCTTCACTGCAGCCACGAGGGAACCACTAGTGCATGCTCTGCAGCATCAATCCTTCCTCCTCGCCAACCTGATCTTCTGGTGGCCCGCAATTGAGCCGAACCGCCGACCGATGCCCGCCCAGCTCTGGAAGATTGGTTATCTCCTTGCGGGACGCATGGCCAGCATCCTGATGGGCGCACTGTTCCTCGTCTCCAACCGGGCGTTCTACTCCGACCTCTACGCCTCTGGAGCCAAGCAACACGGCCTTACGGCGCTTTCAGATCAGCAGATCGGCGCTGGTCTGATGATGTTGACGGACGTCCTCATCATGATGATCGTCCTCGGCGTCTTCTTCGCAAAGGCAGCCGCAGAAGGCGCCCGAGAAGACCAGAAGGCCGACGAGTTACGCCTGAATCCGTCTACTTGACGGTAAGGGTGCCCTGCATGCCGGCCAGACGGTGACCGGGGACAGAGCAGAAGAACGTGTAGGTACCAGCCTTGACGGTGACCGTAATCTTCGAGGTTCCGCCACCCTGAACAACCGCGCCTAACGCGTTGACGCCAGAGCCCTGCAAGGCAATGTTGTGTGGAACCGAAGCCTTGTTGATTGACACGAGCGTGAGTGTCCCGGCCGAGGCTGTTGCCGCCGAGGCGAGGTACTTGAGCTGGCCGCTTGGATCAGGGTCGATCTGCAGCTGTCCACCCTTGGCAACCGCGACGACCTGATTGAGCCCTGGAACGATCGCGTCAAGAATCCCAGTGTCCTTGCCTGGCCGTGCTGCAGCCCAAGCGACGTAGGCTGCGACATCGCGAGCATCCTGACCCGTGACCAAGTTGGCAGGCATGGCACCCATCGTGTCTGGGTAAAGGATCTGCCTGTGAGTTACGCCCTCATAAGTTGACCGTGGGAAGCCATCGGCGAGCGCCTGCTGGTAAGCCTCATCGAGGTTGGGTCCTGTGACGCCCTTGCTCCCTGCGCGGCCGAGTACATGGCAAGCGCCACACTTGGACACAAACAGCTTCTTGCCGTTAGGGAGGTTTGCATCGCCGCCTGAAACCGTGGGACCGCAGCCCTGTGCGCCGAAGGCAGCAAGCGCTGTGGCGGCCACTACGGCGGCAGATCTGATTGGGGCGGAAAGGCGCATCATCGGCCCGGGACTCTACTCATTGGGACGGACTGAGCGTTGCCTCCTCCCCCGTTGCTACGCTTGAGACCGTGACTACACAGCGATACAGATTCCGAACCCCGTCGACCGGTGCCGATGTACTAATCGACGCCGAAGCCGGGCAGTCCTACCAAGACTCTGAGACCGGAGAGAAGCTTCTGCCGGTTGGAGCTGTTCTGCCCTTGGCGCCTAGCGCCTCCCGCCTCCCGTGGTCAGTTGAGAATCTGCGAGCCTGCGACCACTGCGGGCAATTCTCCCAGCGCGATGTCAACGCATGCCCAACCTGCGGCCGACGCGTCAGCAACCAGAGCAACTAATGCCAGAGAACGGGCCCTCAACAAAGCATCTCAGCCTTCTCGCGGCCACTGCGCTCGCTGGCGCAGCCGTGGCCCTCGGCGTCTCTGCCTGCGGTGGCAGCAGCCCCACCGCTGAAACAGCACCCGTTACAGGTCTGACCGTCCCAGGCGGAGGGTCCGGAGCTGCCGTAACACCGGCTCCGACCGCAACAACTTCCTCAACCACCAGCTCCAGCGATGGATCATCGGGTGGCGCATCTCCCGGAGGCGATTCAAGCGGCTCCGGTGGCAGCAGCGGTGGCTCGGATTCCGGTTCTGGGAGCGGAGGGTCATCATCTGGTGGCTCAACGCCTGCCCCAGGCGCCGGCGGCGCATCACCAGGTTGATCTAACCGCAGTGCTCTTTGGAGAGCGCTACACCGAGTATCAGTTGAACCTAGGTACGGATCAGCTGCTGGCGACGAGCGTGAACTCGAACGTCGGTACGCCGGGGTACGAACACCTGAAGTCAGCGATCTTTCCGGTCGTCAGAAGTGACGACTGGGCGAAGATGACGCCGAACCTAGTCGAGCACGGATCGGCTGTTCGGTGAGTAACGGGGTCCTTGGTAATAGGGAGGCCGCTTGTTGGATCCTTGGGCTTGAAACCAGCTGGTGGTCTACTAGCGCGCCATGCATCCGTCGTTCCGCTGCTCGCCAGCGGCAGAATGGGCGCGTATGTGGGCACTGAAAGGCCCACGACATCGCCCTTCAGGACTGGAATGGTCTGCCTAAGGGCAAGTGTGATCTTGCGCCCGAAGTAGCGCTCCAGTGAGATCATTGGCCCAAGAGCTACAACCTTCTTGAGGATCACCGAGCCAGACTTCTTGCGTTCGGGCCTTAGAACAATAAGCCGCACTTTTGAGCCCTTACCGAAGGTCTTGTCGAAGTAAGCCTTCTCCGCGAATACGTCGTACTTGGAGCAGTACTTGGTCCACCGATTCTTGGTCACGCCTTTGATCTTGCTTCTAACCCAGTGGTATGAGTACTTGGTGCAGGTCTTGGAGTCCTTGAGCTTGCCGACCCGCATGGTGAGCGCAACAAGCGTTGAGTTGACCGGGACAGTTGTGGGGTTGTTGGTCCCGCTGTCTCGGATCGGATAGACCGTGGTCATGGTCAGGACGCTGCAGCGCCCTAGGCCCTTGGGGGCCCCGCGGTCGTTGGCGGGTGTCCCGTTACAGGAAGGGGCCGGCAGTCCGCCTGTCCCCCCAATCTCAATGACCGGAGCAGCAGCGATTGCAGGCACCGCAAGGGATGCTATTAGCGCGACCGGAAGGACCGTCAGGCCCAGAACGCGCTGCAAAGTAGTTCGTTGCATCTTGATCAATACAAGCAAAAGCTTGGCATGAATCCGCCGGTTGGGCGTGCGTTTGCGCACAGTCGACCTCCCCGCACCCCTCCGATCCCTAGTATTAGCAGCCGATGCTCGCAATCCAAGCAAATGGTCTCCAACGCGCCTTTAAGGGCGGAATCAAGGCCGTAGACGGAATTGACCTTTCTATTGAGCAGGGGGAAATCTACGGATTCCTCGGGCCCAATGGGGCCGGGAAGACAACCACTGTCAGGATGCTAGTAACCCTCCTGCTGCCAACTGGTGGTTCGGCCACGGTGGCTGGCCATGACGTCGCCAAGGAGGCAGGTGCTGTCCGTCGCAGGATTGGCGTGGCACTCCAGGAAGCGGCCTTGGATTCTCTGATGACGGGCAATGAACTAATGCTGCTTCAAGCAACGCTTCAGGGGATGAAGACCGACGCGGCAAAGAAGCGCTGTAGCGAACTGATCGAGCGCGTAGGGCTTACCGATGCTGGCGACCGGCGCGTGGGGGGTTATTCGGGCGGCATGAAGCGCAGACTTGACCTTGCGATGGCACTCGTCCACTCCCCCTCCGTTCTGTTCTTGGATGAGCCGACTACCGGCCTTGACCCAACTTCACGTTTCACCCTTTGGCAAGAGGTATCCCGCCTACGGGAGGAGGGAACTACCGTGTTCCTGACAACCCAGTACCTCGAAGAAGCCGATCAGCTCGCCGATCGGGTGGGAATCATCGCCGATGGAAAGATCGTGGCTGAAGGGACTCCTGAGGCGCTCAAGCGCGAATCGGGGGCCAACCACATCGAGGTCATTCTCCTAGAAGGATCTGACCCTACCGCCGCAACCGCTGCTCTCTCCTCGCTTGGAGAGCCGATGGAAGCCTCCGGCAAGCACGATGTCTCAATACGCCTTAGGGAGCCGGGGATTGGCGTCGCAGACGCTGTCCGGGTTCTGGACGATGCGGGCCTTGAGGTGGCCGAGATCGAGCTCGTAAAGCCATCGCTCGATGACGTCTTCATGGAGAAGACTGGTCACCGGCTCGAAGGCTCCGGCGACGGCGAGTCGTGACGGGCGCCTCATTGGCGCTTGCGCGGCGCGCCCTCCTCGTAACACTCCGCCGCCCACAGTTCCTCGCTCCACTCCTGATTTTCCCCACGCTTCTGCTTGCTGTCAACACCGGCGGCCTCTCTCAGGCCACAGCACTGCCTGGCTTCCCGACCATCGATGGGCAGCCACCAGTCTTCTTTGACTTTCAGCTCGCTGCAGCAATGTCGCAGTCACTCCTTCTGGGCGGAGTAGGAACAGGAATCGCTGTCGCACTAGAACTCGAGATGGGCTTCTTTGAGCGTCTCGTCGCCGCACCAATTCCACGCGTGTCGATTGTCTTCGGCCGGCTGCTTGCCGCAGCGGTAATCGCATGTCTCCAGCTGACCTGGTTCGTCCTGCTCGGAGTCATCTTCGGGGCTGGAATCTATGACGGTATCCCCGGACTTTTGATCGTCTACGGAATTGGGGCACTAGCCGGTATTGGATTTGCTGGGATTGGGGTCACGCTGGCCCTCCGAGCGGGTAATGCCTCAACGGTTCAGGGCTTCTTCCCACTTGTCTTCGTGATCCTGTTTCTCTCATCTGCCTTCTTCCCGGAGGCCCTGCTCAGCTCACCCGCTGATGTGATCGCCCATTACAACCCGCTGTCGTATGTGGCCAACGGAATGCGCGCGCCAATTATCGGCTACGGCGGGACGAAAGCTGTCCTTGAAGGCTTTGCCGCGGCCTTCGGGCTAGCCGTGCTGTTTGCTGCCACCGCGACGCACGCCCTGCGCGGAAGGTTGAGAGCAGGATGAGCGAACGCCAGGTCGTGCCAGCACTAATCCGAAGGGCCCTCAACGAACTGATCCGAGTACCCGGCGCTGCCATCCCCGGCGTACTTGCTCCAACGATCTTCATGCTCGGCCTGACAGCCGTGTTCGGTCAGGTCACGCACCTCCCCGGTTTCAATGGCCTCGATCAGTACATCGCTTTCGTCCTGCCGGTCGGACTGCTTCAGGGAGCTGGCTTCACGGGCGCTGCCACGGGAGTCAACATGGCCCGGGACATCGAACAGGGCTGGTTTGATCGCCTTCTTCTGGCACCCGTAAGCAGGCCAATGCTGCTCGCCGGCATTGTCGGCTCGGCATCCCTTAGGGCCCTGATCCCAACCACAACTCTCGTACTTGTCGGAATGGCTTTTGGGGTCAAGTTCCCTGGAGTGGCCGAGCTCTTCATCGCCGCTTCGCTGGTGATGATCCTCGCCGCCTGCACCGCCTGCTGGGGCGCCATTATCGCCCTCAAGTTCCGTACACAGCAGGCAGCACCACTAATGCAAATAGGGTCGTTCGTTGCGGTGCTCTTCACAGCTGCTTACGCGCCAATCGGAATGCTGCAGCCTTGGCTTCACACCGTCGCGACTATCAACCCCGTCAACTACGTACTGACAGGCGTACGCCAGGGCTTCATTGGCTCAGTCACATGGGCGGACACTTGGCCGGCATATGTTGCCGGGTTCGGACTTCTCGCCGTCCTTGGGACCTTCGCGGTCCGAGGGATGCGGCGAACCGGCCAATAACCAATCTCAGCGGCCGCTGAACCGCGCCTTACCGAAGCCCTCATCAAGAAACGATCGCACTCCGCCTTGGAGGTCCTCAGTGGAGAACAGTTCCGCTGCCACACGTGATGTGACCGCGTCAGCTGCGGCTGGTCCACCATCCCTCGCCGCTCGAAGGATTGTCTTCGTGGCAACGTGGGCAAGAGTCGGCCCTGCTCCTAGCTGGGCAGCCAACTTCCGAGCTACAGAATCAACCTCATCAGCAGGAACAAGACGGTTGATAACGCCCCAGTCGTAAAGAGTTGCTGCGGAAACTGGCTCGGCAAGCATCACGAATTCGCGCGCCCGACCATCCCCTGCCCTCGCGGCCAGCCGCTGAGTGCCGCCCATCGCAGGCGTAAGACCAATTCTGGCCTCAACAAGGCCGAAGTAACAGTCGTCCGCTGCGACGATTAGATCGCAGCCGAGCGCGATCTCCATCGCCCAAGTCAGGGTAAGAGCATGAGAAGCCCAAACAGTCGGGCAGGGAAGTGCCTCCACGCGCTGAGTGAAAGAGATCAGATCGTCAAATAGGCCCTCGGCCCCCTCAACGCTGCCCGCGTCCGCAAACTCCTGGACATCAACTCCACCACTCACAACCCGGCCTTCCGCACGAAAGAGGACTGCTCTAGGAGAGTCGGATTCAAGCGAGTCCAACGCTGAGGAGAACGACGTGGCAAGGCTGACATCCCAGAGATTGACGGGCGGATGGTCAAATGTGACAACGGCGACGTCACCTTCACGCTCAACGCGTACTGGACCTTCGCTCATCAGATCAGCTCCTTCGCGGCCGCAGCAATATCGCCCGGGTCGCCTGGTTGTGGAATCCAAGGAAGCTCAAGGCCATCCCCGTCATACCGTGGGACAACATGAAAGTGGAGATGGAACACGGTCTGGCCCGCCGCCGCCCGGCAGAAGCTCACTACAGCCGCCCCATCCGCACCGAGCCGCCCCAGCGCGCGGTCAGCAAGAATCTGAGCAGTCCGCGAGCATGCTGCGACAGCCTCAGGATCAGCAGCAACGATGTCGGCGGCGTGGGCCTTGGGCACCACAAGGCAATGGCCTCTGGTGGCAGGGCTGATGTCCATGAAAGCTAGGGTCCGTTCATCCTCATAGATGACCGTGGCAGGCACGTCGCCTTTGACAATTCCGCAGAAGAGACAGTCGGGATCGTGCATATAGGCCAGCCTACTGGCCAGCGAGGAAACGCTGGGCGTGAGCCACGGCCTCCTCGGACGTTGAGATCTCCCCGGCGTATTGGGCCGCTGCAAGCTCTACAAGCAAGACTCCCACCTGTGGGCCTTGCGGAATACCCAGCGCGGCGGCCAAGTCATCCCCTCTGATCAGCGGCGGCGGCGTTCCCTGCCGCTCCCGGACGACTGCCGCACCAAGCAATTTCTCGCAGAGGCCAATATGCCTCGGGATTGCCTCATCACTCCGCCTGCCCCTAGTTGCCAGACGATCGGCTGCGGAGAGAACCGTGACATCTACTGAAACGGGCTCTGTTGACACGAGATAGCCCTCAATGTCGCGTGCGGACACTGGCTCGTGATGGGTCATGAAGCCAGCGTCCATGTGGTGCTTCACCATCGCCTGCACCGCAGATGAAAGTCGTGTTGAGGTCCGCAGACGGGCCAGAATGTCAGCTGTCATCTCCGTCCCAACAATGTGATGGTCGGGGAAGCCAATCCGGCCCCCGGAGTACTCAACCCGAGTGCTTGACTTGGCGATGTCATGGAGCAGGGCTCCCAGCCTCACAGCGTCCCAACGGCGGAGACCATCGCCCATTTCACCGGATAGCAAAGCTGCCGCGTCCGGTCCAGCGTCGCCCAGAACATCGGGACTCTCCTCAAGCAAGAGGACCTGCTCCAAGACCATCAATGTGTGGTCGAAGCAGTCAAGGTGGTGATAACGGCTCTGGCCGATTCCCCGAAGTTGCGTGAGCTCTGGCAGGACTGCCTCGAGAGCACCGACCGCATCCATCAGGCGAAGGCCCGTCAGGGGATCGGCCCCGCCAATGATTCGGCCAAACTCCATCAGCTGTCGCTCGCCCGACACTCCCGAAATGTCCGGGGAGGCCGCACTCGCCATGTCCAGCGTCGCTGACTCAACTTCGAACCCGAGCTCGCCCGCAATGCGGACAAGTCGGAGCACGCGCAAAGGATCCTCACTGAACGCCGCAGGCCCAACAGCTCGCAGCACCTTCGCCTCTAGGTCCTTCCGGCCTCCGAAGGGATCAATCAGCTCCTGACTCCCCACCTCCCTAGCGATGGCATTGACTGTCAAATCCCTGTGCGACAAGTCGTCGCTGATGGTCGCGCCCCCCAATGGGCTGATGTCTACCTGCCACCGGCGGTCGTGGTCAACTACCCGCCACGCTCCGAACGCATCGCTGAGTGAGAACATTGCCGAGTTGCCGACGGTCTCCCTCAGGGCCGCGGCGGCAACCTCTGGGTCGCCCGTTACGGCCACGTCGACATCGATCACATCGCGGCCGAGAATCTCATCACGAACAGCACCTCCTACGATCCACGCGCCAACGGGGAGTGCTCCCTCAACCTCTACTGGGACAGTCGTCGAACTCAAGCCTTGCCCCGATATTCAAAGCTGGTCCTGCCACCCAAGCCTGTCGCAATCTCATAGTTGATGGTCTGGGCTGCCCTAGCCCAATCTTCAACCAGCAAACGGTTCTCGCCATCCGAGCCAAGCAGGATTACCTCACTGCCAACCGAATCAGTCGCTCCTTGGCCTAGGTCGAGCGTGATGTTGTCCATGCTGACATTCCCGACGATGGGAACTCGGCGACCGCCAACCAATGCGTCAGCGCCCCCTCCCAACAGGCGACGAACCCCGTCCGCGTAACCAATCGGCACCGTCCCGATCACGGTGGGTGTCTCAGCAATAAAGGTCTGTCCGTACCCGACGCTCTCCCCCGCGGCCGTCTCCTTGACGGTACCGAGCCAGGACTTCAAACCTAGGGCTGGAATCAACCCATGGACCGCTGGGTCTGCGCCAAATGGGTCAAGCCCGTAGATCCCAATGCCACAGCGAACCATGTCGTGGTGCGACTCAGGAAAACCGAGCGTGGCGGCGCTGTTTGCAGCATGCGCAATCACCTCGGGGGCGAATCCCCGAACCTGCTCGACGAACTCAGTGAACTTGGCGTTCTGCTCGCGCATGAATGAAGGATCAGCGGCATCCGCAGTTGCGAAGTGGGTGGTCACACCAATCAGTTCAACACCGTCAGAGTCCTCCACGCGGAGGGCGAGGCGAACAGCGTTGGGCAAGCTCCGCGTTCCCAACCTACCCATCCCCGTATCGAACTTCACATGGAGCCGAGCCCGGGTCTCAGCCCGCAGAGCCCACTCGACAAGATCATCAGACCATGCGACCAGATCGCAAGATGCGCTGACAAGTTCCTCAACCTCCTCCCGTCCAACAACCCCCATCACAAGGATCCGACCGCCGATGCCGGCATGCCGAAGCTCAAGGGCCTCACTTCCGGCGGCTACTGCCAGCCAGCTGGCTCCACCCTCTTGAGCGGCACGGGCAACCTCAAGCATCCCGTGGCCATACCCATTGGCCTTGACCACTGCACAGAGAGTGGCGGTCCCAGCTTTTGAGTCAAGCAACGCGCAGTTGAGGCGAATCGCCTCAAGATCAACTTCTGCGGTCGCGCGGGCCACTACGCCGTCAGGGCACCAAGGACATCGACTCGGGTTACGACACCCACAAGTCGGCCCTCAGAATCAACCACCGGCAGACGATTATGGCCATGCTCGGCGATTGCCTTCCCTGCCTCCTGAACAGTCGCGTCGGGACTGACTGTTGTCAGGTCCTCGGCGGTCATCATCTGAGAGGCATCAGCGGCTAGCGCCTTCTTGAACTTCTCCTCAAAATGTCGCAGTGGCTCAAGCCACACAATCCCGCCCATGATCTGGACATAGTGCGGAATGTGAAGGTCGGCCTCCTCATCGCTGAGAATCAGGTCACTCTCAGTCACGATGCCCACGCATTTACCGTCAGCGTCAACAACCGGAAGTCCAGGCAGCTCGTTTGTCTGCATCATCTCGACGACAGTCTTAACGTCAGTATCAGGCGAAATTGTCACCGGGTCAGCGTCCATAATCTCAGCAACAGTTGTCATTGGTTGAACCTTACCGGGCTGCCTACGTGCGGAGGGCAGCGCGAGCTTGAGGAAGTGCTGAAGCAATGTCAGTCGCCATCACACCTTCAGGCCCTTCAAGCCCGACTATCCGACCGGCCTGCACGTGGAGCCTGACCGCAGCACAGGCAGCATGGAACGGTTCAACACCTCGACCCAACAGCCCGCCAATGATCCCCGCAAGCACATCACCTGAGCCCGCGGTGGCCAAGGCTGGCGCATCCCCCGGGCTGATCGCAACCAATCCGTCGGGCCGCGCGATGAGCGTGTCGTCACCCTTGAGAACCACTATCGCCCCAGTTCGCTTACTAAGCCCTCTAGTGCAGTCAAGCCGATGCGCGTCGACTTCTGCCCGCGGAACGCCCAGAAGCGCCGCCATCTCGCCTGTATGAGGAGTGAGAACGACATTAGACCCAAGGTCAATCCCATTCAAATCCGTGGTGGCGAGGCAACGCAGCCCGTCCGCATCTACAACGGTTGGCGTGTCCGTGCGGCGCAGCAGCGTAAGCACGAGTGCCGCTGCCTCATCAGTCCGCCCTAGACCTGGTCCCAGAACGAGGGCATGCCCTGACGTGAGCATCTTCACGACGAGATCAGCGGACGCAGCTATGTGTCCGCCCCCGTTACCGGACTGGCCCAAGGCCAGGCCCATGATTTCCGGGAAAAGGTCGGACGCAGACATCAACCCGGATGGCAGGCCAACAGTGACGTAGCCAGCGCCGCCCCTCGCCGCACCAAGCGCAGCCAGCATTGGCGCCCCTGTCAGACCTGGCGAACCCCCGACAACAAGAACTGAGCCGCTGCTGAACTTATCGTCACCCGCTCCACGCTCCGGAAGGGAAGCGCAGACGCCGTCACCAATCAGGCCGGCCGCGCCCAACATCGTGGGTGGGGTTGACAGCCCGATGTCGGCACAGACAGTCCGCCCTGCCTTGCCCTTCCCGGGATGAATCCACAAGCCGGGTTTCATCGCGTGGAATGTGACCGTCGTCCTTGCCTTGACCGTGGGGGGCTCTACTTCACCCGTTGAAGCATTCACCCCGCTCGGAATGTCACACGCGACTACTGCTGCGCCAGCGGCGGCGAGTTCGTTAATCCGGCTGACAGCAAGTGCGGCGTTGCCTGAGGGGGCACCCCTGGCACCCGTTCCAAGAATGCAGTCCACAGCAACTGAACACCCATTACCTGACCCAGCAGAAAGAGCCTCAGGAGCGGGCCCGGCCAGCCCCTTGAGCATCAGTCCGGCATCACCAACCCAGAGATCTGGTGACTCCACGGCAAAAACGTCGACCTTCAGCCCCTCATTCCTGAGGATGGTCGTCAAAGCAAGCCCATCCCCGCCGTTATTGCCCTTTCCAGCAAAGACGGCAATGCGCCCCCCCTTTGCCTCTCTCGATACCTCTGCTGCCAGCGCATATGCCGCAGCGGTCATCAGATCCAGTCCCTTGACTCCCAACTCGGTGATCGCATGCCGATCAACCTCACGGACCTGATCAGCATCGAGCACGGGTATGAGCCAGGAGGGCGACCTCATGGCCTTGTGGTCACCGCCACTGCCGCGGCCATGCCGCGCTCATGTGTGAGGGAGATGGACACGCTCACTCCATTGTCCCTCGCTACGCGCGCAGCGTGGCCTTTAAGCAAGATCCTTGGAGGCTCCATCCCGCCCCCACACACAACAATGTCGCGCATGTTTGCGCTTCTCAAACCCAAGGCCTTGATAGTTGCCTCTTTAGCGCAGAAACGTGTGGCTAACTGCCGGGCGGGCCGACGACTGCGTTCACAGAACTCGATCTCACCCGGGTCAAAGAGCCTCAACTTCAAACCTGGACGACGCTTGAGCGCCACCTCAAGCCGGGAGATCTCGAGAAGATCAATACCAACCCCGGGGAGTTGGCTCACTCGACGGTGACCGTCTTGGCCAGGTTGCGTGGCTGGTCCACATTAAGGCCGCGCTCCCGCGCGATGGAATAGGCGAGCAGCTGCAGTGGAATGACCGCCAACAGCGCTCCCAAAATGGGATCAGCTTCAGGCACTTGGATGCGGTCCTCGGCAATACCGTCAAGAGCGCTTGACCCAACTGTCTCTACCCCGATGACGACGGCCCCCCGGGCGCGGACTTCCATCACATTCGAGACGATCTTCTCAAGTACCGGCGAATCAGTTGCCACGCACACAACCGGCGTGTCCTCATCAAGCAGAGCAATTGGACCGTGCTTCATCTCCCCGGCCGCATAAGCGTCAGTTGGGACATAAGCGATCTCTTTCAGCTTCAGGGCCCCCTCAAGCGCAATTGGGAGGCCAGCATTGCGGCCGATGTAAAGGAAGAACCCGGCCTTCGAGTAGCGGGTCCCGATCTCCATCGCCGGCCCTTCGCTCATCTCGATGGTCTCGGCAACAAGGCGTGGAAGCGATTTCATCTCTGACACAAGTTCGGTCAGGCGCTGCTCATCTAGGCTGCCGCGCAGCTCTGCCAGCCGAAGCCCCAACAGCCCTAAGGCCGCAACCTGAGTGATGAAGGTCTTGGTTGCCGCTACGCCGATCTCAAGCCCTGCCCGAGTGAAGAGGACTCCATCGGCTTCGCGCTCGGCTTGCGAGCCCATGATGTTCGTCAGTGCCAAGACTGTGGCACCAGCATCTTGAGCGCACCTCATTGCCGCAAGCGTGTCGCGGGTCTCGCCGGATTGCGTTATTCCGATGACGAGATCATCCGGGCCCACTACGGGAGTGCGATACCGATACTCGCTCGCCAGTTCAACCTCCACGGGCACGCGGGCCCAGGCCTCAATTGCGTAACGCCCAATCAAGCCCGCGTGGTAAGAGGTACCGCAGGCCACGACGACAATGCGTCCAATACGCGAAAGCAGTGCGTCGTCGATAGCGCCAAGGTCGCCTAGGTCTACGCCATTTGGGCGAACGGTTCGATCAGCAATCGTCTCGGAGAGAGCATGGGCCTGCTCATGAATTTCCTTGAGCATGAAGGTCTCGTAGCCGCCCTTCTCTGCCGTTTGGGCATCCCAATCAACCTCTTCTGCCTCGCGTTGAATCGGCTGGCCCTCAAGTGATTCGATAACCACTCCCTCAGGCCGGAGAATCACAACCTCCCCATCCTCAACCGACAACACGCTCCTCGTATGGTCGAGGAACGCGGGAACCGCTGAAGCGATGAACGCCTCTCCATCTCCGAGGCCGACAACCAGGGGGCACTCGCGGCGGGCTCCTACGAGCAAGCCCGGTTCCGTATCTGCCATCGCAACGAACGCATAGTGGCCTTCAAGGTGTGTGTCTGCCTCCCTCACTGCTGCGACTAGATCCCCTTGGTAGTGCAAGGCGACCAGATGAGCGACAACCTCGGCATCCGTCTCAGAGGTGAAGACCGAACCCTTCGCCTCAAGTTCGCGTCGGAGCGTGGCGAAGTTCTCAATGATCCCGTTGACCACAACGTGTGCGACTCCAGCATTGTCGCTGTGTGGGTGGGCGTTCTCCTCGGTAACCCGGCCGTGGGTTGCCCAGCGAGTGTGCCCTATCCCCGTCTGCTGTTTGAGCTCAGCTACGGCCACGGCTCCGCTACTCGCATCGGCACTGCCACCTGCAGCGATACCCATAGCTTCGCGCAAGGCAGCTAGGTTGCCGACGGCCCTCACTACATCCGCGCCACCCTCTTGCAGGACTGCGATGCCAGCGCTGTCATAGCCGCGATATTCAAGGCGTTCGAGCCCCGCGAGGAGGATCTCACGCGGGTCGCGTGGGCCTGTGTATCCGATGATTCCGCACATGTGATGGTTGTCCGTCCCTCTGCCTGCCTAGGGACTGAATGTGACGATGCTACCGCCGGGCGTGGCCGTCACGGCCTTACCGGCATTTGTCAAGCTAAGCCCAGCTCCTGGCCGACAGCCTCGGCAAGCCGTTCGCAAACCTCTTTGGTCTCTTCAGCTGATGGCGCTTCAACCATCACACGCACCAGAGGTTCAGTCCCACTTGCGCGGACAAGCACGCGTCCACGACCCTCGAGCGCAGCGGCCTCAGCGTCGACCAAGCGGGTCAGGCTGCTGTTGGAAGAGAACCCGGCAGCATCCGCAACTGCCACGTTGATTAGGAGCTGTGGGAGCCGTTCAAGAGTTGGCCTTTCAACAAGGGGAACGCCGCCAAGAGCCTCGAGGGTAAGGAGAGCGGTCCCGATGCCATCACCGCACGGTCCAGCCGCCAAATCAATGATGTGCCCGGACTGTTCACCTCCCAGTCGCCAACCAAGTTCCCGAAGTGCTGCGAGGACATTCCGATCCCCCACAGGAGTAGTTGTTACCTCTATCTCGGCTCTCTCGAAGGCGGTGTGGAGGCCGTAGTTCGCCATCACTGTAAGGGCAACACCGCCGTCGAGCTCCCCCTTGGACTCTAGGTGCTCTGCAAGTAGCAACAGGAGGTCGTCGCCATCAACCACAACCCCTTCAGAGTCCATTGCCATGACGCGGTCACCGTCGCCATCGAAGGCAAACCCTGCCGCCCAGTCACCTACCGGAGCACGGTCCCAAAGGGACTCAATGTGAGTTGACCCACAACCGGCATTGATGTTCTGCCCATTGGGTTCATCGGCCAACACCGTCACATCAGCACCAAGTCGCCTAAACACTTCCGGGGCTGCGGCGCTGGTTGCACCGTTGGCACAGTCAAGAAGGATCCTCAGGCCGCTCAGGTCGAGATCCTGATGTCGCTCCTGCAATGACCTCAGATAGTCCTCAAAAGCCCCCCTGAGAGGCTCTATGTGCCCTGGGCGCCCGTTGCTGACTGGTTTCCCAGCAGCTACAAGCTCCTCAATCTCAATTTCCTGATGATCGGGAATCTTGTCCCCATCGGGACCGAAGATCTTGATCCCATTGTCTCCGTAGGGATTGTGCGAAGCGGATACGACAAACGCGAGGTCAAACCCGTGCCGCTCCAGAAGCATTGGTGCTGCGGGAGTAGGTAGGACGCCGGCGAGTAGCGCGTCTCCGCCAGCCATCGCTATGCCGGCTGACAGCCCTGCCTCGAGCGCAGGACCCGACTCTCTCGTGTCCCGCAGGATTACTGCACGCGGACGGTCCGCCTCGACAATGGTCACTGCAGCGTCGGCAATGGCGAGCGCTAGCTCGACAGTTAGCTTGTCGCCCCACGCCCCACGAACACCGTCGGTGCCAAACAGTCCTGAGGCCATCGCAGCCAGACTCCTGTGGGTGTCAGCGCTTGGAGAACTGCGGGCGCTTACGGGCCTTCTTCAGGCCTGCCTTCTTGCGCTCCACAACTCGTGAGTCACGCGTGAGGAAACCACGACGCTTGAGTTCACCACGAAGATTTGGGTCGGCCTTCTCAAGTGCACGCGAAATGCCGTGCCTGAGTGCGTCAGCCTGGGCTGAAACGCCGCCACCATGAATCAGTGCGACAACGTCCATCTTGGCCTCATAGCCAACAGCTTCGAGCGGCTGGCGAATGTTGCGCTGGAGGGTCAAGCGGGGGAACATCTCGTTGAGCTCCCGGCCGTTGATTAGGTAGACACCCTTGCCTGGCTTGAGAGTTACACGGGCAATAGCGCGCTTGCGCTTGCCTGTAGCGCCGTAGCGGGCGTCCTTAGCAAGGTCGATCGCAGCATTGGCGATTGGCTGCTCTTCAACAACCTCTTCGGAAACGGCGACGATGGTCTCGCCGTCCTCAGACACTGTCTCAACCTCGTACTCGGTCTCAACGGCCTCTTCGGCTGCGATTGCAGTCTGGCCCTCAGGAACAAGGTCGGGAACAAGGTCAGCGCCGGGGATTGCCTCGGGCTCAGCCTTCTCCTTTGCCTTCTTCTTGGCCTTAGGTGCTGGTGCAGCAGTTTCTTCAACCACGGGAGCTACCTCTGCCTCTACCTCTGGGGCTGTTGGCTCTTGCTCTTCGGGTTGTGTTGGCTCGTCGCTCAAGCGTCGATCTCCAGAATCTCGGGGGATTGGGCGGAATGTGGATGCTGCGGTCCGGCGTAGATCTTCAGCTTCGTGATCTGACGGCGGGAAAGGCGGTTACGGGGCAACATGCCCTTTACAGCGAGGCGAATGACGTCTTCGGGCTTGCGCTCGATCATTTCCTCGAAGGTCCTTGACTTCAGTCCGCCCGGGTAACCGGAGTGGCGGTGGTACATCTTTGTCGAGCGCTTCTTGCCCGTAACGGAGACCTTCTCAGCGTTGATGACAACGACAAAGTCGCCAGTGTCCACATGAGGCGTGTAGGTCGGCTTGCGCTTGCCCCGCAGAACATCAGCAATCTGGGTGGAGAGACGGCCTAGGGTCTTGCCCTCGGCGTCAACCACGAACCAGCGGCGGTCACGGTCATTTGGATTGGCGGAGTAAGTCTTCATAGTTAGGTTTCCGGCTCGCTGTGAGCGATCCGAGGGAGAATCATAGGGACTGAGCGAGGATCACGCTGATCCGGTGGGCTTCCTGCCTCAACCGAACGGTGTTCTAAGCCCTTTTTAGCCCGCAATCACTCCCATTCGATCGTGCCTGGAGGCTTGCTCGTGATGTCAAGGGCGATTCTGTTGACCTGGGGAATCTCGCCGATCATGCGTGAAGCGATCTTTTCCAAGAGGTCGTAGGGAAGCCTCGCCCAGTCTGCGGTCATCGCATCCTCACTGGTGACGGCTCTGATCACAATCAGGTTTCCGTAGGTCCGCTCGTCGCCTTGGACGCCAACGGTCTGGACATCTGGGAGCACGCAGAATGACTGCCAGAGCTCCCGATAAAGGCCGGCTTGGCGGATCTCGTCCTGAAGAATCGCGTCCGCCTCTCGCAAGACCTCAAGGCGCTCTCGAGTGGCCTCCCCACCAACAATTCGGATCGCAAGCCCAGGGCCGGGGAACGGCTGGCGCCAGACGAGCCGGTCGGGAAGCCCAAGTTCAGCGCCAACAGCCCGAACTTCGTCCTTGAAGAGAGTCCTCAGCGGCTCGACCAGCTGGAACTGCATGTCATCCGGAAGCCCGCCCACATTGTGATGGGACTTGATCATCGCGGCGCCTGTCCCGCCTCCCGATTCGATGACGTCGGAGTAGAGGGTTCCTTGAACAAGGAAATCAGCGCCCTGGATCTTCTCGGCCTCTTCCTCAAAGACGCGAATGAACTCGGCGCCGATTGCCTTGCGCTTGGCCTCCGGGTCCGACACGCCAGCAAGCTTTGCGAGGAAGCGTTCCTCAGCATCAACGGCAACAAGTGGCACTCCAAAGTGGTCACGGAACGCCTCGATCACCTGTTCTCCTTCGTTCTTGCGCATCAGTCCGTGATCAACGAAGACGCAGGTAAGTTGGTCTCCGATAGCGCGATGAACTAGAAGAGCAGCAACGGAGGAATCGACCCCGCCAGACAGGCCGCAAACAACGCGTCCTGTTCCGACCTGTTCACGGATCCGTTCAATCTGTTCAGCGACAATGCTCGATGGAGTCCAGTCCCTACGGCATCCGCAGATGTCTTCTAGGAACGTTCTCAGGACCTCTTGCCCGAACGGCGTGTGAACCACTTCGGGGTGGTACTGAATCGCGTAGATCCTCCGTGCTTCATCCTCGAAGGCAGCAACTGGTGATGCGGGTGAGGATGCGAGCGGGCGGGAGCCAGCTGGTGGGGAAAAGACCGCATCCCTATGGCTCATCCAGCAGGTCTGTTCGGTCGGCTGTCCGGCGAGGAGACGCCCGTTGTCGCCAACTGTCAGGTCGGTGCGGCCGAACTCGCCATGGTCAGCAGCGCGAACATCACCACCAAGTGAGTGAGCCAGCATCTGCATTCCGTAACAAATGCCCAGAACGGGGATACCCAACTCCAGCAGTTCCTTCTCAAGCACAGGCGCGCCTTCGCCGAAGACGGAGGCCGGGCCGCCGGAGAGAATCAGGCCCTTGGGCTTGCGCTTGGCAACCTCAGCTGCGCCAACATGGTGCGGAAGCAGCTCCGAGCAGACACCCAACTCCCGGATGCGCCGCGCAATCAGCTGGGCGTACTGACCGCCGTAGTCAAGGACAACAACTTCCTCAGTCGCCAATGGGGCACTACTGACCCCCGCCCGATCCGGGGTCTCCTCAACAGCCCCTGAAGTTGGGTCAGTCTGGGGCAACGAGAGACGCACTCTTGCCGGATGAGCCCATACCTACGCCCTGTGAGTGCTGGAGGTATTTGCCCTCGGTCTGCAGGGATGGAGCAACCATCAGTTCAGCCTTGTTGAACTCGGCCATGTCCTGATATCCGCATGTGGCCATGGAAGTCCGAAGGGCCCCCATCAGGTTGAGAGTTCCATCGTTCTCACGGGCTGGGCCTGTGACGATCTCCTCCATGGTTCCGGTGGAAGCAGTGGCGACGCGCGTTCCACGCGGGAGCGTCGGATGGAATGTCGCCATTCCCCAGTTGAAGCCGCGGCCTGGAGCTTCAGCTGCTCTCGCAAGCGGTGATCCGATCATCACAGCGTCAGCTCCGCAGGCAACTGCCTTGGCAATGTCGCCACCGTTCTTCATTCCGCCGTCAGCAATTACCTTGACGTAGTCGCCAGTCTCGAGCATGTGCTGCGAACGGGCTGCGGCAACATCAGCGATTGCCGTGGCTTGAGGCACGCCAATACCCAGAACACCACGGGTTGTGCAAATCGCGCCTGGTCCAACTCCGACGAGAACCCCAGCCGCGCCAGTGCGCATCAGGTGCAGGCCAGTTTGGTAGGAGGCACAGCCGCCGACCACAACTGGGATTGGGAGATCAGCGATGAACTCCTTCAGGTTGAGCGGTGGGCGACTTTCGTCAGACGAGACATGCTCTGCCGAGACGACAGTTCCCTGAATCACGAGGATGTCGAGGCCGGCTTCCATAACCGTGTCGTAGTGAGCGCGAACTCGCTGGGGCGTGAGTGAGGCAGCGGCGACGACGCCGTGCTCCTTGATCTCCCGGATGCGCTGGGCGATCAGCTCGTCCTTGACGGGCTCCGAGTAGATCTTCTGCATCTCGCGAGTTGCGTCGGGGCCTGAAAGCTTGGCTATGCGCTCAAGCTGCTCCTCAGCATCCGCATAGCGACAGAAGATGCCTTCAAGGTTGAGTACTGCCAATCCGCCTAGCTTGCCGAGGATCCCAGCGGTCGTTGGCGATACGACGCCGTCAAGTGCTGATGCCAGCAGCGGCAGCTCAAATCTGTAGGGACCAAGAGTCCAGGAGATGTCTACATCATCAGGGTCTCGGGTCCGCCGCGATGGGACGATGGCAACATCGTCGAATCCATAGGCTCTACGGGCCTTCTTGCCTCTGCCAATTTCTATTTCCACAGGGCGCGATCTCCTTCAGGGGGACGGGTTTGATGTTCCTCCAGGCGGCAACCATGAGGTCGGCCGAGAGTAGCAGCGCCGTCGGAGGTAGTCCTCCTCTTTTCCCGCTGGTTGGGAAGTTCTGTCTAGACGTTCGCTGGAACAGCGAGGTCGCGAACTTCGACTTCTTCGATCATGCGCCCCACCTCAGCCGGATCAACGATCCCAGCCCCAAAGTGATGCGTTGACTCAGCACCGCAGGCGACCGCCTTGCGGATGGAGTCCAGCGGCGTTGCTCCGGAATAGCGGGCAGCAACAAGCCCAGCAAGAAATGCGTCACCTGACCCGGTGGCCGATCGAACATCCTGATCCGGCACTGTCGCGCGGATCAACCTCGGTACGCCGTCATCGAGCAATCTCGCTACGCAGCCGTCGGGCGTGGTTACAACGGCCTCCGCTGGCCCCTGAGCCACGATCTCGCAGACGGCAAGTGCGGCGTCTTGGTCCTCGGTGAACTCATAGCCAACGATCCCTTCGGCTTCAACGAGGTTCGGTGTCACCACCGACGGCTCGGCCTTGACAGCGAGCCGGAGCGGATCACCTTCGGTGTCCACAACAGATTCAACGCCGATTCTCTTCAGCTCACGAATCATCTGCGCGTAGATGTCGGTGGGAACCCCCAGCGGGAGACTTCCGGCAAGCACGCACATCGTCGCCCCACGGGCCAGATACCGCAGCTTCTCCATGAAGAGCTCGACCTCACGCTCGCTGACGATTGGGCCTGTCTCGTTGATCTCGGTGACTTCACCCGTGGTTGGGTCGAGGACAGCCGTGTTCGTTCTGGACTCGTCGCTAATCCGAACGAAGTCGTTTAGAACAGATTCCTCTGTAAGTGCCTCAATGATTCTTGCGCCAGCATGGCCGCCAGCGAAGCCTGTTGCGATGACCGGCTGCCCGAGGGCTTTAAGTACTCGGGCTACGTTTACGCCCTTTCCGCCGGGCAGGGTCGCCGCATCAACCGACCTGTGTCGACGCCCGGCTTCGAGTCCGGGGACTTCGAGCGTCTTGTCGACGGCAGAATTGAGGGTGACTGTGATGATCATGGTTTGTGTTTGGCTCACGCTCGGCGAGCCGGCAGCGGCCGCGCTCTCCATCGCGATCCGTGAGCAAGAGTAGCCGCTAGCGGCCAGCGTGGCGAATGGAGTTGGGGAACAGCTGACGCTGGCGACTAGAAGCTCTTCAACCGGCAGCGGAAATGGACCAAGCCAAAGACCTGTATTCCTCCGCCGCAGCAGCTGCAGCACCAGCCGGAGCGGTGTCTGTTGCGGTACCCGCGCCAACAATCCCTCGCGAAACGGTGATGAGTCCTCCAGCCGGACCAGGCGCAAAGGCGGGGCCAAGATCCTCCACGCGCCCGCCTTGTGCCCCAACGCCCGGCAGCAGGATCGGTGCCGTAGGCATAAGCGCTCTCAAGCTTGCTAGGTGCCCCGGGACTGTCGCCCCGACAACGGCACCAACATCCGCAATCCCACTGGACCCAGTCTCGCCGACCTCGTTGACCATCCCAGCGAGTACATCGCTGACAGTTCCTCCGCCAACAAGCTCACGGTCTTGGACATCTGCAGCCCCCGGGTTTGATGTTCTCGCAAGAACGAAGACACCGCCCCCTGACTTTCGGGCCTCTTCGATGAACGGCATCACCGTCTCCGCTCCTAGAAGCGGGTTGACGGTCACCGCATCTACTCCAAGGCCATCGACATCACCCCAAGGTGTTTGTGTCCTGCCGAACAGGGAGGCCGCGTAACTACTGGCGGAGATTCCAATATCCCCGCGCTTTCCGTCAGCAAGGACGATTAGTCCATGGGCCTTAGCGGCGGCGACGACAAAGTCCAGCGCCGCCCTTCCCTCAACCCCCAGCCGCTCGAAACTCGCCAGCTGAAGTTTCACTCCAACACAGAACTCAGCCGTCGCCGCTAGGACGAGGCTGCAATGCGCGGCTACGGCAGCAGCAGCTCGTTCGCGCGGAAGGCTTCCGTCCGGAAGGCCGTTCCCCGCTTCAAGGGCATCTGGCCAGAGTGTGGCCGGCTCGGGATCGAGCCCCAACAAAATCTGTGATCGGCGGTCCTTGACCGACGCCGAGAGAACGTCACCGAAAGGGGCAGCGGCTCCGATGTCATCCGACACCGGACCGCCCCCTTCAGTTACCTGGCCTGAGGCCTCGTTGGCTACTTGACAGCCTTCTTGAGGCCTGCGCCTGCTGAGAACTTCGGACGCTTGCCTGCCGCGATCTGAATCGTCGCGCCCGTTGCCGGGTTACGGCCCTGACGGGCTGCTGTGTGGGTGACGGAGAACTTGCCGAAACCGGTGAAGTTGACCTCACCGCCTGAGCTGAGTGTGCCTTCGACAACACCGAGGAATGCGTTTACCGCATCCTCTGCATCCTTCTTGGACAGACCAGCCTGTGCAGCTACTGCGTCAATGAACTCTGGTTTATTCATCTGCTCCTCCTTCGGAGGTCGTGGACAGACCGGTTTTCTAGCAACGTTCGCGGACGACTAGAACGGCAAACGCCGCCAAAAGCGGCACAATCAACTCCATGACCTTGGAAAGAGCCGCCTGGCTGTTCGCAGTATTGACCTCTTGGACTGTGGCCGGAATCCTGTTTATCAGCGAGTATCAGGGCTACGGCTGGGTCGCCGTCGCGATTGGGCTGACCGCTTCAATCAACCTCTTCTCTCACCCCGATGGGGACGAAAAGCCCTAGTTATCAGGGCTTCTGGCCCCGACGCGTCCGGCCCTAAGGTAGGAACGCGGTCAACATGCGGGCTGCTTTCCCCCTGTGGCTGATGAGATCCTTCTGTTCATCAGTCAGGTCAGCCATCGTCAGGCTTGACCCCAACTCATCAGGCACAAACGCTGGGTCGTAGCCAAATCCCCTATTCCCAGATCTAGTTCCCGACATGGTCCCAGCGCAGCGCGCTTCAAAGATCTCTTCAACTCCTGTGATGGGATCAACGAGAGCAATGCAGCAGACATATTCGAGCTTTTCCCCAGGTGGAACGAGCTCCTCGAGGAGTGTCAAGTTCTCCTCATCAGTGGCATTCTCTCCGGCAAAACGGGCCGACCTGATGCCGGGACTACCGCCCAGCGACTCAACTTCGATTCCAGAGTCATCAGCGATCGCCGTGTTCCCAGTCGCCAACGCAGCAGCTCGAGCTTTCCCAAGCGCATTCTCAGCGTAGGTATCACCCGTTTCAGGCGGCAAGACAACTGTTGAGCCAATCGGCTCAACAGTCACTCCTGGCAGCAGTCGCTCAAACTCTTTGACCTTGTGAGCATTAGCCGTGGCCAGCACAAGGCAGACCTGGCCGTCTGTCATGACCCGACTGCAGCCGCCTGAGCTGCGAGCAGCTGGTCAATGCCTGCGGAGCCGAGCTCGAGCAGGTCGTCGAGATGCGCACGTGACAGAGGGGTCCGTTCGCTTGTTGCCTGCACTTCGATCAGGCCGCCAGCACCGGTCATAACAACATTGGCGTCCACTTCGGCCGTTGAGTCCTCTGAATAGTCAAGGTCAAGCAGTGCTACGCCGTCAACCATGCCGCACGAAACCGCGGCCACTCCACCATCCGTAATGGGATCGCCCTTCAGCAGGCCTTGCTCGCGCAGGCCCGCGAAGGCGAGGGAAAGGGCAACACAGGCACCTGTGATTGAGGCACAGCGGGTTCCACCATCTGCTTCGAGAACATCGCAGTCGACCCAAATGCTGCGCTCGCCGAGTGCTTCAAGGTCAACGACGGCCCTCAGGGACCTTCCGATCAAGCGCTGAATCTCAATTGTTCGCCCGTCCTGCTTGCCACGGGTTGCGTCGCGCTTCTTCCGGTCTCCCGTTGAAGCAGGGAGCATTCCGTATTCGGCCGTGACCCAACCGCGACCGCTGCCAGCCATCCAGCGCGGGACCTTCTCCTCTACAGATGCGGTGCAGATCACGCGCGTGCCTCCGCACGTAATCAGGGCTGATCCTGCTGCCGTGCTTACAAAGCCAGGCTCAATTGTCACCGGCCGAAGCTGTCCTGCCTGCCGTCCATCGTTGCGACTGCCGCTCATGTCAAGTCTCCACTGTCGAGGTTTGTGCGCTCGACACTACCCAGCGGCAGCTGTAGGAAGCGCTCACCAACCTCTCGGAAAGCCTCCGGGTCCCCCGTGCAGCTGAACTGGTAGCGGCCTTCAGCACCCGATCTCGGCTTGAGGAGGTCACGTATAGAGAGTGCGTGTTCAACCCGGCGAGCGACAGCATCCCCCGAGGTGATGATCTCGACGTCGGCGCCAAGAGACCTCTGTAGGAGTGGCCTCACAAGTGGATAGTGAGTACAGCCGAGTATCACCGTGTCCACATCGGCAGCCTTGAGGGGTTCGCAGTAGCTACGGACCATTGCAACTACCTCAGCGTCAAACGGCGATCCAGCCTGAATGACTGGCGCGAGGTCTGGGCAGGCGACAGATGTCAGGCGAGTGTGGGGGTCGGCCCCACGTACTGCTGCCTCATAGGCACCGCTGGCGACTGTCGCGGATGTAGCGAGGAGGCCGATCCGGCCATTGCGGGTAGCAGCGGCCGCTAGAACCGACTCGGGCTCGATCACGCCAATCACCCCCACCTCAGATCCGGCTCGCTTCAGGCGCTCTCGCAGGTCTGTAACGGCTGCAGCCGTAGCTGAGTTGCAGGCAATCACGAGTAGCTTCACGCCAGTCTCTAGAAGGTGGGCGGCGATTTCCGCCGAGAACTGCCTCAGTTCATCTGGGCTCCGCGACCCATATGGGAACCGTTCTGTGTCACCTAGATACAGGTAATCCTCCGCGGGAAGGCTGACCAACAGCTCATGGAGAACTGTCAGTCCGCCGACACCGGAATCGAAGACGGCTACCGGTAGATCTGCTGTTGGTTGATCGCCCACGTGGATAAGTCTGCCTTAGCTGGCCTGAACGGCGCCTCAGTGCACGGTGTCCAGCGCCTTCTTCATCTGCTTGACAATCGCTTCGGCAATACCGCTGGCCCCAAACTGCTTGCCTCGCGTTGCCGCAACGACGCCGGCCAGCACAGCTCCGACCAGAAGAATCAGTGCCACGTACTCCACGGTGCCTTGCCCGCGTGTGTCATCGCCAATCCGGACACCTAGTCCATGAACTCGACCAAAGAATTCGTAGATCACTGCCACACCTCCGTTGCTGGTTGTCCCAATCGCAATAAGCGCGACCGGTTTCCCAGCTTGCCGGTACGGAAGTCACGGTTCAACAGCATCCTGTTCCATTCCAGCGCGGATGCTGCTGCAACACACCGCGGCAAGGTCATGCCGGAGTAGGCTCAAAAGCGCTTTGAAGGCTCTGATTGTCACCAACATGTGGCCATCGGCCGCGAATCCCGCTTCCGGAATCTTCGTGTCCGATCAGGTCAACTCCCTCCGCTCAGCGGGCGTCGATGTCGATGTCTTCTCGTTCCAGGGTGGAACCCCGGGCGCCTACGCCGCTGCAGCCGCACGCCTGGCTCGTAAGCGCGGCGAGCGATGGGATGTTGTCCATTCGCATTTTGGCCTCTCTGCGTGGGTAGGTAGAGCAGCGCGGGCACAGGTACATGCCGTGACCTTCCACGGCACTGACTTGGCCCACCAAAGGAGCCGCCGTATCTCCCTGGCCGCCCTCAGGTTCACAGACCTAGCCGCCGCGGTCTCAGAGGAGCTTGCGGAATCCATCCCGCCCTCCCGTAGTAGGTGGCCGATCGAGGTTCTCCCCTGTGGAGTCTCCCTAGATAGGTTCGTGCCCAGCGCGAAGGCAGATGCCCGGGCAGAGCTAGGGATGTCCCCAACTGAGCGGATAGTGCTCCTTCCTTCTGACCCCTCCCGTCCCGAGAAGCACTCAGACAGGGCAACCGCTGTCGCCACGGCCGTTGGGGCACGTCTGATCAGCCTTGTCAATGTCGCACCAAACGACGTGGCCCTGAGAATCCAGGCAGCTGACCTGGTTCTGATTCCCTCTGAAAGAGAAGGCTTCGGGCTCGCACTGCTCGAGGCTCTCGCCTGCGAAACCCCAGTCCTGTCCACCCCCGTCGGAATCGCCCAAGAGGCAACCAAGGGGGTTGTCGGAGCAAGGGGCCTCAACTGGGATCTCGCCAGTTGGACTGAAGCCGCGACTGAGCTGCTGGAACTGAAAGAGACCACTGGTGGTCGGATCTCTGCGCAGCGCTGGTCGAGCGACGCCTGCGCCGAGACTGTGATCTCTGCATGGAACCGGGCCCTCGCCCGCTAACGACTCCGGGTAGCGTAGGACCATGGCCGAAACCGGACGAAGCGATCTTGTCGTCGTTGGGGCTGGGGCGGCAGGCCTCTATGCAGCATTGACGGCCGCGAACGCTGGGGCAAGCGTCACTCTGATTTCCGCCACCGCACTTGCTGAATCCGCCAGCTATTGGGCACAGGGTGGCCTCGCAGTTTCGCTTGCTGCAGACGACAGCCCTTCCCTGCACCTCGAGGACACGATCACTGCGGGCCGCGGGGCAGGCCGGGCCTCCGCTGCACGCGTGCTCTGCGCTGAGGCCAACATGGTCCTTCGTGATCTGACCGAACTGGGAGTAGCTTGGGACCGAGACCGGCACGGACGCCCAGCGCTGGGACTTGAGGGTGGACATAGCAAGCGCCGCATCGTTCATGCAGGAGGAGCAGCCACCGGCCGTCGAATCACCCGCGCACTCTCAGCTAAGGCCGCAGAGTCCCCGCTGATCACAGTTCGTGAGGACACGCGGGTGGACTCTCTCCTGTCTGATGGCGATCACTGCCGTGGCATCCATATCTCCACTGGAGAGAGCGTCCACGCGCGGGCCGTGATCTTTGCCACAGGCGGGGCTGCCGCAATGTGGAAGCGCACCAGTAACCCACGGGGCACCATCGGCCGCGGATTGGTTGTGGCCCACGCAGCCGGAGCAGCACTCGCCGACCTGGAGATGGTCCAGTTCCATCCGACCGCACTCGCAATGGGAGGCGACCGTGACGGGATGCTCGTCACTGAGGCAATAAGGGGTGAGGGAGCTGTCTTGGTTGACGCCGATGGCCAGCGCTTCGTTGATGAACTCGCACCTCGGGATGTTGTTGCACTTGCCATCCATGAGCGGCTTCAAGACACGGGCGCGGAATCGGTAGCACTGGACATGCGCAGCGTTGACCCCCGGCTGTTCCCTAATGTCTTCAAGTCTCTGTTGGAGTGCGGGATCGACCCCGCGACTGAGCTAGTCCCAGTTGCCCCTGCGGCCCACTATGTGATGGGTGGAATCCAGACCGATCTCAATGGTCAGTCGACACTTCCTGGCCTGTTCGCAGTTGGGGAAACGGCCTGCACTGGTCTGCATGGGGCTAACCGACTTGCCTCTAACTCCCTAACTGAATGCTTTGTATTCGGTCGGAGGGCCGCGCTTGCCAGTCTCGAAGCAATGCCAGGGCGGTCTGGCCCGGTCACCGTCGTTGACTGCCCAGGACCCGTCCTTCCATCAGATGCGACCAGAGAGGCGCTCTGGGCTAACGCCGGACTTCTCCGTAATCGGGAGGGTTTGGAGTCCCTCTTAGGCGACGAGCATCCCCTCGCAAGGTTGGTGGCGCTCAGCGCCCTCACACGCGAAGAAACTCGCGGGGCCCACCGCCGGAGCGACTTCCCCGACACCAGAGCCGACCTAGCCGGTTTCCACTCCTCGCTGCTAGAAGGCCAAACGCCAGCAATAGTGCGCTGGGATCCATCAGAGTCAGACCCAGCAAGCATTTCCGCGCCGCAACTTTCGTAACGCCCCCCTGTTAGCAGTCACATACCGGGCAACGAATTGCAGGAGGGGAATCAGGAATGCTCTACGAAGTCAGCAGGTCCATATATAGGTCGATTGCATCCGAAATCCTGCCCGACCGCTACGGCGATCTCGACGGAACAAATCATTTGCGTGTGTTGAAAGCATGTGAAGAGAACCTCGAACGGATGATGCACGACCGTGAGTACTTCGCCAAACCTGCGAAGACCTTGTTCTGCGAGATCCGATCGTTCTTTCCACTGGGGTCTCAGCGGCGGGTCTGGGAGTCAGTCGACAGCCACATGACAGTGGCCGCCGATTACATTTCCAGGCTCCCAAAGACAGGTTATGACCTACAGGGGAACCCGATCCAGTGTCGAGCAACAACGCGGCGCGGAACAGCCTGTCAGCGGGTACCTCTCGCTCACAACGGCTACTGCCCGTCTCATCAGCACCTCGCCGCAACAGAGCACCAGCTCTCTAACGCGGCCTAACCGGGAGCAGGCAGCGGGCTGGCTATCTGCCAGCCCGAGGTCGGCTCAAATGCCTTGGGCGGACCACCCAGCTCCCGCTCCCCCGACTTCGCGCTATCTGTGATTTTGCTCACGGATAGCCGCTTTTGAGCCGTCATTGCTTGATTTTCGAACATTGATGCTTCACACTGAGTTAACGACACACCCGTCAACCAACGGCTAGCAGGATCGCCGGACGGAACCCCTTTAAACATCTAACGCCAGGAAATTCAATGCCTATCTCTTACAAGGAATGGTCAGTCACAGTCAGAGCACTCGCCGAAGGTGAGCAGCTCCTAACACTCCGCCGTGGAGGCGCCGAAGAGCTGGAGCACGACCGCTTCTTCCTCTACCCCACCTTTGACTTCCACCGCGTTGACCTTGTCCGCGAGAGCCACCGCCCCGAGCTGGAGCGCGCAATGGAAGAAGGCGTCTGGACTGACGGTGAGCCAGCCCCAGTAGAGATCGCGCCTGAAGGTCATCTCCCTCAGCCTGACCGTATTAGGATCCGCGCATGGGCCGAGGCCGTCCAGCAGTGGACGATCACTGACCGTCGTATCCTCAACGAGCTCTCACCGTTCCATGTCTGGGCACCTGATTACGCAGAGCGCCGTCTCGGCTGGCGCAGGCGTGACCCGCTCCACCTCGTCCTCCTACGCACTCATCGCATCCCGAGGCCTGTCACGGTCAGGGTTAACGACGAGTACGCAACTGACTCCAACTGGGCTCAGATCACACGCGACCTTCCGTTCGAGGGAACTCCCGTCCTTTCAGAGGGCGAGTTTGACCACGCAGCAGAGCAGATCGCAAAGATCGTCGAGCGGTCACGCGACCGCACGCCGGCACTCGTCTAGAACCCTCAGGCGTCGGAAGCAGTACCGAGTAGTGCTCGCGCCCGGGGTTCGGCCTCGGGTGGAACGAGCACATCTCTAGGTCCAGCTGCCAGGAAACCCGGGACGTCAAACCCTCCTGATCGGACGATCATGGATGGGATGCCCTCCCCGTTGAGTCGAGCCGCGAGCATCTCCCCCTCCGGGCCGTTACTGGCCACCGCAACCCTAACCCAGCCAATTGGGTCAGTCATGGTCATACGACCTCCATTTCAGCAAGTTCGGAGACACCCTTACGGATGAACCAGCCTCGGACATCCGCTGGTTTCTGCTCCTCAAGAGGAACCTCACGGTCAAAGCCAGCAATCCCGATGATCATGTAGATCGAATCAGGGTGGAAGGCTAGGTTGCGGTCGGTCTCGGATGGGACCGGATCGCTCCGAGTGTGAGAGTGGTAAATAACCCCTAGGTCCCATCCCGCGTCCCAGATTTCCTCTTCTATCTTGAGTTGCTCCATGGGATCAATCTCATAACGGAGGGGACTCGCTGCAGCATTGACCGCCGGGAATACCTTGACCGCTAGCCCATCCTTGGACGCGACCATGCCACAGCATTCGTTAGGAAACTCTTCGCGAGCGTGGACGAGGATTTCATCCATCAAAGCTAGTGGGACCTTCACTGCGCTCGGTCAGACCTTCTTGACAGCTGGATCTTCAGCAGGGGTCGCCTCGACGAGAGCGTTGAGTTCATCCTGGGAAGGGACAGCATCACTGACTGACTGCTTGAACTCGCGGATCCCTTTACCAAGCGAGCGAGCGGCGCCTGGGAGACGCTTTGGGCCGAGCACAAGCAGTGCGATGGCCGCTACGAGAACTATCTCCAATGGTCCCACTTGACTAAACATGTTGCTCTCCCTTGCCGCGTTTGCTCTGCTTCGATCCTAGCGCCGGAATGCCCGGCTCGTTGCGGTCACCACCAGAGGGTTGACTCAAGGCTCTCGATCTCATCAACTGGCCTGGTGTAAATACCAGACGACAGATAGCGCCAGCCGTCGTCGCAAATGATGAACACGACGTTGCCCTCATCAATCTCATCGGCAATCCGAACCGCCACGCGGGCGATAGCGCCGGAGGAAACACCAGCGAAGATCCCCTCCTCGTCAAGAAGCTTGCGCGTCCAGAGCACCGCGTCCCGGTTGCTGACCATGATCTTCCTGTCCAGCATGCTGAGATCGATGATGGGTGGGATGAAGCCGTCATCCAACGACCGAAGGCCCTGAACTGGCTCGCCCTGCATTGGTTCAGCAGCAACGATTTTGACATCTGGCAGTGTTTCCTTAAGGCGCCTACCAACGCCCATCAGCGTTCCGCCAGTACCGAGGCCCGCAACAAACGCGGCTACGTCATCGAGCTCCTCGAGAATCTCTGGCCCGGTGCCGTTGTAGTGCGCTGCCGGATTGGCAGGGTTGCCGTACTGGTAGGGCATATAAACGGATGAGTCCTTCTCAGCAAGGTCAAGGGCCATCTCCACTGCTCCGTTGGAACCCTTGGCGCCCTCGGAGTAGATGATCTCAGCGCCGTACATCTTCAGCAGCTGGGTTCTCTCCACCGTGACACTCTCGGGCATAACAACCCGCAGCGGGTACCCCTTCCGACGGCAGATCATTGCCAGTGCGATGCCCGTGTTGCCGCTGGTGGGCTCAAGGATGGTCATACCGGGTCCAATGGCGCCCTTCTCTTCGGCGTCCTCGATCAGCGCGCGTGCAACTCGGTCCTTGATCGAGCCCGTGGGATTGCGCGATTCAAGCTTGGCCCAGATCCGAACGCCTGGCTTGGGAGACAGCCTCTTAAGCTCGACAAGGGGCGTCGCTCCAATGGATTGGACGATGTCGCCGAAGCGGCCTCCGCAGGGACGGTTTAGGAGCGGTTCAGTCATGAAGCTAACCTAGGGGAAGTCTAGCGCCGCTTGGGGAACAAACCAAGCGTGTGGGCGAGGGTCAGCTACCGCCGGCCATTGCGGGCAGAATCACCAAGTGATCGCCGGCACCGACCGTCGTATCAAGACCATCGAGAACTCTTACGTCTTCGTCATTGAGGTAAACGTTGACGTAGCGGTTGAGAGTGCCATCAGCACCGAAAATCTGGTCCTTGGTGGCTGGATGATCAGCAACTAGGGAAGCAAGGACCTCTCCGATGTTGCTACCAGCGGCCTCAACTTCGCGCTCGCCGCCGACACTCGGTCTCAGAACTGGGGGTATGCGTACAAGAGCCATGAGTGGGAGCCTAGTGAGAGCCGTCGCAGAAGGCGTCGTAGTCGGGGAAGACACCCATCTCAGAGTCGCTGATGGCATCCGGGGCCCGGGAGCAGATTGGGCACTCAGGGTCCCTTCCTATCTTGAGTTCGGTGAACGACGTTGCGAGTGCGTCATAGAGCAAGAGCCTGCCCACAAGCGTGTCGCCCTGCCCGAGGATCAGCTTCATTACCTCCGTTGCCTGCAAGAGCCCCATGGTCCCTGGAAGCA
Organism: Actinomycetota bacterium; assembly: GCA_009699865.1. GTDB lineage: Bacteria > Actinomycetota > Thermoleophilia > Solirubrobacterales > Solirubrobacteraceae > WLNJ01. The sequence goes on from WLNJ01000012.1 coordinate 49,328, forward strand.
CTCCGAGTACACCGTTGGCACCACAGGAAGGAGCGAGCTCTGGTGGGGGCGGAACCGGGAAGAGACAGCGGTAGCAGGGCCCCTCATAGGGAGAGAAGACCGAGATCTGACCCTCGAAGCCAAGTATGGAGGCTGAAACGACAGGGATCTTGAGTCGTACAGAAGCGTCGTTGAGTAGATACCTAGTCGGGAAGTTGTCAAGCCCGTCGACGACAATGTCGTAGTTCGGCAGGATGTCCATGATGTTGTCCGGCCCGATCCGGTACGGGTACTGAACAACTTCCACATCCGGGTTCAGAGCGTTGATCGACGCTGCTGCCGACTCGACCTTGAGCGTGCCAATCCGATCCTCGGTGTGAATGACTTGACGCTGGAGGTTGCTGCGGTCAACCACATCGCCGTCGATGATCCCGAGCGTGCCAACACCAGCCGCGGCCAAGTAGAGAGCCGTGGGCGAACCAAGGCCGCCCGCACCCAATAGGAGAACCTTCGCGTCGAGCAGTTTCTGCTGACCTTCAAGACCAACCTCCGACAGCAGGAGGTGACGGCTGTATCGCTCAGCCTGCACCGGCGTAAGGGTCTTGGGCATCTCTACGGGGTGTCCCCCATCCTTCCAGAGCGTAATTCCCCCAGTGAGGGACTTCACGTCCGTGTAACCAAGGTCATCAACAAGAGTCTTGGCCGCGTACAGCGAGCGGACTCCGCCAGCGCAGTAGAGAACAAGCGGGGTGTCTCGGTCTGGCGCAATGTTCTCAATCCTCATCTCAAGGTATGAGCGGGGAATGTGGTGCGCCTCTGGAATGTGCCCTGTTGCGTACTCGCCGTCTTCACGGACGTCAATCAGAACACCACCCTCGGGCAGTCCGTCCTTGATCTCAGCTGGGGCAACCTCGGCCACGCGCAGCTTTATGTCTGCGATCAGCCCGGCGGCTGTCGTTGCCTGGTTTGGATCCTGTACTGAGCCTTCCATAGTCAGGAAAGGATAGCCGGAGAATCCCGTTAGGCTCCCCCCGTGGTCGGAGCACGCACAAAACTCGTCGTGATCGTAATAGTCGGCCTCGCGCTGATGGGTATCGCGCTCGCCGTAGTCACGCGCCCGACAGCCTCGCTTTCGACCGACGCCGGCTACTCCGGCTCCCTCATGCCCGAGGAAGTTCCAGTGGTGGACTTTGCTCTGACTGATGAGAACGGTAAGCCTGTAAGCCTGAAGACCGTTACTGGGGCGCCGGCGATACTGACCTTCCTCTATACGTCGTGCAAGGACATCTGCCCCCTGACCGCGCAGCAGATCAGAGGTGCACTTGACCAGTCCGGCAGCGATGTGCCTGTCATCGCCGTCTCGGTTGATGCCAAAGGAGACACCTCCGATGCAGTCAGGCGCTGGCTCGCCAGCCAGCAGATGACTGGCAGGATCCGCTGGGCGCTCGGCACGGAGAATCAGCTGGCCAAGGTCTGGAAGTCTTATGGCGTGGCGGGCCAGAGCACCCACATGGACCACAGCGCTTACGTCTTCGTTCTTGACAGGGACGGAAAGCGTTGCGTCTCCTGGCCTGTTTCGCAGTTAACCCCGGAGGGCCTGGCGCACGACCTCAAGCTGCTGCTGTCCAGAAACGGAAAGTGTCGGACCTGAGATACAGGCCCGACACCGTTGTAAATCGAGTACTCCTGCTGCGCTTTCCTAGCCGCCCATAGATGCATTGGGCGACCAGGTTATAAGCGCTTCCCCGTGCCTATGGTCGGCAGGGCGAGACTGTTGACTTGACCTGACTTGCTGGGCCCGGTAGCGCGCCGTCTGGCTTGAAGTTCGAGAAGCTGACGGTTGACTTCACCGTCCACTTCTTGGAACTCGTGCACGCACCAGCCTTGAGGTAGTTCGTCTTGGTGATGTTCAGCTTAAAGTCCGAAAGGACCCAGCCGAATGGAAGCTCACCGAGGCCAGCGCCCGTCCCGTTGAGGGCAGGCAGCGGCACCGTCAGCGTGTTTGTCTTCGTGGTACCCCCGAAAGCGATTGCTGCGACTGAGTTGTCGTTGGCAAAGATAATCCCGTTGCTCAGATACTTGCCGTTGATGATCGCGCCCTGGTAGGCATAGACCCGACTCCAGATGTGACCTACCGGCACACAACCGGGAACCCCAGCAGCCTCATATGTGGCGCTGTATTGAGGATCCTGATTGACGGTAGCTCCAACTGGTGCGACCGGATCTGCGCACCGAGCCGGGGAGTTCGGACCTCCAGAGATATCCGCCAATTGAGTCCGTGCGGACGCGCCATCCCAACCAGTGTTCACGAATGCCCAGCCCATTCCGACCAGCGCTTTGGCGCATTTGGCCTTGAGCGTGCTCACTGGCGAATATTGACTCAAGTGACATCCTGGGGTTGCCTTCGGGTTGATGGTTGATCCCGGCGGAAAGGCCAGTACAGCCTTAGATACCGGGTTGGCCTTCAACTGTGGTCTGCCTGACGCTGGGTCGCGGGTTGAGAGGTACGCATCCACCTTCACGTAGTTCTTCCCCTTAGGAGCAAGGGCCCCGGCAGTCGACTTGACTTTGACAATCGCCTGCTGGCTGATTGCTGCGGACGAAGCCGCTGGAACCACAAGAACTGCAACTACTGCGGTCAATGCTGTCATGACCTTCATGTTCTTCCTCCCTGCTTCTAGTGGCGCCCCGTGCTCAATCTCACTCTGACTATTCCCGGCGCTCCCGGGGAAAGCTTGGGTAAGGAGATCGCAAGCACTCCCAACGCAAAACGGCCCCGTCTCGTCGACGGGGCCGTTGTACAGCCAGATATTCGAGCGCGTCAGCTCAGACGCGACACCGCTGGGAGCTGGTAACGGTCTGGGCTGGTGGCGCGACGCCAGATTCCCCCTTCAGCTTTGAGAACACAACCTGAGTGCTCACAGTCCAAGTCTTCTTACTTGGGCATGCACCCGCCTTGAGGTAGTTCGCACGTGTGATCTTCAGTGCGAAGTCAGTCAGCACGATGCCACCAGTCAGCTCGCCAAGACCAGCACCAGTCCCGTTCAGGGCTGGAATGATCACGGTCAAACGGTTCTTGCACTGGTTGGCAACGCCACCGAAGGCAAGCGGAGCAACAGCATTGTCATTGGCAAAGATGATGTTGCAGCCATTGAACTTGCTCGCATTGGTGGTGTCATTGAACTTGTTGTAGAGCTTGCCCGTGGCATCACCACCGGACTGCTTGTTGTTGCAAGCAGCACCAGGCTTAGGAGCACCAGCATCGCCATAACACCACCACTGAGCCTTCTGAATACCCCCCTGGTACGCGGAGAGCTGAACCCAAATGTCACCCTGAGGCAAGCAGCTAGGACCAGCCGAGGCAACACCCTCATAAGTAGCCATGTACGTCGACTTCTCAGCCGTAAGGCAGTAGCTAGCAGCACCAGTCAACTGGGCTGAGGCCTCGCTCGAACCATGGTTGAGCAAAGCCCAACCCGTACCAATCAGAGAGCTGGCACAAAGAGTCTTCAACGCTGCAGGAGTCGTGTACTCACTCTGATTACAAACAGGACCCGAGGTCTTGTTGACCGTACCGCCCGCTGGGAAGGTCATGAAGACCTTGCCGACCGGATTCGTCTTGTAGGCACCGCGCGTTGAAGCCGGATCACGCGTAGACAGGTACGAATCGATCTTCACGTAACTCTTGCCCTTTGGATCACCTGTCCCAGTCGCCGGGCTGGCCTTGACGATCGCCTGCTGAACCAAGGCTGCGGACGCCGCGGGAACAAATGCCACTGTCACCGCAAGTACTGCTGTTCCAACCAGAATCCGTCTCATGATCTCTCCTCCGTACATCTGCCGTGCTCAATGCCAGGCAGAGATGTGCAATGTGCCGATTCTCTCACAAGCAAGTCAGAAGTTCCACAAGCCGGGGTAAAGCCTTGGTGCGAGAGAAGGTGGTCCCTATGAACGAGAAACGGCCCCGCCGTATGGCGGGGCCGTCCCGTTCACAACTCTTGCTGGCTGAGTACTACGCCTTGCAGGTGTTGTTGTAGGTCACGATGTTCTGTGCTGGGCTCGGGTTAGTCAACTCACCCTTGAGCTTGGAGTAGATAACTGTTGTCTTAATTGCCCACTTCTTGTTGCTTGGGCATGCACCAGCCTTGAGGTAGTTCGCGCGTGTGATCTTCAGTGCGAAGTCAGTCAGCACGATGCCACCAGTCAGCTCACCAAGACCAGCACCAGTTCCGTTCAGGGCCGGAATAATCACGGTCAA